>JAEWMQ010000058.1 GCA_023393125.1 Bacillota bacterium
GATATCTGGAAGGGTGACTTGGGAGAATTTTTTAGAGGCACTTGGCGAACGTTTTGGATGGATTTTAGCACGAGTGTTTGACCAGCGGGAGTTTTCGTGCGTTCATCCAAATAAGTGAGCCTAGTGCATCAAAAAATTTGAACCGGAACACTGGAAGATAGCCCTTCTCCTCTCATTTCCTCCCATCAGCCTTTCTCATAAACTCCTAGGCAAATTTCTATTTATCATAGCGATTACATTCCTCAAAAAGATTTATAATTCATACTAAATCAAGCATCACATTTTGGATTTCTATCAGATGAATATAATAATTCTGCGCTTTTTTTGCTCCTTTTGGCTAGTCATGTGATAAGGCTTGAAGTCCATTTTTTCAATTGGTATCATGGTCTCAAGGTAAATACTATAATAAGGAGGAAACTGCACTATGAAAATTATTCATGCAAAGGATTACTATTACATGAGCCGAATGGCAGCTAATATTATCTCTGCTCAAATTATTATGAAACCTAATTGCGTTCTAGGTTTAGCAACTGGCTCTACGCCTATAGGAACTTATGAGCAACTCATTCATTGGTATCAAAAAGGCGATTTAGATTTCTCTCAGGTAACCTCTATTAATCTAGATGAATATAAAGGAATATCTCCTGATAACGAGCAAAGCTATCATTTTTTTATGATGCATCATCTATTTAAGCATATTAATATTAATCTTCATAAAACCCACCTGCCTAACGGTTTAGAAACAGATACTAACAAAGCATGTTTAGATTACAATAAGATCATTAAAGACTGTGGGAGTGTGGACTTACAACTTCTTGGCCTTGGCTTAAATGGTCATATTGGTTTCAATGAACCCGGTGCTGCTTTTGAAAAACAAACACATTGTGTTAATCTTACACCAAGTACAATTGATGCTAATTCTCGCTTTTTCGAAACCTTAGACGATGTACCTAAACAAGCTTATACTGTGGGTATTAAAACCATTATGCAAGCTAAGAAAATTCTAGTTGTTGTTAATGGTGCTAACAAAGCAGATATTGTAAAAGAAGCTTTTTTCGGTCCCATTACCCCTCAAGTTCCTGCTTCTGTACTCCAATTACATAATGATGTGACATTAGTAGGGGATGAAGCAGCACTTTCTAAGATTCCTCAGTAGCTTTTTATTAAACTTCTCGAAAGGAGAATGATTATGCTTATAAAAAATGGTCTTGTTTTTACTGATTCCTTTTTATTTGAAAAAAAGAATATACTTATCTCAGAAGATAAAATCTTTGGTTTTGAAGAGCCACACTTACTTTCTTCTGACTCCTCTGCTGATTCATATGATGCTTCAGACTGCTATGTCATTCCAGGTTTAACCGATATACACTTTCATGGTTGCATGGGATATGACTTTTGTGATGGTACAGATGAAGCTCTAGAAGCCATTACTACTTATCAGTTAAGCCAAGGTATAACTACCATTTGTCCTGCTACTATGACTTTACCAGAAGAAACCCTCATCAAAATTTGCGAACATGCTGCTAGTTATGTTCCTAAACACCCTGGTGCAACCTTATGTGGCATCAATCTAGAAGGTCCCTTCCTTTCTTATGCTAAAAAAGGAGCACAAAATCCAGCCTACCTTCGTTGTCCAGATCAAGATATGCTTTCTAGACTATTAGAGGCTTCTAATCAATTAATTAAATTAGTAGCCATTGCTCCTGAAGAAGCTGGTGCTTATGAATGTATTAGTGCTTTCAAAGATCAAGTTGGCTTTTCTATTGCTCATACAACTGCAGACTATGATACTTCACTAAAAGCCTTTGAAGCTGGTGCTACTCATGTCACACACCTTTATAATGCTATGCCAGCCTTTTCTCATCGCGCTCCTGGTGTAATAGGTGCAGCCTTTGATACGCCCGATTGTATGGTTGAGCTTATTTGTGATGGTATTCATATCCACCCTTCTGTCATTCGTTCAACCTTTAAGCTCTTTGGTGATGATCGTGTTATATTAGTTAGTGATAGTATGATGGCTTGTGGTATGCCAAGTGGCACTTATAGTTTAGGTGGGCAAGCTGTTACAGTAGATAAAAATCTAGCTACGCTTAAAGATGGTACAATTGCAGGTAGTGCAACTCATCTAATGGATTGTTTACGTACTGCTATTAACATGGGAATCCCTATGGAAAGTGCTATTAAAGCAGCTACATTAAACCCTGCTCGTGCTATTGGTATTCACCAAACCTATGGTAGTATTACTCCTGGTAAAATAGCTCATCTTGTTATATTAAGAAAGGATCTATCCATTAAAGATATTTTCTTTGGTGGTATGCTTTTAAAGCAGTAGTTTTACTTATACAAAATGTTTCATCAGTAAAGGAGGTGTTCTCTAACCTATTGGCTAGAGAGCACCTCCTTTACATTTTATAATCTTAAACTTCTTTTAATATCGAAACATTTTTTCCTAAGACAGTATTTCTATACTGATTTGCTGAAATGCTTTCTACTCTTTTAAATACCCTAGAAAAATGTGCTACATCTAAGAAGCCTACCTGTTCAGCGATATCACCAATACGTAACTCCGGGTTTTCTAGAAGTTTTTTAGCCTTATCAATTCTTACACGATTTAATATTTCTGAGAAATTTTGTCCTGTATGACGATTTAATAATTTACTTAAATACCATTGACTAATATAAACCTTATCTGCCACATCTGAAAGTTTAAACTTATGCATATAGTTTTCTTCAATGTATTCTAACGCATTTTTAACGATAAAACTATTGGCAGCATTATCAATCTTAAAGTCTTCTTCCTCATCACTTAGTTGTTTCTTTTCTTTTATATCTTTAGACTCAAGTAAGTAGCTTTCAAGATTACTTACCATTATTTGAATAGCTTCCTCTAATTCATTCATCTTAGAAGGCTTTAATAAATATCTTCTTACACCTAATCGAATAGCCTGTTGTGCATAATCAAAATTTCTATGTCCTGTTAATATAGCAATTTGCATATGTGGATACTGTGAAATGAGGCTAGCGATCATAGTTAAACCATCCATCCTTGCCATACAAATATCAGAAAAAACAATGTCTGGCTGGTATTTTTGAATAATCTCTAATCCCTCTTGTCCATTACTAGCAGTACCAACTACTTCACAGTTCCACTGTTGCCAATGAACCTTCTTTTTCAATCCATCTACAATAATTGGTTCATCGTCAATAATAACCACCTTATACATTTTGTTCCTACCCCCTGAACCCCATTATATATTTGTTAGGAATTAATTTCTAAATAGTTATTTAATACCAATTATAACGAATATTAAAACTTAGACTACTTCCTTAGTATATCATGTTTCAAAAGGTTAGTGAATTAAAACTATCATTTCATCAGCCTTTTACTGCCCCTGCTGTTAATCCTTTAATAATATACTTTTGTAAGAAAATATATACAATGAGTACAGGAATGACAACAATTGTAACAGCGGCTGCCATTAATCCATAATTAGTCCCTTCCATAGAGGTGAGCTCATTGAGTAATCTTGTAATAGCCCATTGACTCTTAACACGTAAAGTAAACATTTGTGTAAATAAATCATTATAGCTCCATAGGAAGGTAAATATACCTACTGTTGCAAAAGAAGGTTTGGTTAAAGGCATGACCACCCTAAAGAAAATCTGAAACATATTACATCCTTCCATGTAAGCTGCCTCTTCTAATTCTATAGGTAATCCCTTAATAAATCCTACGAGGACAACAATAGCAAAAGACATATTCCCAGCAATTTGTGGTAAGGCTGTAGCAAATAAAGATAACCATAGATTATCTGTATTGGTAATTCCCCACGCATTCATCATTCTAAAAACAGGGATAATTGTTGAGAAAATAGGAAACATCATACCTGCTATTACCATGGATTGTAATAGGTTCTTTCCAATAAATTCATAACGTACAAGTACATAAGATGCAAACCCTGCTAATAAAATAACAACAGCTGCTACTGTAAGGGAAATAATTAGACTGTTTCTATATGCCCCAAATATATTTACTCTTTGAAACGCTAAAATATAATTATCTAAAGTAAATAACTCCCCTACTGGTAGTGCGAAAGAATTAGATAAAATCTGTCTTCTATCTTTAAAAGAATTAAGCACAACCCATATAATCGGATAAATTGTTGTTGATGCCCATAAAGAGAGGGCTAAATATATAAAAGGTGTAGATAGTTTAATTGGAAATTTCTTAACCCTAATTGATTTATTCATCTTATTTAAGCCCTCCTATCAGTATTCTTTTTCTCTAAAGATTAGGTTAACACCCTTGGATAAAATAATTCCCATAATAACAATAATAACAGCAATTGCAGAACTATAATCTACATTGGTTGCATTAAAAGTCTGATAATACATATAAGTTCCCATTAGCCAAGTCTCTCCAAAAGGCATTCCTTTAGGGAACATTACCCAAGGAAGGTCAAATATTTTAAGAGCCCCTGTAACAGCTAATACTATGCATGTGCAGATAGTATTATGTATGAGCGGTATAGATAAATAACGTATCTTTTGCCACTTAGATGCGCCATCAATATCTGCTGCTTCATAGAGCTCATCATCTATTCCATTTAAACCCGTCACAAGAATAATAAAATAAAATCCTACATATTGCCACATAACTGGCATCATCATTGTTATTAATGCATGTGCTGGATCTTTCCAATCAATCAGAGTCGTTACGCCTAATGCTTCTAAAATTTGATTAATCATACCTTTGTCATAAAGAAAAATCAAATTAAATAGTAATCCTAGTGCCGTCGCTGAAACAACAATAGGAAAGAAAAATACGACTCTAAAAAATACTGCTCCTCTTTCAATATTATTAACAAGTAATGCTAATACTAATGCAATGCCTACTTGCCCTATTATAGTAACAATAATCATAATAAATGTATTTTTAAAAGCAGTCCACATATCCTTATCTGTGAACAATGTCACATAATTACTATACCATGGCTGATTCCACTCACTTGCCGCTGAACCCAAACCATTTATTTCTTGAAAACTGTTAATAATATTCTGTACGAAAGGATAGTATAAGAAAACCGTCATAAATCCAAACGCGGGTAGTAAAAAAAATATAATTAACTTTTTATTTTTATATATATTAGCACCCATCATTTCACCCTCTTTATGAATAGAACCGGAGAAACGCTATCCTCTCCGGTTCTTAATGTGTATAAGATTGTCTCTATCTAGTCATTTATTTTTTAGGTATCATTTCTAGTACTTGTGTAATTGATTCTGTTATGTCAGCTTTACCTACTACAAGATTAGGCATACCATCAAATACAGGAACTCTAGCTTCTGCTGGAATATGATCTTGTACAGCTCCTGTCATACCTGTGGCACCTTTCATCATAGCAACTCCATCAAGTGCAAGAGAAGATAATTGACTTTCATCCACTTTTACACCATTCTTCAATGCAGATGCAGATACACCGGCAAATTTTGATACCATATCATCACTTGTCATATAAGAAATAAATTTAGCTGCTGCATCACGTTTTTCTGGGTCTTCCCATGCTTTTGTTGTAATATAATACCCTGAAGAAAGTCCTCCGATAACATCTGTAGATAAACGTTTATTTTTACCTGGAACATAAGTCACTGTAAAGTTATCAATTTTATCTGTTAACCCTTCAATTCCTCCTACTTTCCATGAACCATCAATAAGGAATGCTGCTTTATTATCGATAAATAATTGTACAGTTTCATCATCTGTACCTGTTAGCGTATTTTCTGGGAAAAAGCCTTTTTCATATAAAAGTTTAATGTCATTTAAACCAGCAACCCAAGCTTTACCGTTTTCATCTGTAACAGATTTTGGAAGAGTACTATGAGTAGCAACATCTAGATGATTATAGATTGAAAACTCAAACCAATAATGAGGTACTGTGGCTAAAGATGCTGCAATAGGTGCATAACCTGCATCTTTAATTTTTTGACAAGTTTCAAGGAATTCGTCCCATGTTGTATTAGCATCTGGAATTTTTACACCAGCTGCCTCACATACTGCTTTATTAACAAATAAACCTTCCCAATAGCCGTTAACTGGTACTGAATAGTTCTTACCATCTGCTGGAGAGGCTCCTAACATAGCATCTTTCATATTAGTAGCATAATCTGGATATTCTGCGCGAATAGTATCGAGAGATACCACTTTACCTGCTTCTACAAAAGCATTGGAGTCAACACCATTAAAGTAGAATAATACATCTGGTTCTGACCCAGTTTCAAAGTCAGATAGAACACGAGCTTTAAAGGTTTCATCAGAAGTTGCAGATGAATCATTAATTTTATTTCCAGTTTCTTTTTCCCAGTTTGCTACTGCTTGCTGATAATTCTCTGCATTTCCATCATTACCTGCATAAGTTGTTGTAACATTTAAAGTAACAGGGCCACTCGCTTTAGGACTTGCACTTTGTTCTGTCTTACTTGTTCCTTCAGGTGTATTAACAGATGATGGTGATGTACTATTACAAGCTGTTAATGAAATTACCATAGCAGATGTCATTATTACCCCTACTACCTTTTTCATTTTCATAACTATTCCTCCCAGATTCTTTTTTTAGATGTGCACTTATCTTAAAATAATCATACCTTATTTTTAGACTTAGGTTAATGATTGGTATTGTTATTTATTGCATATTATTGTGAAAATGGCTTGTCATTTATGGTAATTATGCTCAATGTATGTCCATCTTGATCTGGTTTAATAACAAGTCCACAAGCTCCTCCGTAAATAATTTTAAGCCTCTTATTAACATTATAAATTCCTAAATTGAGTGCCTTTTCATCTTGTCTTTCTTGATTGTCATTAAGCAGACTTCCTATTTTCTCTATATCATGCCTAGTCAGCTTTCCATTATCTTTTATTTGAATAAGAATTTGATTATCATCTTGATAAATTTTCAAAAAAACCTTTCGTTTCCCATACTCATCCATTCCATGCTCTACTGCATTTTCCATAATAGGCTGTATAATTAATCTAGGCACTTTTATATCTAGTAATTGTTCATCTATCTCTTTGCTAAATTCAAATTGACTTCCAAATCGTTGACTGATGATATAAAGATAGGCATCTACATAAGTTAGCTCTTCTGCTAAAGGAATAAGGGATTGCTTCTTTCTATTCATTGTAGCTTCCATCATTACAGACAACGCCTCTATCATTTGACTTAACTTATCATTATCAGACATCCTTGCTTCCCAGTTAATAATCTCTAATGTATTATTTAAAAAATGTGGATTAATCTGAGATTGTAGTGCCATAATATTGGCATCTCTAAGGGCAATTTCTTCTAAATAAATTTTTTCAAAAAGCGTTTGCAGTTTTGTTAACATATTATTAAAGGTTTCTCCTAAATAGTTAAATTCTGCATTTTCACTAAGTGCTGGTAGCCGAATTTCAAAGTTCCCTTTTTCTATTTCACGTGAGACAACGACTAGCTTTGTTATAGGTTTATTGATATTTTTATGAAAGAAGTAAAAGATAATGATAATAAGTGGAATCATAAACAACACAAAAATAATAAACATATAAATAATAATGTCATTCTCATTCACAATAGCCATCTTATCTAGCTTTATTACATAAGTAATATACTGACTTTCTACTTTCTGAGACATAACAACTATAGATTCCTTACCCTCATATAAATGAGGCTCTCTCGAAATTGGTTTTTCTAAATAATGTTTATAATCCTTCATACCTCCCGTAGCTGAATCCACTAAAATACCATCATCTATATACACCATACTGTCTACATACCAAACAATACTTTGTAAACTTTCAAACATTGTTTGTGTGTTTACTTCCATGACAATAACCGCAAAAGTCTTATAGTTGGAAGTCACCATGTTTCTTACAAGATAGAGCTTACCATTTATATTGAGAAATTTAACTTTAGTTCCCAAGGTAGTAGCCTCTTCTTGGATAATACTATGAGCCTTGGCCTTAAATTCACCGACGCTACTATACGTAGCACCTGCTACATTACTATACGTATGATAAATATGATCTGGCTTATCTACAAAATAAAGCATAGTGCTTTGAATCATATCATTATATCTATACTGTTGATTTAAAAACTGTGTGACCTCTAAGTAAAGTTGCCTATTGTTTTTATCCTTTAAATACTGCTGATAGCTCTCCCTTATAGTCGATATGTAAGAAGCATTTCTTGATGCTGTAATAACTGCATTCATTTTATCAATACAATTTTCCGTTGCTTTCTTGGTAGAAACTAATATGGTTTCTTCAATTTGCTTACTATTCCTATTAACCATTACAACCAACATACTAATAGATAATAGCATTAAAGGTAGTAACCAACCTAAGATTAGCATTTGTGTCATACTCCACCTTAGTTCTCTTTTCTTCCCCACTCTCCTCATTTTACTCCCCCTATTAGCTTAGCAGTATTTTCTCCTATACCTATTATATCGGAATAAAAACACCCCATCTATATCATGAAATGGGGTGTTTTTATTAATCTACAGACTTTTATAACTCTAAAAATGATTCATATAGCTCACAGACTTGTTTTGCTTCATCTAAGGTCGGCATCTCACAAAAGATACGAAGTAATGGTTCTGTACCAGAAAATCTACAAATTACCCATCCGCCATTTTCAAAATAAACCTTACTACCATCTAAATAAGAAAGTTTTTCTATAGGAAAAGGAAGCTTAGGTATTTTCTTTTCTACCATTAAAAGATTATAAATACTTGCTTTCTTTTCTAAGTTAAACTTGTAGTCTCTCTCTTCCATAAAAATCCTACCACATTCTGCCTCAATATCCTTAACTATTTCAGAGAGTTTTTTATTCGTTACAGCCACCATTTCTACTAATAGAGCTGCTGCATAAATGCCATCTTTTCCATTGATATGTCCTTTTACAGTCAATCCTCCTGAAGACTCTCCCCCTATGATAGCATCTGTTTCACTCATTTTAGCTGAAATATATTTAAAACCTACAGGGACTTCATAACATGTTTCACCTAGCTTTGCTGCCACTTTATCAAGCATATGAGTTGTAGCAATGTTTCTTACAACAGGCCCCTTCCATCCCTTATATTTTACTAAATAGTAGTATAGCAGTACTAAGATTTCATTAGGATGTAAAAAACGTCCTGTATCATCTATAATACCAATTCTATCTGCATCACCATCAGTTGCAATACCAATATCACACTTTTTCTCAACAACACGGCTTTGAAGTGCGCTTAATGTAGCAGCTGAAGGGGAAGGTAACTTACCTCCAAATAATGTATCATGTCTATCATGAATCGTATCTACCTCACATCTAGCTGTTAGTAAAATCGTCTTTAATGAAGTTTCACTTACACCATACATAGGATCTAATATGATCTTTAAGCTTTTCTGACGAATTGCACTCATGTTTACTGCTTCTATAATGTTATCAAGATATTCGTTTAATGGATAAATCTCTTTAATGACCCCTTTTTCCAGTGCTTCATCATAATCCATTTCTTTAATATCCGATGCATCCACTTTTTGTGCATATGCTTCTAGCTCATTAGTTTGTATTTCATCTGCATCTCTACCTCCAGCGGTAAACACTTTTACTCCGTTATAGATAGCAGGATTATGACTTGCAGTAATCATCATTCCATAAGGTAATTCATACTTCATGACATAAAACATAATAAGCGGTGTAGGAGATGCTTTGTTTACTAAATACGTGTGGATTCCTTCTGCTGCAAACACCTGTCCAGCCCATCTCATAGCTTCTTTAGATAAAAATCTTCTATCGTACCCTATAACAATCCCTTTATGACTGACCCCTTCACTTCTCATTTTATTACAAAGTGCTTTTGCTAATAACTGTATATTGGCTTTAGTAAACTCATCTCCAATAATGGCTCTCCAGCCACCTGTACCAAATTGTATCATTCTAACACACCCCTTCTTTTCCCATAATGACGGTTACTTGATGTGTAGTTCCCTTCTCCCCAGCTACAATTCTATCTACTTTATTACCATTCATAATAATCTCTTTTATTCCCTTCATTATGCCTTCTGGGTTTTCTATAACGATGTTATAGGTAGCATCTCGCCACTTTCTTGTTACTGAAAAACTTCCCCATTCAGAAGGAATACAAGGATCTATTTCTAAATAATCAAATTGAGGTCTGATTCCTAGCATATATCTTGTAGCTGAAAAGTAAGCCCAACCACCTGTTCCTGTCATAAAAGGATGCCTTGCCCTGCCAAAAGCTGTGTGATCACGACCTACAATAAATTGACAATAAGAATAGGGCTCTGCTTCCCTTATCCCAATCATGTCATTTTGATAATAAGGACAAAGGGCATTATAATACGCCATTGCCTTATCTCCTCTACCTAGTATACACTCAGCTGCCCATGCCCAAGGATTAGGATGTGAGAAAATCGCTCCATTTTCTTTTAAACCTGGATAAACTCTCGTCACAAAGCCAATATCATCATCTGGTACAGTATAAGACGGTGCATTAAGCATAATACCATAAGGCGTAAACAAGTGTTTATATATACTATCCATAGCCATTTTCCCTTTTTCTAGAGATGCCGCCTTAGATAATACAGCCCATGCATTAGATTCAAGGTGAATTTTTCCCTCTACATCCTCTATTGTCCCTATCTTTTTACCAGCCTTAGTAATACCACGGATAAACCATTCTTCATCCCAAAGTTCTTCATCACAAACTTTCTTTACATGCTCTGCCATAGCCGTATATTTTTTTACATCTGCTGTTCTATCTAGATAAGAAGCAAGTTCAAGAAAATGTTGTAGTGCCCAGTAATGTAAAAAGGAAACCATAGCACTTTCGCCGCCACCTAAATTAAGACAATCATTCCAGTCTGCTCTCAGTCCCTTACAAATACCAGTTTTCCCTACCTGTTTAGCAGAGAAATCAAGTATCCTAGTCATATGCTCATAAACTGTTCCTCTTCCTCCATCGGCATAAGAAACTTCAATGTCCGCAAAGCCAAAATCTCCAGTTTCTTTTATGTATTCTACAATGGAAGCCACTAACCAAAGTGCATCATCTGAGCAGGCATCCTTTAATCCATGAATCATATTACTTTTATCAAAGTCTGGTATAACGGTAGGAGATTTAAAAGGTTTTACATCCTTATCCTCTTCAAACCATTCAGGTTGAAATAAATGTAATCCATACCCTTCGGATACTAGACCTCTTAATAGCTCTATAATTCTCTGGCGACATTTCTCAGGATTTGAATGTGGAATTGTCATAGCATCTTGTGCTGTATCCCTATAGCCTAATCCCGTTCTTCCACCCACTTCAATAAAAGAAGCAAATCTAGAAAACATAACATTAATTTCTGCCTGATATAAAGTCCAAGTATTAATCATTGTATTCATACCTTCATTAGGTGTATGAATCTGAAGCTTACTAAACTTATGGTCCCAATAATTTCTTAAATCTATATAAACTTGATCAACTTCTTTAAGATCACTATACTTCTTCCGCATCTCTTTACCAGCAGATCTATCTCCTTCTCCCAACATGAATATCACTCTAATCTCTTCACCTGGTTGAAGGATAATATCCTTTTGTAAGGAGCCACAGTGATTATTTCCTAATTCATAGGAACCACTACACTTTCCCTTTATTACTGCTATAGGATTATCTTCTGTATGATATAAGCCTAGGAACTGATCTCTTAAACAATCGAATCCATCTGGCTCAAAATTGGCTGTGAAATATTGATAACCAAATTCTTCATAAAATAAATCATGCTCTATAATCCCATCTTCATAGGAGGAACCTGCACAGTACATACTCATTTGGAAATTTTGATTATCAATCATGATATGATGAAAAGAAAACTCACAGTAGGAAAACAAACTTAAACTTCTAGGTATTGTATCTTCATTTTTAATCTTCACGTCCCATAATTCTACATCTTCATTTAAAGGTACCACTAGAGTCTGAGATGCTTTAATCTTACTATAATCACATTCATACACTGAGTAGGACATACCATGACGACAGGTATACTCTGCTTGATCTAGAGACTTCCCTACTGGCTGCCAAGAAATACTCCAATAGTCCTTCGTCTCATTATCTCTAATATAAACGTAGTGCCCTGGTCTATCCATTGGCACACTATTACCACGAAATCTAGTCACCCTATGATACTCTGGTGTCTTATAAAACATATATCCACCTGCTGTATGATTGACAACAACACAAGTATCTTTCACACCAAGATAATTTGTCCAAGATGTGGGTAAATCCACTCGATCAATTACATACTCTCGCCTATCATTATCAAAATGTCCATATCTCATGCTCAAAACCTCCTTATTTCTTAATAACTTATATCTATAAGTTACCTTAAGCAAATTATAGGCTGGAGGCCATTTGATGTATATAGCTAGTCATGTGAATATTTGTATAATATTGTCTTCCATAATAAGCGCAAGCTCTCTCTACTATTTATAACCATCAATTTAAGTAAATAAAAAAAGTTGGTACACTTTATTGGCACCAACTCTTTTATTTACTTATCTCATTATTTGTTAAATCTTTATATTATTTTGTTACGAAAGCAATACCAACTGCTCCAGGTCCTACATGCGTTCCTACTGTACTTCCAATACCTACAGTGCTGCTCTCTTTAATCTCATACTTCTCCTGAATCATTTCTTTAAGTGGCTCAAGTGATGCTTCTGCCATAGAATGTGCATATACTACTGAATAATTGGTATCTATTTGGTTTTCTTCTAAATAACTAGTAATAAACTTATACATTTTCTTTTGACCACGTTCTTTGCCTAGTACCTGAACAATACCATCTTTTACTTGTACAATCGGTTTAATACCAAGTGCAGTTCCTACTACTGCACTTGCTGCTGAAATTCTACCACCCTTTTGTAGATATTTAAGGGTATCCACAATAGCAACTACTCTCACTTGACCTTTTAGCTCTTCTATCTTGTTTACTATATCTTTGGCACTTAAGCCGTTGTCTCTTAGCTTAACAGCTTCTCTAACTATTAAAGCTAAACCGAGTGTTACATTTTGAGAATCTATAAGATGAATCTTATCTGTCTCTAACATTTCTTTAGCAATAACTGCAGATTGATAAGTCCCACTTAAATGAGAGGATAATAAAATGGTAATGATTTCATCCCCTTGTTTTAAATACTCTTCAAATACATTTACAAATGTATCTGGATTAATTTGAGTCGTTGTTGGTAATTCTTTTTCTGTTTCTAACTTTTGATAAAATTCTTCTGTGGTTAAATCAACACCATCTGTATATTGAGTTGTGCCAAATAATACCTGTAATGGAATAACAGTAATACCTAGTTTTTCTTGGTCTGCTTTTGTTAAATCACATGTACTGTCTGTAATAATTCTAATCATTTGGATACCTTTCCCTCATAAAATTTTTATTATCTTTAATCTATCTATTTTTATTAGTATTTATTCGCTGTGCATTTACTTTGATATTCAAAGTTTTATTTATGATAACTTTTTTTGAACTATTTGTCAACATAATATCCTCTAACTCTCCTTACAAATACAATAGCTGCTACTAGATCGTCATACCAACATCTAATAGCAGCTATTCATCTTCATTTTAAATTAAATGATATCTTTCAAGTAGTTCTTCAATGATAGTTCCTTTAATTTTCTTTAACGTAGCCTTTTCTACAAGGCCTGCTAATAGTGGGAGCTTAATATCTGTAAGCTTCTTGCCATCCATCATTTTTGAGGTTGAATCTAATAACACACGTACATCATAACAAGATCCAAATACTTCTGGTACCCCACGGTCTACATCTAATAGGGTATAAACAGCTTCCATACCTGTTCTCACAGAGTACTCTGTTGTAAAGACAGTATCACGTACTGTATCAGCGAATTGACCGATAAAGGCAAAGTTAACACAACCATCTGGTACAACTTTTGGACGATCCCCTTTTGTTCTAGGCATAAAGAAGGCTGTGATATAAGGCATCATACAAGGAATACAATGTGCTCCTGTTCTTGAAAGTTCCGCTATTTCCGCTTCTGGAACTCCCATATGATAAAGCCATTCTTGTACAATTTCATTACCTGTACATTCTTTCATAGGTTTTTTAATATAATCTCCTGGTACGTCTGTATATAAACCATAAATCCATACCACTAGTTGATCTTTAGGTTGTTCTTTAAAGTGAGGTTGACGATTTAAAGTATAGCTCATAAGCCAGCTAGAATCTTTAACTGTAATAATGCCGCCGGTAACAACCTTACCACTAAATGGGTCACGTTTACACATTTTTTCAATATATTTAGGAATACGGTCATCTAAAGTTGTTACTGTTGCTGACTCCCAGTTAGTTTTATCAATATGAGAACAGAACTTTTCTGGACGTCCAAAAGAAGGATCTTGAGCGGCAATATTTTTCCAAAGCTGCCAGCAGCCACCTTCTCCAGGTTTTGTATTCATTACAGGTGCATGATCATCATCTCCAAGAGTTGAGTTTTCTGTGCAGCTCCCATTAGTTACAAATACTAAATCATCTTCAATAAGATCTATTACTTCTTTTTTACCGTTATGAACACAAATAATTTGTTTAGCTACTTTCTTATCTTTAGTGATTTCAAAAATAACATTTTCTACTCTTGTGTCATATTGGAAGTGAACATGATGCGCTTCTAAGTATTTTATCATAGGTAAAATCAATGATTCATATTGATTGTACTTAGTAAACTTAAGTGCTGAAAAGTCTGGTAAACCTCCGATATGATGAATGAATCGTTGGATATAGAGCTTCATTTCAAGGGCACTATGCCATTTTTCAAAGGCAAACATGGTTTGCCAATAAAGCCAGAAGTTTGATGCATAGAATTCATCATCAAAAACATCATCTATGGTTTTATCATATAAAGCTTCATCTTTAGTCATGAAAAGCTTAATAATTTGCATAGATGCTTTATCAGAAAGCTCAAATTTACCATCTGTGTGAGCATCTTCTCCTCTATTAACAGAGGCGCGCATTAAAGAATAGTTAGGGTCATGTTTATTAAGCCAATAATATTCATCTAATACACTCACACCTTCTGTTTCAATAGATGGGATAGAGCGGAATAAATCCCATAAGCATTCAAAGTGGTTTTCCATCTCACGTCCACCGCGAATAATAAAACCTTTTTGTGCATCTTTGATACCGTCACAAGCTCCACCAGGTAAACTCATTTCTTCTAAAATATGAATATGTTCACCCTTCATTTGTCCATCTCTAATAAGAAAACATGCTGCAGCTAGTGAAGCTAGTCCACTTCCTACAAGATAAGCTGATTTTCTATCTACACCTTCTGGTTTTTCAGGGCGAGCAAATGCCTCATAATTACCATTTGAATAATACATATCTAACACCTCCGTGATTTGCTTTGTAACTTCATCTTACTGCCGTTTCACCTACTGTGCCATAGACAATAAAACCGCTGTGTCAAAACTTTAGACACAGCGGCGATATTGTAAAAAATTTATACATTCTAGGTCATTTGTCTAGATTTGATGATCACTACGGTATTTTTCAAGGGCTCTTGTAATATTGCCCTTCATCAAAATGCTGAGTTGCTCAATAATATGCTCAGGATCTTCTTTCATACCACTACTAATCCACTCTAACATCAAGCCCACAAAACCAAACTTATAAAAATGTGCTATAGCATGCTTATCTTCTTCACGCACTTTCATACCTACTGCTTTTTCTTCTACTACGCCAATTAATAAGTCATAAGTGACATCATAAAGATAATGTTCTAATTGATCGCGCCTTACAGAATGATAGGTATTCATAACTAATTCTTTATTATCTAATACATACTCAAAAATCTGCAAGAAGCCTTGTTGCCATGTATTATATGTTTTTTTGCCATCAAGTGCTTTAGCTGCATCTGTAGCAAAAATCCATTCTACTAAATCATATATATCTTGAAAATGGTAATAGAAGGTCTGTCTATTCACTTCACAGTCTTCTACAATATCAATCACAGTAATTTTATCTAGTGTTTTTTGAGTTAAAAGCTTTTTTAGAGATGCTGCTAATGCCTTTTTTGTTGTTTGTGCCATACACTTTTCCCCCTCAAAGGCGCTACAAATTTTTGTATTCTATTCTTTAATACATTAAATTTATTATAGCAAATCATCCTAATAAAACAAACTTAATATGATATTTTAACAATCGGAATCCAAATCTCACTCTTATAGTCATCAGCCATACAATCGCCATTACTATAGCATTCTAATTCTGGTACTTCTGCATGCTCATAACCAGAGTTAGGAAGCCATTCTGAAAAAATTCTGCCCCATATGTCTTGCATGGTATTAGGTAAAGGACGTATAGGTCCAATGACTTCGAAAATAGCCCATGTCGAAGCTGGTATTGTCATTTCAGACATCCCTTCTGGACATGGCTTATTGGTGATAACACCTATCCAGTAATCAAAACCATCATTGTACATGTCAGCACACATACCTACGACTTCTCCTGATACTGATAAACTTTTAAGCTGCTGCCTTTTTTCTTCAGGAAATTCATCCCACATTTTAGGTATTTCTTTTAATTGACCATTATCAATAGTTGAAAACCACTTTTTAACCCCTACGACACGCATTGCCTCATTTTCTTGAATCTTATAATTCATAGCTGCCACTCCTTTAATAGATAGTACAAAAGTAATGGGTGCATATGATTTTAGAAGTACACCATTTTCTCTAGCCTTAGAAGGCGTTACTAGGTGCAAGGCTTTAAAAGCCCTTGTAAAAGCATCAGAAGATTGATAGCCATAGTTTAAAGCAATCTCTAATATACTTTGATCACTATTTTTAAGATCAAAGGCTGCTAAAGTTAGTCTTCTTCTTCTAATATACTCAGAAATAGAAACATCGGTAATAGACATAAACATTCGCTGCAAATACCACTGTGAACAGCCTGCTACTTTAGCTACTTCCGCGTAATCAATTTTTTCCCCTAGATTCCTTTCAATATACTGTATTACTTCATTCATACTATCTAATAAATTCATATCACCATCACCTTTATTAAAGTATAGTATAGCTTTCTCATTTCTTCCCGACATTCTATGTAATATGCTGTAGGGTATTACTCTAGTTTTCTTTTTTATGCATGAGTAAGATAACAATTACTAAAAGTACTAATGAAAATAATACTGCCTTTAAGAAAAAGATTTTAGATAAAATAGTTCCTATACAAGCCCCAACAATAAAAAATAAAATAATACAAAAATATTGTAGGCTCTTAACTAAAGCTTTTCGATCCTTATTCTTTCTATAATAATAAAATAGCTCTGTACCACTTCTTAAATTACCAGTGCACATAGTAGTTGCATAGGGATTTCCCTCTACCTTTCTAAAGCTTTCAACTTGCAAAGAACATACAAAGGCAATAATCGCATTAGCTGCCATATTTTGAGTATCTGGAATAAAGGCTACTAGCAATAGTGTTATGCCTTCAATAAGTACAATAATCTGTCTCCAATGCACCCTCTCTTTTGTTTTATACTTATTTTTTATAGCTTCTGCAACAATAATTCCTAACACAAAGGCAATAATAGGAATCATATAAGTAAGGGCCTTTTTAATGTTTCCTTCTGAGAGTGTTATTCCTAATAGCACAATATTTCCAGTTTGGGCATTAGCAAAAACACCTCCTCTAGTTATATAAGTATAGACATCTAAAAAACCACCTACCATTGCAAGCAAAGAACCAACTAGTAAAGTTTCTGACATTTGTTTAGTCTGTTTCAATTGACATTTCCCCTTTATTTCTTAACGCTACTACATCTATCCATTTATAATCTATTATTACATTTTGTTTCTTATAGTCTCAAATAATCTTTGTTAGAATTCATAGATATGCGAAAATCCTAAGCCATCTTTTTAATACGCTCTCGATGTCTTAGGACTCATAAAAGTATTTAATATTTACTATACTGCTTTACAACCTCAGTAATACAATCTAAAAATGCTTCTTCGCCTAAAGTATTGATTTTAAATAATACTGCTTGGCTACCTCCTGCTGTAATTGCAGATAAAAAGGAACTCTCATTATTCCCCACTAACGTAATATTAAGGCTTACACGATTCCCTCCTAGCATACTGTATCTCTCATATACTCTAACAGCACACCGGATATCATTAAGCACATAATCACTACTACCTTCTTTGGTAGCAGATATGCTGCCTCCCATTATCTTCTTTTCTAATGCATCTAGAATTCTATTAAAATCACCCTGTAACTGACACTCTAATTTAGCCATATGACCCTCCTTATCTTGTCAAATATTTTGTGATATAAAGTTATTGGCTTATTATTTTAAAAATTCATTCTACCAACTCTTGCTCATAAGTTTATAATAAACATCTAGAAAGTTCAATAAATATTTTCATAATCAATTAACCGCTCTTTGTCTTACTACCATTAGTACTGAAAAAACAATCATTAAAGTACCAACTAACCAATAAACCACTACATACGGTGAAGATGTCCCTGCTATTTCAAAAATACCCTTTAGTAAGCTACCAATCGTTAATGTAGCAACACCTGAATTATATAAATTAAAGGGGAGTCTAGAAACCTCTTTTATTTGGGGTAATATTAGCATAAGACCATATACACCTCCTCCTAAAACAAGTGGAAGTAAAAACATATAGGTCATATAAAATGAATAGACGCCATGGCCAAAATGATTATAAATCATAGCAAATATAATACAACATAAAGTAGTAACCAACATCCCGATAAACCCTTTTCTGACTCTTTCTTTTCTATTAATAGCCGATGTAGACAATGTCGCTCACCTCACGTTCTCCTAGTTTTCTACCATCTGTAGGATTATTAATGACCTTACCATTAAACCAAAGCGTACTAGAACCACCACCATCTAAATTATAGGCCTCACTGCAGCCACTATCCTTCATTACTTCTGCTAGCTCATAAAGGGTTAAGCCTTCACTTTCACTTGTTCTTCCATCAGATACAACAATGACATAATGAAGTGGTTCTATCATACCAATGGCTGTTCTAGGATTACTTCTTTTAGCTTGGTCTACCTCCTCATTTTGGCTAACAGCTATAGTGCCATCTTCAATTAACCCAGGCCCAAAAGATAAGATCTGAACAGCTCCGTTTTCTAGCAAACTTTCTGCTGTTTCATCACTTTCTGTCACCACTTCACAGTTCCCGTCTTCATAAATTACGAAGGCCTCATCAGTTTCCTTGCCATAATTGCTACGATACAGTACCCCATTACGTAAGACATATCCATAGTCACGAAACCCGTAGTAATCACCATTAATAGCTAAAATCGCACTATTTTGCTCGGCCATTTCAGAGGTCTTTTCTTTAATATTTCTGCCATAGGCATTGTTAGCTAAAGCTGTTTTTAAATATTTCACATTGCTTAATTGAATATCTGCAATATATACTTTTGTATCATCTATTTGCTTTTCATTGATAGTAATACTTATATTATCATCTTTATAAGAATAATCGGTTACTTCTGCTACCTGCTTAGTTGTAGTATCACCAAGGTTAACAGAGGTATCTTTTTCTGCCGCCTGATCGTCACTACTATTATAAGTTTCACCATTCTCATTAGCTTGTTCTTGCACCTTATGATTAAGGTTATCTTTATCTTCTTCTAAATAAATGCCACTACCTTTAATATCTGTTACTTGCGTAGATTGGATAACAAATACTTTTAGTAAAACAAAGCTAGTAAATCCTACGAGTAGTATGCTATACGTAATAGCCCACCAATAAGGTGGTTTTCTTTTTGAGATATATTTCATCTGCCTTCACCTATTCCATCTACTTTTTCTGCTTTTTTAAAAATGATTTGTTTTTGCACCGTGCAGCTTACAATGAATAAAACTAATTCTACTACAATCTTAGCAATAAATTGATTAGCAATGAAGGTATGAACTAAAAGTGCTAAAAGGAGGGTATTTAATACTAAAATCCCCGTTGCAAGTGCTGCATACTGCAGGGCTGTTTTAAACACGTTATTGTCACTTTTAAAAACGAACCTTCTGTTGAGATTAAAATTTAAAATAGCACTCATTATTCTAGAACCCACATTGCTTATGCCAATGCTTAAATTTATGGGAAGCCCTTTAGTGAGTATAATTAATAAAGCATACAGAATATAATCTGCTAAAAATGCAATAAATGAGGAACAGCTAAATTTTATGATTTCCTTGTAAATTAGAAAAGAATCCTTGATCGGTTGGAAATGTGAACTTGAATTCTCTTTCATATAAATCGTTTCAATAGGATTTTCATAGATTTCTTTTTGATCCTTTGCCCAATTCATAAGCATATTCATTTCATACTCATAGTGACTGCCCTGAATCTTTAATAGGTATGAGAGCGCTTTACCATCAAATGCTCTAAGTCCTGTTTGAGTATCCTTAATTTTGATACCTGAAGATAATTGAAATATAAAAGAAGTAATCTTATTTCCAAGTCTACTTCTCACCGGCACTTGTTTATCAAAGCTCCTGGTTCCTAGTATCAATGCTTTGGGATACTGTTTTACATCCTCTGCGACAGCTATTATATCTTTAACTTGGTGCTGTCCATCTGCATCGGCAGTAACTATAATGGCTTCTTCTTTATACCTTTTTTGTATATAAGAAAAAGCTGTTTTTAAAGCGCTTCCTTTTCCTTGATTTTCCTTATATCCAATAACATAAGCCTCTAGCCTAGCTTCTTCAAAAATAGGTGCATAACGTGTGCCGCTACCGTCATCCACTATAATCACCTTATACGATGTCTGAGTCCTGATCTTCTGAATCAGTGTAAGTAATTCATCATTGGGTTCATATGCCGGAATAACTACAATAACTTGTTTTTGATTTGTCATAAAAACACCTTAACTTTCTTAAGTTAATTATTAAACTTAAAAGTAATTTACTGTAAGAAAGTGATAGTTAGTTGAAATCAGCGTGTCTACAGAGTGAATATTTCGAAAAATATTATTTTCTATGTTGCTCAATCCAACCTATTGCAAAATCAACTAATTCTCTTTGTTTCATTAAACGTAGCTCTGCATTTCCAAGGCTTATTTTATTAACTGTCATTGTTTCTTCAAAAGCTTTTCCTATCTCTTCAAAATCTTCACCATCTACATAAAGTGTTGAGTAAGTAACCCACTCCCTTTTACCGTTAACCATCATAGCACTACTATTTTCCTCCATATGCTTTGATGGGTAGTCTGCTCTTACATCTGCTAAATGCAGAGAAGTATTTTTATCATAGCCTGTTCCTAGTAAAAGGACATAACCATCCATTTCATATAGTTTTGCTAATGGAGAAGTTTCACCAAAAATATCACTTAAATCATGATGACTTACAAGGTCCTTGGCATTTTTTCCATACGCCGCTACCGAGCGTGCAGGATGATCACTTCTTAAAGCACCTGGCCATTTACGAAACATTTCCGCTACAGCACCCATGGTATTCGTTGGAGTGATTGCTTTATCATATGCTGGCCAATGTTCTCTAATTAAAGGCCACCATTCTTCTGGCTCCTCCCAATGCACGCCATAAGATGGATCTAAATTCTTCCAGCTTTGAGTGGGCATCATAATCGTTCCTTCTTCTCCAACGCTTTCTAATAAGGCCTCTATAATCACCTCGGCACCTCCACACACGTAACCGAAGCTACTTAAAGAAGTATGTACCATAATGCTCTGTCCCTTTTTAACGCCTATTCTTTGTAAGCCTTGCAATAGATCTTGTTTTAAAATAATTGTTCTCTCACCCATCCTACTTTCCCTGCCTTTTCCTCTTATTCGTATTCTAACAGTTGTACTTATTTCATGTTAAAATGAATATACCTCTATTCCTTTATAACTACAATAGGCTAAAACACTATTTTTAATCATTAATAAAAAAAGGAACTGACACTCAAACATAGTGTCAATTCCTTCGTTCTCTATTTCACTTATTAGTAAGGTCCATCTATTGGAGCAACCACTTCATTGCATTTTGATAGCGACTCTCTACATAGTGATGATGTCCACCTTCGTCCCACATTGCCTCTAATTGATTTGGATGTTGTTGCCTTAAGACATCTACTACACTCTCGGCACATTGTACTGCATACTGCTGAATCGTTTCCTTGCCCTGACCTTCTTTTTTACCATAGTATATAAATAGCTTAACCTTTGGATTAAGCATTTCATGCTGTTTAATCCACGCAGCTGCATCTTGGTACCAGAAGGAACCACATATACAAGCAATCTTGCCAAATTTAGGCGTAAGATAAGCTGAATAAATAGAAATCAGCCCTCCTAATGAATAGCCCATCATCCAAGTATACTCTGCCTCTCTTAAAGTAGCATAATGCTGATCAATATACGTTTTCAAATCTTCAGTTACAAATCGAATATAGTCATTGCCTAGCCCCTCGAAGTCTTCAAATCTTGGATCTAAGGCTGGTGCTGGCCAAGGTGTATATTCATGATGCCTTCTATTCTGAGTAGGATAGATGCCTACCCAAATACATTCTTGTAAGGTCCCTTTTTCAAAACCCTCTTCTAAGAACACAATTAGTTTTTCTACTATTCTTTCTAAATCTTTTCCATCGTGACTATATAATACAGGAAATTTCTTTTCACTTTTTCCGTAAGAAGGCGGTAAATAAACAAATAGTTTTCTACCTAAGTAGGATTCTTCCTTTATGCTTCCTCTCATTATCTATTCCTCTATCTTTAGTTAAAAAGCTCTGGATAAAGCTGCGCTGCAAGTTTCTCAATACAATCAACTACACGGTGTCCATAACCCATTATTTCAGTATAAGGTACTTGTATTACTTTTTGATTAGCCACAGCTGCTACTTCTTGAATAAGCTCATTATTGTAAATAGCGTCTACTGCTAATTGGTCTGTTTCTGCATTTTTATTATTATAGATATATAAAATAACATCTGGATTAAGGTCTAATAAATTTTCTAGTGATTGTGCACCACCTTTTTCATTGATATTAACAGCACCAATAGCTTCTAGTATCTCATTTTGGAAAGTAGCATTAGCACCAAATACGTTATAAGTACCATCTGTATAAGCTGTCATCAACATGACCTTTAATGGCTCCTTATTTACACCTTCAATTTTTTCTGTAACAGCATCTAAACGTGCTTGTAATTCATCAGCAAATGCATTTGCCTTTTCTTCTACTTTAAAGATATCTCCTACATTTCTAACATCCTGAATGATATTATCTAGAGATTGTTCCCCTTTCATTTGACTCGCTAATTGTGTGTACACATTTATACCCATTCCATTTAAAGTCGTTACAGACCCATATCTTTCCTCTGTGAAAGTAGCTGCTCTTCCTATTACTAAATCTGGATTCATTCCTGCTATTACTTCTTTAGCTGGATCTGTTTTACTATCTGTAATAACCTCTATATTTGAAAAAGCTGCTTCTAAATGCTCTGGTAATGGATCATCTAATGTAATGGTCCCAATAATAGATTCTTCTAATCCGAGTTCTAATAAAAGTTCTAATGAAGACTGATTATTAGTAATAACACGTTTTGGTGCCTCTGTAAAAGTTTGTGCATGTGTCTTACCTTCGCTGTCTAATACTTCAAGAGTTAGTGGCTCACTGGTTGTATTCTCTACTTGTGAAGGACTTTCTGCTACTGTTGGTGTTGGTGTTGCAGCATTTTCTGCAGAGGTATTACCTGCCCCACACCCTGTTAATACTAATGCACTCATTAATCCTAAAACTAAACTTTTTTTCATACTTTTTTCTCCTCATCTTATCATTTTTATTTTTAATAATACGTCTTATATTTATAGCCTTTATTCACTTATGTTGGATAATAACTAATCATAAGTGCTTGTGTCTTTTCATTGTATACAATGTCACAATCAATTTCATAAATGGCTTTAACCATTTCTCTTGTAATCACCTCTTGTGGCTTTCCTTTTGTCACCACCTGTCCTTTTTTAATAATGTATATTTCATCACAGAATTGAGCTGCTAAAGAAAGGTCATGTAATGCCGCTACTACGCAAATACCTAGCCGTTTAACAATGGATAAAATCTCAATCTGATACTTAATATCTAAATGATTAGTAGGCTCGTCCAAAATAAGTACTTTAGGTTCCTGTGTTAAAGCTCTTGCTAAAATGACACGCTGCTTTTCTCCTCCTGATAAAGAAGAAAAATGACGATGTGCTACCTGTGCCATTCCCACTTTCTCTAAAGCCGCCCAAGCTATTTCATAGTCTTTTTCACTTTCTCTTTGCCACTGGCCTAAATAAGGATTTCTCCCCATCATAACAATCTCTAATAGCGTCAGTTCAAAATTAATATTATTAAATTGACCTACTACTGCCATTTGTCTTGCCATTTCTCCTAAGCTAATAGCCTTAATGGACTGACCATTTAAGGTGATCTCTCCTTTGTTATAGTTCAATATGCGATAAATAGCTTTTAGCAGTGTGGACTTACCACTACCATTAGGTCCAATAAGTCCAACAAATTCACCTGTTTGAGCGCTCAGACAAATTTCTTTAATAATTTCTGTATTATCTATTTGAATTGATACATTTTCTACTAATAATTTCATCCTTCATCACCCTCTACTATTCCTTAAAGCTGTAGCTTTTTTTAATTAAAATATAAGCAAAGAATGGTGCTCCTATTAATGAAGTTACTATTCCTATGGAAATTTCTACATTTGGTACAATCACTCTAGCTACTGCATCTGCCCATATTAGAAAAATGCTCCCTGACAAAAATGAAATAGGTAATAACCTTCTATGCTCAGCCCCTACCATAGCGCGTGCAATATGTGGAATGACAAGTCCTACGAAGCCGATGACACCACATGATGCTACGAGAAGCCCTGTAAGCACAGAGATTAAAATCATATAAAGTTTTCTTTTTTTATTGAGATTAATCCCTAAAGTAGTCGCTGCTTCATCTCCCACAAGCATTGTATTTAAATGTCTTGTTTGTGTTAAAAAATAAATACAGCATAGGAGTGTCCCTATTAAAGGTACAGCTATAGATTCCCATTTAGCCGAAGCTAAAGAGCCCATGGTCCAAAACTTAACACTTTGCATCCCTTCTGCATCACTTGCAACAGAAATAATAAAGTTAGAAACAGCTGTACAAAGTGCACTAATAACGGTTCCTGCTAGAATAAGCTTGGTAGATGAAGACTTACCTCTAGCTGAAGCTAATCTTAGTACCATAAATGAGGCTGCCATTGCTCCAAGAAATGCCCAAAAAGCCACACCTGAAACTGCTAAAAGTGGAAAAGCTCCTATGCCTAACATAATAGAGAAGGTTGCACCCAGGGAGGCACCTGAAGAAATCCCTAGTATGTATGGCTCTGCTAAAGGATTTTGTACACAAGCTTGCATCACACAGCCAGAAAGAGCAAGGCCTGCACCCACTACAGCACCTAAGAGTACTCTAGGAAATCGAATCGCCCAAATGACGTTAAAATTTGAGTTTCCCGTTAATATCTCCGCATTTTCTTTACCTATACCCAGTATTTTATATGCTAAAATTTCATATGTGGTTTTAATATCTACTCTAAAAGCTCCAATAGAAGCTACACAGATTACAGAGATTATGAGTAGCAGAATCATAGTCACTACTATCCAATAATACTTACTTTTATTTTGTCTTATAGTTTGAATAACAATTACCTCCTCATTATCAACATAAGAGTTAGTTATCACTAACTCTTATGTAGTATAGCTATCCCTTCTACTAAAAGAAATACACAATTCTAGAACAGGATGGACAATTATTAAATTTTTACTGATAGAAAGGACTTCTTTATTGACAATTTACAAGCTACCTTTTATAATTTTTCTACCTATTATATATTTTTATCTACTATTAGAATGGAGTTTTCTTATGACCATAGATAAGCATTTACTACTCAAAGATTTTTTATTTTTATCTTCTGATGACATTATTTTGCATAAATTCACCAAGTCTTCCTCAGATTCTATGAGCTATGAAACAGTTCGCTCAGCCTTTATTTTCCCCATAAGTGGTAAGGCAGAAATTAGCTTTGGTAATGACCATTTTATTACTAGCACATCACAGGTCATTCATGGCTGCCCTAATAAAAAAGTTACTTTCAAGGTAATAAGTGATGAACCTTTTGAGCATATTAATCTTTACTACTCACCACCTACTCATTTAAATACCCAGCGTCACTATCTACACTCTACCTATGAATTCTCTGTCGAAGATCCTCAGCGTCTTTCCTTATTGTTAGAGCAACTACTTGCTTTATATGCCTCCTCTTCACCTAAGGATGTGTTAAAAAGAGAGGTATTATTTCATGCTTTACTAAGCTGCATGTTTTCTGATCCTCACCCTAATGATGACCAAAAAGACCTGGTTAGGCATGCTGTTAACTATATAGAAAGTCATTATTATGAACCCCTTACCTTGCAAGCTTTAGCTGAAAAGTTTAATAAAACCCCTGAACAATTTTCTTATCTCTTCTTTAAATATATGGGGATTAGACCTATTGATTATCTTATTCAATTACGTTTAAAAAAAGCCTTTTCGCTATTAAATGAAGGCTATAAAGTAAAAGAAGCCGCTGAAAGTGTAGGCTATCAAGACCCCTATTATTTCAGCCGCCTATTTAAAAAACATTTTAATTTTTCACCTAGCCAAATTAACAAATGAGTAAGTTAAAAATACCCTTTAAATCAAACTTATCTTTTTAAGCTTGATTTAAAGGGTACTGTAATATTCACCTCAATTAATTGTCATACATTTTGTGATGTGATATACTTACTTAAAATAGATTTTAATCGCATTGAACAGAGGTATTTTATGAGTACAAATGAATCTGTAGAAAATTATCTTGAAACCATTTTAATATTAAACAAGCGCTCTTCCTGTGTAAGGTCTATTGATATTGCTAATGAGCTTGGTTTCAAAAAGTCAAGTGTAAGTGTAGCAATGAAAAATCTTCGTCAAAAAAACTATATTTTAGTTAGTGATGAAGGCTATATTTCATTAACTCCTTCAGGAAAAGAAATAGCAGATATGATTTTCGAGAGACATATGTTACTTTCAGGATGGCTTGAACATCTTGGAGTTAGTAAAGAAATAGCTGCGCAAGATGCTTGTAAAATTGAGCATATCATTAGTCAAGCTAGTTTTGATGCCCTAAAAAAGCACATTGAACTCTCTGATTTTAATAAACAACAATAGACTTTGAGCTTTTGAAAAACACCCCAAATGCTAGACATCATATTTCTAGCACTTAGGGTGTTTTTTGTCTTGCCAAAACACTAATCATCTATCACTTACTTATCAAATGCTGCTTCTATTGATTTTCGTATTGCTCTATAATGCTTAAAAGTTCTTGGATCTGCTCTCTATCAGCACCTGCTGCCTCCGCTGCCGAAAGTTCTTCCTTTGCCATCTTAAGCTCACCTTGATCATAATAAATGATACCTAACATATAATGGCCATCTGCTGGGCTTAAAGCTATAAGCTGATTACAATAAGGAATTGCCTCATCATATTTTCCTTGAATGCCTTGAGCTCTAATCAATGACCATAATGCTATTATTTCATTATCCTCATAACGTGAGTTCATATCTAGTATCTCTTTAGCTACTTTTTCTACTTCATCCCATTTTTCCATATCTTCTAACTCATCCATGGTATTCATACTACGGATTATTTTACTCTCGTTATTATTAAAGCCATAGGCTATGCCACCTATGGTTATTGCACTAAGTAATAGCACATATAACAGTTTATTAAAATACCAACGTTTTTCCTTAACACTTGAAAGCATTCCTATAGCTAAAAAACCACCTACAAGGCCACCCATATGAGCAAAATTATCTATACCTGTACTAGTAAAACCATATACTAAATTAATAAGAATAGTAGTAATAATGCTGCTTCCAAAATAAACTTTAAATTGGATTGGTCTTTCTAAACCAAAGTATAAGAGTATGCCCATTAAACCAAAGATAGCCCCAGAAGCACCTACAGATGGACCTGGCACAAATAGAAAGCTACATAGATTTCCTAAGATACCTGCAATGAAGTAACTTGCTATAAATCTACCTCGCCCATATAAACGCTCTACCAAAGAACCTATAATATATAAAGAATAACAATTGACTAGTAGATGCATTAAGCTGCCATGTAAGAATAGAGGTGTAATAAATCTCCAGTATTCTCCATCTAGAATGAGACTATTAACCTTTGCCCCAAGCTGAATGATAAGCTGTCCATAGCTTATACCTGAGGTTTTTTCATATAAAAACAAAGCTAAATACACCAAAATATTAATGGCAATAAGCCCATAGGTAAGTATCGGCTTTTTGACTTTGTAGTCGATTTGGTACTCTTTCTTTTTATCTAGTACTAACGTTTCCACTGGTTCTTCATCATAAGTTTCTGGTGAATCACTCTCTACTGTATTCGTAATGAACTTTAAGAGCCCCCTATCCGTACTAGATCTGTTAAATAATTTCCTAACCTCTTTATTTCTTGTATCTACTACAAAACTCTTTAAAGCTCTAGGCTCTGTCTCATGAAGACTATGGCTTTCTTCAATCAATTTAAGCTTTTCTTCATCTATGCCATTTGAAAAAACAAATATACTATAAGCAAAGATTTTGGGATGTTTCTCTACTTGTAATAGTACAGCATCCTTCTGCTCTAATCTCTCATTGATCTTATCTAATGAACAATTGTCTACATCAACAATCTGCATATAAGTAACATACTTACTATCTTGCTTAATTAATACATTGACATTAGGCCTAATAACGATTCTGCCTTCTTCATTTGGCAACAGAATATAATCTTGTTTAACTATTAATCCTTTTATAAGTTTCTCTATAAACGTTTGTTCCATGATTCCCTCTCTTTGCTTATTACTTTCTAAGCCTTTATTCTATCATCTAATATAGTTTAAATATTTCTAGTTTTTATCTATTATCTTATTTTAAACAGTTTTCTTGTATTTTTAATGAATATGGCATTAGAATGACTAGATTTTTTAGTAACTTACTTTTCTTATTAATAGTAAAAGAAGCCATCTTGAAATGAATAGGTTATTGTAACTTCACTTTGAGATAGCTTCTTTATTTATCGAGATATGTTTCTATTAAATTTTTTCATTACCAACAACAAGTGCTAGATATCCCCACTCCCAAATGATACTTTCAAAGCTATTTTCCAAATATTCCTTGATATCACTATGGTCATAGCCTGTTATTCTTGAAATTACTGTTATATAGTCTCGAACCATAGTATAAGCAATCTCCTTACTACCTTCTGATAACCATTTTAAGAAAATACCTTGCTTAATAACACTATACTCTAAAGTAATCCACTCAAATGCAATGATTAAATCCTCTAACGTCATGTCTGGCATTAATGAGTTACCAAAAAGTTCAGCTACTAAATAATTTTTAAGTAGTTTCTCATAAGGTATTAACTGCTCTTCAAACTCTTCTAGTTTTTCTAAAAGCTCCTCATCAGAATAGTCTTCTTCTAGTGATTCTGCTAATACTGAAATCTCTTCTATATAACCAACATACAACTGTTGCTTTCGGTAGTTTTCTACAATATCTAGGAAAAGTTCATTTCTTTCAAAAAAGGAATCCATTAAGTCAAAATTCATTTTTCTAATAGCTATTGCTATAGGCTCTAGATATTTTTTTGCTGTATGACTTTGAATCTGTTCCCGCGTTAACTTTTTCTTCGTTTGAAGATCTAAAAGTGCATAAAATAACATCATTAAGCGTTCTGGTATGGAGTAGGTTTCTTCTTCCATAACTGCTATCATCATATCACGCACTGACATTAATACCTCATCACTTTGTTTGCTACTTCCTTCTTGCTGAAACTGAAGTTTTCCTTCACTTTCATTTAATAAATCCACCACCGCTGGGCAGCAAGAAGCAAGAGAGTATTCTGTCCTCTCTCCAAATTCATTGATTTGTCTTGGAAAAGTAGTACAGGTATCTGATAAATACTCTTCACCTAGCTCAATGACTAACTTACAAAGCTTTTGCTTATTTAAAAATGGACATTTCTTATCCTTATTTAAAGTCACAACATAACCATTGTCTTCTTTTTCCACACACTGGCATAAATGAAGAGGAGCCTTATTTTCACCCGCTTCCTCTGCCTCTTGTAATTTAAGTCCCTGCCATTTTTGGTGTGTCTCATTATCTACAGCAATTCGCCATTCTTGGCAGCAAGATAAAGAACATTTGTCCGCAATACACTTAAACTGATCATAATAATTGACTTTGATTGTATTACTCATGCCATACTCCTTATATCCAGTCGTCTTCGTCTCCACCTGTAATCGCAAGGCTTAAAAGCTTATCCCACATTTCTACGTCTTCACCTTCTAGTATTTTAACAAGTCCCGCTTTAGAAGTGATTTCCTCCATAACTTCATCAGGACCAATTTCAGGGTCAAAATCTTTCTCACAGTAAGGGCAATCGATTACTTCATCTAAGTGCAGAGATAAAAATCTAGTGCCACATTCCTTACATTCATAATAGCCACATTTTTTAGTTCCATCTGGTACGTAATACATTGTTTCTAATTCCTTTCTTTTTGCTAGCTTTAACATTTTAGTTACCATCTATCCTTATCATAAACTATAGACATTGTTATCTAACGTAACTGCATCCACTACTACGTCTTTCTTGACTTTCACTTACATAACTGGCTCTAAAGCCTTGGTTAAGTTCAGAAAGCTCTTTTTCACCATTAATATAAGGCTCATAAAAATCATAGCCGTATCTGCCGCCACCATCTTCACAGCCTAAATCACTATAGCCTAGTGCATCCTTTACAATTTTTTCTCGTTGCTCTCTTGTTGTATTTTTAATTAGATATTGTTCCATTATTATACCTCTTTTCGTTCATATACACTTATTATACCACAGCTTATATGACTAGCCTATTTTCGGTTTAACTTCCAATAACTTAACCATTCTAATTAACAAAAGGCCCTTGCCACTTATAACAGTAGCAAAGGCCCATATTATTATCTTCTATTCTTAAGTTCAATCATATCTCCATATACAGGTGTTGGCATACCAAATCCACCAGAAACATCTACAATCTGACCAGTTGTATATGCTGAGTCATCACTTGCAAAGTATAATACTGTTCCTGCAATCTCTTCTGGTAATCCCATACGCTTAATTGGTGTATGTTTTAAGAAGAATTCTTTAAATGCATCTGTTAGATTATTATTGACAGCATCTGTTGCAGTCATACCTGGAAGAACGGCATTACAACGAATATTCTCTCTCGCACATTGTGTTGCAATAAGCTTAGTTAAATAATTAATAGCTGCTTTACTTGTTCCATAGCTAATTTGAGAAATATCTGGGCAAATTCCGCCTATGGAAGAAATATTAATAATACTTCCTCCCCCATTAGCTGCCATATGTGGAATAACTGCTTGTGAAGTTAAAAATACGCTAGCTAAGTTAACATCTATCGTCTCAATAAACTCCTCATATTTTGTATTCTTAATATCTAAGTCTGCTCTTGGATTAGAAGTTCCAAAGTTATTAACTAATATATCTATTTTTCCTTCTTGGCGGACTACTTCCTCCACCATGGTATTGTAGCTTTCTTTTACAGTTGCATCGTTATAAACTACCTTTACTTGATGCCCTTCCTTGTTTAATTCATCTGCAATTTCTTTAGCACGCTCTACATTTCTAGCTCCCATATAAACGATAGCACCTTCTTTTGCAAAACGCTCTACACAAGCTAGTCCGATTCCTCTTGTTGATGCTGTTACTAGTGCTACTTTATTTTGTAATCTCATAGTCATTTCTCTCCTATCTATTTATTCTTGTATTCCTTTGTCATTTTACATAATTTTATGCCTTAAATATATATTTATTATAAAGTTCTTAATAAATCGTCTCTTTATTTCATTTTTTTACTTTATATGATAAGCTTTGTAATAATAATACATTTATTTTAGGAGGTTACTATGAAATCCTATATTCACAAAGTCCACTATTATGAAACAGATAAGATGGGAATTACTCATCATTCTAACTATATCCGTTGGATGGAAGAAGCACGAGTAGATTTCTTAGAACAACTAGGCTGGGGCTATGATAAACTCGAGCAGCTAGGTATTATTTCTCCTGTTATTGGTATTGAGTGTGACTATAAGCAAACAACAACCTTTAATGATCAAATTCAAATTGACCTCTCTGTCACCGAGTACCGTGGTGTCAAGTTCACTATTAGCTATACTATGAAAAATAGTGAAACCAATCAAATTGTAGCAACTGGAGTGTCTAAACATTGCTTCCTTAATAAGGATAGCAGGCCTATTATGCTTAGCAAACAGTTTCCTGCACTTCATAATGTTTTCAATAACTGCTTAGAATAAACTAGTTCTCATCATCTACTCATTTCTTTAATAGAGTCCCTTTATGGTAAACAGTTAAACTAATAAACTATTTATTATAAAGGGACCCTCTCCTAATGATTCTGCTTATTATTATTCTTTTTATAGCTGTTTTATAGCTTTTCTATAGCTTTTTTAAGTGTATACCAAGATAGCACTGCACATTTGACACGTGCTGGCATGGTAGAAATTGACTCAAAGGTCATAGCATCTCCAAGTACAGCTAGCTCTTCTTCTGAAGTTATTTCCTTTTTAATCATTTTAATAAAAGTCTCTGCCAGTTCTAGTGCTTCATCTACTGACTTTCCTTCTAAAAGTTCAATCATCATAGAAGTAGATGCCTGAGAAATAGCACATCCTACACCATGAAATCTCATTTTCGCCACTTTATCCTCTTCAATACAAATATCTAAATGAATATCGTCTCCACAAGAAGGATTATGTCCTCTCTCACTTATGGTTGGTTCATTTAATTCTCCCTTATAAGGAGAATACTGACTATGCTCTGCAATTAGCTCTGTATAAATTAAATCAAGGTTCAAGTCTCATCACCCTCCTTACTTCTTTTAACCCTTCTATTAAGCGGTCCACATCTGATGAGTTATTATATAGATAAAATGATGCCCTACAACAAGCTGGCACATGTAAATAATGCATCAGTGGGTGAGCACAATGATGACCTACTCGAATAGCAATTCCCTGTGCATCTAATATACTTCCTACATCATGTGCATGTACGCCTTCTACATTAAAAGCTACTACCCCTACCTTATCTTCCAAACTTTCTCCAATAAGCTGAATATAAGGGAGTTTTTTAAGTTCTTTTATAGCATAAGCAGTTATGGCCTGTTCATGTGCTTCTATACGATCCATCCCTATATTCTTTAAGTAATCTATAGCAGCACCTAATCCTACAACACCTTCTACATTGAGGGTACCTGCTTCTAACCTAGACGGAAGCTCCGCAAAAGAAACACTTTGTTCTTCTACATATTCCACCATACCTCCTCCTAATAAAAGAGGATCTAGCTTTTCTAAATGATGTAATTTCCCATATAATACACCTACTCCAGTAGGTCCTAGCATTTTATGAGCTGAAAAGACCATAAAGTCTGCATCTAACTCAGTTACATCCACCTTGCAATGAGGTACACTTTGTGTGGCATCTATCACAAGGATTGCACCCTGTTCATGAGCTCTTTTCGCTACTTTTTCTATAGGTATTTTATAGCCTAGCACATTAGAAACATGTGCTACGGCTACAACTTTAGTCTTATGGGTTATTTTTCTTTCTATTTCTTCTTCGGTAAGCTTTAGTTCATCATTTAAGTACATATACTTTAAGTGAGCTTTTTTCATCTTGGCTATACGTTGCCAAGGTAATAGATTCGCATGATGCTCAGAAATAAGTACTACTATTTCATCTTCTTCTTCAATCTCTGTATAGCCTGTAGCAATCATATTCAAACTTTCTGTTGCAGATTTAGTAAAAATAATTTGCTCCTTTGACTTGGCACCTATAAAATCTCTTACCTTTTCTCTCGTATTTTCCATGGCCTCATAGGCTCTTTCTGCTAGTACATGACCACTTCTTCCTGCATTGGCATGCCCATGCAGAATAAACGCATTTGTTTTTTCTAATACAGCTAATGGTCTTTGAGTAGTGGCTGCATTATCTAAATAAACGAGAGCTTTTTCATTAATGATTTCACCTAGAATAGGAAAGTCTGTCTTAGGTACTAAGGTTTCTAATACAAGTGGTTTCATTTTCCTATCCTCCTACTTATTTCATCTGAAATTCTCTCCCTCACTTCCACTTCTTCTATCGTATTTAAAATAGGATTAAGCTCAGCTTCCACCATAAGACATTTACTTTGTTCTTCAGATAAACCTCTGCTCATGAGATAAAATAATTTATCTTTTGAAAGCTTCCCAGAAGATGCAGAGTGATTCCCCATAATATCATCTTCATCACACCAGAGCGCTGGTATTGCATGAGACTTAGCACTAGGACTTAATAAAATAGCATCTTCTATTTCAGAGCCTTTAGCTCCTTTAGCGCCTTGTTTGAAATGGAGATTTCCTTTGAAATCTTTATGTGCTTCATCTTGAAGTGCTCCCTTTACAATGACATTAGAAACAGTTCTTTTGCCTTTATGAAAAACGTCATATGCCATCATATGAGTTGTTTGTTCATCTATCAGATAGCCTGCTTTGAGTTCACATTTTGAACCATCTCCGTTAAGATAAATGGCAATGCTTTCTTTATTTTTACCCTTTCCTAGGTAAAGTGTAGTTAGCTCTAATTTAGCATCATCTTCTAATTCTAGGCTGAGCTTAAAATCAACCTCTGCTTCTTGATTAATCTCATTAATCATTATTAATTTTAAATAGGCACCTTTACCAAGAGTAATATGCTTTTCCTTAGCAGATATATCTTCTTTTATAATGAGCATTTGACTTTGCTTTGTATAGTCTTCTATATAATTAGATTGTAATTGTGTCATATCTTCACCCCCTATCCAATAGTTCCCTTCATTTCTAAGTTAATCAGGTTATTCAGTTCAACAGCATAAGCTACTGGTAATTCTTTGGCTATAGGATCTACGAAGCCTCTTACAATGAGTCCTACTGCTTCTTCTTCTGAAAGTCCACGACTCATCAGATAAAAAATAGCTTCATCACTGATTTTACCTATTTTAGCTTCATGGGCAATCTCTACATCATCATTTTTAATATCCATAACAGGTACCGTATGAGATGCTGATATATCATCTAACATAAGCGCGTCACAATTAACAGATGCTTTAGCGCCATAAGCTTTAGGTGATATTTTAACTAGACCCCTATAGGTGGTCTCTCCACCATCCTTAGAAATAGATCTTGTATGAATAGTAGATTTAGTATGTGGCGCAAGGTGTGCCACTTTTGCTCCTGTATCTAAATTTTGTCCCTTTGCAGCAAAGGTAATCCCTGTAAAGTCACTACTTGCCCCTTCTCCTATTAAGACACTCATAGGATATAACATAGAAACCCTAGAACCGAAAGACCCTGATACCCATTCCATATGGGCATTTTTATGAACCATTGCTCTTTTGGTATTTAAGTTATACATATTTTTAGACCAGTTTTCTATTGTCGAATATCTAAGTCTTGCATTTTCTTTAACATAAAGCTCTACGCAGCCTGCATGTAAATTAATCACATTATGTTTTGGTGCAGAACACCCTTCTATAAAATGTAAGCTTGCGCCTTCTTCTACAATAATCAGAGTATGTTCAAATTGACCTGCTCCTGGTGCATTCATTCTAAAATAAGATTGAAGGGGCATATTAACCTGTACGCCTTTAGGTACATATACAAAAGAACCTCCTGAGAAAACAGCTCCATGTAAGGCTGCAAATTTATGGTCATTGGGTGGAACACACTTCATAAAGTATTCCCTAACAATATCTTCATACTCTCTACAAGCTGTTTCAAAATCTGTATAAACAACCCCTTGAGCTTCTAGTTCACGTTGAATAGAATGATAAACAACCTCTGAATCATACTGCGCTCCTACACCTGCTAAGCTAGAAGTTTCTGCTTCTTGAATACCTAATCTATCAAAAGTACTTGCTATAGTTTGGTCTACGCTTTCCCAATTATGACTTAGCTTTGATTTAGGTCTTACATAAGTTATAATATTATCGATATCTAACTCACTAAGATCTGGTCCCCAAGTTGGTACAGGTTTGCTATTATAAATAGCTAGGGATTTTAATCTAAAATCTAACATCCACTGTGGCTCATTTTTTTCTTTTGAAATAGCTCTAATAACCTCTTCAGTCAATCCTTTTTCAGTTTTGTAGCTATATTCATCTTTATTCTTGATATCATATATTCCTCTTTCAATATCACTTATGACTGTTTTCATAGATTGTCACCTTCTTTTTGAAGATATTTGCTATATCCATTTTCTTCTATATCTCTAACGATTTCCATACCGCCTGTTTTTACAATTTTTCCTGCTACTAATACATGAACATAATCTGGCTTAATCTCTTGAAGCATACGATTATGATGTGTCACGATTAAAAAGGCATTATTTTCATTAGCTACTTTTAGTACCCCTTGTGAAACAATTCTAGTAGCATCTACATCAAGTCCAGAGTCTGTTTCATCTAGAATAGCAAGCTTTGGTTCTAGCATAGCCATCTGAAGAACCTCACTTTTCTTCTTTTCACCACCTGAAAAACCTACATTTAAATACCTATCTCTGTATTCTTTAGAGATACTAAGCTCCTCCATCTTGCTTTCTAAAGCTTTTCTGAAGGCAACTAATCTCACAGGCTCAGTACTGCTTGCCATTTTAGCGCTGCGAATAAAGTTTTCAATGGTAATACCATTTATTTCTTCAGGATATTGAAAAGATAGAAAGATTCCTTTTCTAGCGCGTTCTGTTACTGAAACCTCTTCTAAATTTTCTCCTTCAAATAAGATTTCACCTTTCTTTACCTCATATCTAGGATGACCCATAATACTACTTGCTAAAGTAGACTTACCAGCCCCATTTGGTCCCATAATGACATGGATTTCACCTGGTTTAATGCTTAAATTAAGACCTTTTAAAATTTCTTTCCCCTCTACTTCTACGTGCAAATCATTTATTTTAATTAATTCTTCCATAAGAATTTCTCCTTTATCTCATACATTTTTAATTCCGAGTAACTTACTATGAATTAATTCTAATCCAATAATAATTATTAGTCAATATTTTTTATCTTATATCCTTACATTAATTTTATAAATCATTTATATTTTTTAGTGATACTATGTAATTCATTGCATAATAAAAGGACCTACTTAAATTCATACATTGTATGATAGATAAGTCGGTCCTTATGAGTTATAAAACCTTACCGGCTTATAAGATTTATTCAAATCCTATAAGCCTTAAGAGCCTTTTGGCTCATCTCCAGAACCATTGTCTGCGTAAGCCTCCGAGTCTAGAATGCTTTGGTTACTTTGATTATTCATCTTTGCTTCCTCCTACATTCGATTTGGTTTGGTTTTACAAGAATAGTATGTGCGATTTATAAGAAATTATGTTGTAAAAATTTAACTTTTCATTAGTAAACTTAAACTATAGAATATTACTTATTCTTTTTGGCATATGTGCACACACACTCTGATATAATCTAGATAAATTCTTCGCATACTGTGCCATAAGAAATGATAGTTCTACCTCACCATCTATTTCTTTTTTATAATTCATTTCCTCAATTTCCCTGATATTAGGTTCTGCCTTCAGTTGCAACATCTGCTGAACTTGATTGAGTACATAATCTGTATATGAAATATAGCTTTCTAATATCTGTGCATCTTCTACTCCACGCCGTCTTGTGTTTACCAGAAATAGTATTTGTTCCATTTCAGAAACCATCCGCCAAGAAATAGAAAGAAGGTTCCTATAGTACTGATTTTCTTCTGTATTATCCTTTTTTAAATACTGTAGAACCTGATCATGTACTAAATGATACTGCATTTGAGCATCGCAAATAATACCATAGTCCAGAGGGGCTGATAGTGAATTTTTTAAGATCCTCAAATAGACATGGTGCATATGAAAAATCAGTTGAAAATTATATCTAAATTGCCTTCCCATACTCGTTGGGAAAAAGAACTTGTTGATTGCTAATACCAGCAGAATTGCAATGACAACATATAATAGACGAAGTTCTATGGCTGTAGTCTTTTCCATTGCAATTGTAGTCATCGACAATGCATGACAGGTAGAAAACAATGCATGAACCCATGTTCCAGGTGTTGCTACATACAGACATAAACCCATGATACTTGCCAGTATAATATGCCCAATCGTTCCTTGAAGTATAGGAAATAAAAGGGACAAAAGTATGCAACCCATTGCAGTTCCTATAAATCTGGTTTTCATACGGTACTTGCTATCCTCATACATTGGTCTTAAAAGCAGAAAGGCATTTAGCGGCAACCAATAGCCGCGATCTGCACGGATTAATACCACATAAGTAAAGCTAATTGCCAATACTGCACTCATCCTCAGAGCAAATCTTGTTTCAAATGAGTCAAGCTTCAATTTATGAAATAATTTTCTATTGGAATTCTGATGTCTTGGCATAATCCAGGCTGCACTTTTCGCCTGCACTTCTTCTTCTTCAAAGTTATCTAGGATAATCAGAAACAATCTCATAAAATTCTGGAAGTATATGTATATTTCACCCTTCAGCTTTTCTGTATCTTCTAAAAACTGTTTTCCTTCTTGTTTCAGTACTTCACGTTCTGCTTGTTCCCAGAATCTACATCCACCTGCTTTTCCTATATATGTTGCTGTTCTTTTGAGATATTCTCTTACACCTTCCTCTTCCAAACTTTCCCCTTGATAATGACTGGTCATAAAATAAACAGCCCGCTGAAACAATAGAGCGAACATATATGATATTTTCCCATTGGTTGCAAAAACTTCTTTATTTCCTCGTTTCTGATACGCTTTCTGATATAACCCCTGCATGCATTTCCATAGTTCTTCGGCTGATTCTGTATTTTCTGCTCCTTCAAGCAATCTCACCAGCCAGTCTGAGAGAAGAATCAGCCCTTTCTGTTCTATTTGATAATCTGGTGCCTTAGGATGTGCACGCTGATAAATCAGGACTATAACTAGAAAACTTACAAGTCCATAAACCATTACGGTAGTCTGTATCAGAAATCCATGTAGATCTACCGGCATCAGCTGTAGAAACGTAAATGTCATCAGCTCTAAAAAATAGCCCATCTGATTAAATTGGGATGACTTCCTAAATATTAACCAGAACGGTACCACAAGATTTAAAATAAGTGTTAAAGGAAAATTAAGTGTCGCTACAAATGCCAAAAAACTCATAAGCAGCTGCATGCAACATATCTTCAAAAGACTATTCCATGACTGACTTTTTCGACAAGATATCTGAAAACAAATTGTAATCACTGGAACCACCATAATATATTTGAAGCCAAACACAATTAAAACAGAGTAAAATAAAAAAAGAAAAAAGCAAATGACAGGTAGGGCAGTAATGAACTGCTTTCGAATGAGCCTACTCTGTTTGCTGATTTTTCCCTTTATCTCAGATGTTATCATTCATTATTCCCCTTTCTTTTGTAAATCCCTAAGATGTTATTATTTTTCATATTTCACGTCTAAAATAAGGATATATAAATGATTCCATAAAAATGCCTCTAATTTATCAATTTTAAAATTAGAAGCATTTTTTTATATTATACTACCATATGTATTTATACTTATCTATATATTTTTACTTCTAAAATGCCCCCACTCCTTCTTCTTCATTGAAAAAAATCCCTTGTACTGGAGTCAGCAACAAATACAACGTAACTACTGTGCCACATTTCTTATTTTTTAAAAATATGCTTGACTTGGAGTTAACTTTAAGTTGTATGGTCTAAATAGGCCTTTAGTTTTAAGGATTATAATAATGAAAAGGAAGTCTATATTATGGAATTTAAAGATTTAAACAATGTTGTGTTTCCAATAGGCGAAAAAAACGAAGCCTATAAACACTATTTTGTAGGACAAAGTTATTTAAATATGCTATCTACAAAAGGGGTGGCAATTGGAAATGTGACTTTTGAACCAAGCTGTCGTAATAACTGGCATATCCATCATAAAGGAGGACAGATTCTACTTGTAACCGGAGGTAGAGGCTACTATCAGGAATGGGGAAAAGAAGCACAAGAGTTACACCCTGGTGATGTCGTTCATATTCCTCCAGAGGTTAAACATTGGCATGGTGCTGCCGTAGACAGTTGGTTTTCTCATCTTGCGGTTGAAGTACCAGCAGATGGAGCTTCTAATGAATGGTTAGAGGCTGTCAGTGATGAAGCATATAGTCAATTAAAATAAAAATATGAGTTTTAATCAAAAAACACAAAGGTCAATTCATATTTTATCCTTGACCTTTGTGTTTTTTATCAGGCTTTAATCCTCTATAGGAACATACCAATCCTTGTAGTAATAAGCCTCTGCAATTTGCTGATAAGCTATATGACCATCCATAGTTTCAACTATAACAGCATTACCACATGGATTAGGTTGCATAATTAGTTCCATCTATATCCTTCTCATTACTGGCATATATTGCACAATGTCGGTATCCCCATTAATCATCGGCTCATTAATGACATACTCTTCCATAAAATGATGACTTCCAAAACAGTACTTCTCATTGTGCTCTATAGATTTAATAAAATCAAACCAAGATTGTGCATTCATTTTATACTTTACATGTCGTTTTAAATATAAGCCACCTATAAATATCTCTTCTATAAGCTTCTCATTCTTTACTTCAAAGTCCCCTGGAATAGTCAGGTATAAGGTATAAAAATACTCAGGTGTTCCTATCTTTTCAAAGTTATAAGAGGCAAATAACCTTGTCGTATCTTTACTAAAGTCTATACCATTATTTTTTGCCCAATCAAATAAGTATTTTCTTGCTTTATTTTCTGCATTTTTACCTTTTACAGTATAGGAAACCCATGTAAAAGGAGAAAGTAGTTCTTCGCTTTCTTCTCTCTTTAAGTCTCTACGTAATGTAATGGGCATATATAAATCAACTCCGCCAATATGCTCCATGTCTTCTGTAAAGCCTAGATGTTCCTCAAGCCACTGTGCTTCCCCATAAACATATTTACTACCCTCTAACCACTTTTGAAATCTCTGCCACCCCTTCATAATTTCTTCTCCAAGACATTCGCCGCGCTTAATAGCAGTTACTGCATATAGTCCGCCACTAAGCGTCTTTGTTTTCACCTTTTCATCTTCCACCATTAAATCTTCCGGAATAGTAATACACACCTCATAACCATATTCTTCTCCAGATGCATCCGTATCTGGTGCATTATAGCCAAAGATACGATAATTCCCATTATTAACATCTATGCTATTTTTCTTAACCCACTCCTGCATAACACTAAAGGCACCATCTTCAGGATTCTTTCCGTAATAGCAATAGTACGCAACTCTCATAGCTTTCATCTCTTTTAAAACTTTAATATCTGGATATTGCTCTGCAACCTCACTATCTTGCACCTCGAAATACTTATCCATCACATCAATCCTTTCAAAGATATAATTTTTCATACTATCAGTATACTTACTAGGTAAAACTCCCGTAATACCTTTAAAGCTTCTTGAGAATGCATCTACACTATTGTAAGCATATTTTACGGCCACCTCTATGATTTTCTCCTTATTTTGCTTAAGGTCATAAGCTGCACAGCATATTCTGCGGCATCGTATGTATTCTTTTGTCTGATAACCTGTAATAGCAAAAAACATCCTGTAAAAATTAGATACTGACATAAAAGCTTCTTTGGCTATATCTTCTATTTTCATCTCCTCTTGCAACGAGACCTCAATATAGTCAATGGCTTTTTGAATCCTTTCATAATAATTCAAAGCTCTCCCCCCTGTTTTGCTAAGATAATCCTATTATAGCAAGCATTTGTCTTTATCATCCGACTTTTTCTCTAAAAAAAATAGCCATAGCTCATTATATAAAATGAGCTATGGCTATAGGATATTTAGCTTAACGGTAAAATAGCATATTGATTGCTATATACTCTATCTTTATAAGCAAATGGTACCGGGTATGAAAATAGTGGTCCATCTGATACAAACGTATGATATTCTCCATTTTCTCCGCAAGCATCTGCTCCTTCTAATACAATAGATGAAATAGTTTCAGAGGATAGACACATTCCTAAATGCTTCTCGCTAAGCCTTGTAGTATCTACCACTGTAATGTTTGCTTTAAATCCTCTCTCTATAAATTCTTCTACTAAGGCTTTTCTATCTTCCTTCCAAATTGGAAAGAATGCTTCTATGCCAACTGCTTCACAGCGTTTTGTACACCATTCTAGATGCTCCTCAATATCAATGTCACCAAAAATGCAAACTTCTGCCCCTTGTTCCTTTTGAAACAATAGTTCTTCTTCGAACTTCTTAGCATAGTCCTCACCAGAAGTTTGAATGAGCCTGATCGGAATATTCAATGAGCTTGAAACCTCTTGAAGTAGTTTTTTCGGTACACCATGAAACCACGATTCATTTCTGTTTGTATTAAATGTAATAATGAGTGCAACAGGCTTCATCCCAAGTTGAATAGCTCTATAGAGGGCTAACATACTGTCTTTCCCACCACTGTAAGACGCAACGAATTTTTTACCGCTATTATTCATCTTTATTACCTTCTCCTTATTTTCTTGTGAACATATCTCTATGCCCCATTACTCATACACTAGCTGATTATAATATAAGATATAGTCTTCATTTTTACAATAATTAAGTTGGCTTATATAGATCATTAACATAGCATCTTTTCGTTATCCATTTTTTCTTAAGTCTTAGCCGATTCCCTTATAAATCAATCCTAATATAAAGATCAAAATAGTTAACGGTACATATACAACCCTAGCTGTATGAGAGAAGAAAGCTGAAACCTTTTTCTTCTTACCTATATTAAGTTCTTCTTCAATTTTTCCCTTTCCTAAAACATAGTAAATAGAAATGGCCCCTAATACTGCTCCTATTGGTACCACGATAATCGTAATAATGTCCATAAAGTGACCCACTTTCACTTCATTCTCAATGAAAATTCCTACTGTTAAAGCTATAACACCACATATTAGAGCTGCTACTTTTCTATTGAGTACAAAACGATTTTGCACACTCTCAATTACTGCTTCAAACATATTAATTAAAGAAGTAATTCCTGCAAATAGTACGGAAATGAAGAAAATGCTTGCTAATACCTGTCCAAATGGCATTTGTTTAAAGATCTCTGGCATCGTCATGAACATTAATGAAGGTCCTGAACTAGGTTCAATACCAAAAGCAAAAACAGCTGGCATAATAGCTAGTGCACTTAAAATAGAAGCTGAAGTATCAAATACTGCCGTTCTCAAAGATGCACCAATAATATCTTCTTTCTTACTCAAATAAGAGCCATACACAATCATACCTGAGCCAGTAATAGATAGGGAAAAGAACGCCTGTCCCATAGCCATAATCCAAGTCTCGATATTTAATAAAGCTTCCCATTTAGGAATGAATAAAAATCGATAGCCTTCCATTGCTCCTTCTAAAAAATAAACTCTTACTGCAAGAAGAGCAAATAAAACAAAAAACATAGGAATTAAAATCTTATTTAACTTCTCAATTCTTGAAACTGTTCCACTCATAAGTAGCCATACTGTTACCACAATAATAGTAATATGCCAAGGTATACTGCCAAAGTCTCCTGCGGCCTGTGAGAAATATTGTGCACTAGGTAGTGCAAATAATTGCCCCGATATAGCTCCCCATAGTGAACGCAGTACCCATCCCATAATTACTGCATAACCTGTTGCAATTCCTATTGAACCTACTAAAGGAATCCACCCCATTATTCTACCTATTCTATTATGTTTTCTTTTTTCCCAACATAACTTATAAGCGCCTAATGTACCTGTCTTTGCCATACGACCAATAGCAAATTCTGCAGATAATCCCACATATCCAAACAACACTACAAATAATAGATATGGTATTAAAAAGGCTGCTCCTCCATATTGGCCTAACCGATATGGGAATAACCATATATTTCCTAACCCTACTGCTGAACCTACACACGCAAGGATAAATCCAAAAGTACTACTAAAACTGCCATTGCCTTTCACTTTTTCTTTTCCTTCCACCATTTCCTCTCCCTTTCTTATGTAATGTTCTGTTGTATTTATGTAATCCATAGTGTATCATTAACTCAATAATAAGTAAAATTGATGTTTTTGATAATATAATCAATATTTTTGATACTCAATGACAACTAAGGAGATTACTATGGATTTTAAAAACATGATAACCTTTTTAAAGGTTGCCGAATTACATAGCTTTTCACAAGCAGCAACGCAATTGGGCTACTGCCAATCAGCTGTATCTACACAAATTTCAAAATTAGAGACTGAACTTAATAAAACTTTATTTGACCGAATTGGCCATAAGATTTATCTTACCGAAAGTGGCAAGTTGTTTCAGCAATATGTTCAAAATGTACTACTTCTCACTGAAAATCTTGAACACGCTTTAGAAGAACAATTAGATGTTCGTGGTACCATTCGTCTTGCTACCTCTGATTCTCTTTGCTCTTCACTTTTGACTCATCTATTTGTTGACTATCAAAAGCGCTACCCTAATGTACAGTTTCATATCCGCACAGGACTAACAGACGAAATGCTTCACTGGCTTTTACACAATGATATTGATTTAATCTATACATTAGATAACCGCATACGTCGTCCTGAGCTTATTGTCTTAAATGAAAGTCCAGAACCTGCTCATTTTTATGTATCAGCTTCCCATCCTCTTTTAAATCAAGCTAAGCTCTCCATAGAGGACCTAAAACACTACCCACTTTATCTAACAGAACAAGGTGTTAGCTATCGTAAACTACTTGACCAAGCTTTAGCTGAAGCTGAACACTCCATTCTTCCTACAATAGAATCAGGAAATGTACAAGTCATTCGTGAACTCATTCTTAAAACAAACGGGATTGGCTTTATCCCTGAATTTGTAGTAAAAAAAGACCTGCAAGCTGGAAGTATTTGTCCTATCCCGCTTACAGATCTTAATATTACTGTTTGGAAACAACTCATTCATCATAAAGGGAAGGCACTTACCCCAGCAATGCAGAGTTTTATTAACTTTATTTCTTAATAGTAAGCTATAGCTATTAGTAGCTATAAGTCGACTATTAGCCTAAGCCTTTATTGCCCATCTCATTTTGGTTGAACGAGCACGACTATTCCTATTACATTCTTCTGCTGATGGTCTGATAACCTCCGTTGCAATTTCACTATAAACGCCTTCACGTAGTAATCTTTTAAAGGATTTTTTGACAAGTCTATCCTCTCCTGAATGGAAGGTTAGTATGGCAACACGTCCCCCTTTGGCAAGAACATTAGGAAGCTTTTCTAGAAATTCTTCTAGCACTTCAAATTCGCGATTCACATCGATTCGTAATGCTTGGAAAGTTCTTTGGCATGATTTCTTAATAGCTTCTTTTCTCTTATCTTCTGGAATAAATTCAAGGGCTTCCCCTATAACTTGTTGGAGTTTAGAGGTCGTAGAAATATCAGTCCCTTTTCTTATTCCAGAAATAATAGCCCTGGATATCTCCTTAGCATAAGGCTCATCTGCATTTTCAATCAACATCCCCTGTAATTCTTCCTTCGTTATATGTTTTAAACGTTCAGCTGCAGATATCCCTTTATCAGGATTTAATCGTAAATCCAATGGCCCTTCATGTTTAAATGAAAAACCTCTATCTGGATTATCAATTTGCATTGAAGAAACACCTAAATCCGCTAACATAAAATCAAATAAACCCGCTTCCTCAGCCACCTGATCAATATTGACAAAGTTCGTCTGCTTAATCGTTAATATTTCCTCGCCATACCCTAAATCCATTAAGCGTTTTTTTGTTTTTACTATTTCAATAGGATCTACATCTAAAGCATACATATGACCTTTTGATTCTAAACATTTTAGCATTTCTAATGTATGCCCACCGTATCCAAGGGTTGCATCTAATCCCTTTTGTCCCGGTTTTATTTGTAAAAATTCTAGTATTTCTTTAACACATATTGAAATATGCATACCTGCTGGTGTACTTCCTTTTTTAATGACTCTCTCAACAGTATCCCCATATTTTTCAGGCTGGTGTTCTTTGTATTTTTCTTTATAGGTTTTTGGATGAGTTCCTTTATATCTAACACGTCGTTTGTGCTTTTGCTCTTGATTATCCATTGATTTCCTCACTATTTTTTCTTAATTTATTTATTTTACTATATTAAAATGTTGAATTTAAATATATCTTTCCATTAATAGTAGCATATCCTTCTAATGCTTACAAATTTTTATATTTTTAAATACTAGAGCAAAATAAATAGTAGTATAAAATATTTCATTTCACATCATTTCCTGCTTCTTATTCTTATAATCAAAAAACACGAAGACCCATTTATATGCTACTAATGGTCTTCGTGTATATGGGTTTGTGGGGAGCAGCTCATACTTATAGCCTCCTTTAGCGTAATTGTTAGCACATTGTATGCCTGTTCACACAGGATAGTTCTTAGAATCAATAGATTTTTTGCCAAATAGACTATTACTTATTTCCCTTTCCACCAATCAGCCGTCAATTCCTTGTAATCTATTCTCTCCCAATGACTAGATGATTTACCCGTATGTAAATCAATATCCTGCTTATAATAATATGTCTTAGGCCAAGTACGAAATACGGATTTCTTTTGGAACATTATTTTAGTTAAAAACATCTTATTTTGAACAATCCACCCATCACAAGGTATCATTGTAATCTCCACTTGCTCTCCTTGCTTTATCACTTTATACTCACCTGAAAAATATCCCATAGACTGATCCATCTCGATTCTAAAACGCCCAATCACCTCAGTATTTTTCATGTGTAATAAATCAGGGAACAAATCCTCAAATTTCAATATAAAAGTATGTTTTGAATGTTGGAATCGTAAGGATTCCATTTGCTGCATACCCTCTATTGTTTTATATGTAGCAATTAAGCCTTGCTCATGAAGTTCATTCTTATTACAATCATAGGCTCGTAAAATGACCTCTTCTTTTTTTCCAAACTCAACAAGTTCACAATCATAACCATATCTAGTAAAATAACGCATTTGTCCATCCTTTGGAATAGGTACTGGAAATGCATCTGGTAGTATCTCTTTTCCATCGATCTGTATTTTAAGGACGGTATTTTTCTTTCTTACTAGATCAAATTGATACATAGCAAAGGCAGGAAATGATACTGGATTTCGTGAAGATACACCTATTGGCGCTATAAGATCAAACGCTCTACTTGGTTTCTTTCCATGCTCTTGAACCACTACATCTATAAGTCTCCCTTTATAATCATGAAAATAAAACTCAGCATGTATACCTTCCTCTGTTAGCTGAAAATACCCTCTATCAAACCTAGTTTTACGATAATGTTTAAGTCCCTTGTCACATACCTCAAATTTTCCGAGTTCTTTAATATATAGACTCTCTTCATCATATACATCCACATATCTATCATTTCGATAAGCAATTACTCTAAACCCTTTTCCCTCAAGTTCTGTCTCTAAATACTGTAATTCAAGACCTGTATAAATAGCTTCCGGATTCTTCTCAAAGTTTAAGAGAAGTAATTTTTTAATTGGTGCAATTTCCATAGTAAACGGTTGAAGAACTTTACCATCCATCTCTTCTAATTTCAATCTCTTCACCAAACTTTCTTAATATATAATATATTATGTATTTTTTATCAAGATATAATATGCTATGTATTTTGTCAAGAATCTGTCTCTCTGTTTTTATATCCTCATTTATACGTTATAGTATCAGCTATTTTACTTAAAACAAAATGGCAGATGCGCTATCTGCCATTTTTAATAATCAAACGCTATCATCTCATCTACTATTCCATAATCTCAGCATTCTTTCGATTAATCCACTCCGTAGAAACATCCATTGCAGCGCGGCAGGCTTTAGTCTGGTCTAAGGCATTCAGCATTACAAAGTCATGGATAATCGCCTGGAAACGGATAGCTGTTACATTTACTCCAGCTTTTCGCAGTTTTATAGCATATGCTTCTCCCTCATCTCTTAGTACATCTGCCTCTCCATTTAAAACCATGGCATCTGGAAGTCCTTCTAATTCTTCTATAGTAGCCCTTAAAGGAGATGCTGTTATCTGATTTCGATCTTTTTTACTCGTTGTATATTGATCCCAGAACCACATCATACCAGCTCTATATAGATAATAGTTTACGGCAAATTGATAGTATGATCCCGTAGAAAAACAAGCATTTGTAACAGGATAATATAAAAGCTGTTTATGAATTTTAGGCCCTTTTCTATACTTAGACATAATAGTCATTATAGTTGCCATATTACCTCCGACGCTGTCTCCTGCAACTGTTAATGTATTTAGATGTGCGTTGCAATTTACTTCTAATAATAAGTCAGGTAATAAGCACATTACCTCATAACACTGCTCAACGGCTGTAGGGTATTTAGCTTCTGGTGAGCGGGTATATTCAGGGAATACTACTATAGAATTAGTACGAGCAGCTAGTTCCCGAACTAACTTATCATGAGTATGGAAGCTACCAAATACCCATCCTGCTCCATGAATATAATAAATCACATGAGGACTACCTACGATATTGTCTGGTATTACAAAATAGATGTTAATTGTCCCCCAATTGCTTGTTTGAACTGGTATTATTTTAATTTCAGCAGGATACTTGTAAACAGGTGTATCCTGCGCACGTTCTAAAACCTCACGTCCCTGTTCTGGAGGCAGCTGAAAAATGAGAGGTGGCTTAGAACTCTGATCACAAACCAATTCTGCCTCTCTTTCTAAAGGTACTGTTCTCCTCATATCTCTATTCTCCTTTACAACTTTTTAGGCCATCTTTAAATTCTTATCTTAATTGTAAAATCCTAGGTATTTCCCTTCCAATATATGATTTAGCATCCAAAAGTTTACTGCTTCTTGGCATATGAAATTGTTCTATTAAATCGCATAATAAAAGGAGCCTTGCACTCATTTCTTAGTGCAGACTCCTCTTTAATATTTCATACGACTTAAACTAATTATCAGACTCATTTTTACTACGATTAATTTTGTATTGCTTTTCCTGCTCTGCCCAGTACTCACGGTCCTTCTCGGTAATAGGACGTAGCACTTTACATGGATTTCCAACAGCGATAACATTAGATGGAATATCTTTAGTTACAACTGACCCTGAACCAATAACTACATTATCCCCAATCGTAACACCTGGATTGATAACTGTACTTCCACCAACCCAAACGTTGTTTCCAATCACTACCTTCTTTCCAAATTCTAACTGCTTATTACGAACTTCTGCATCTATAGGATGTCCCGCTGTATAAACACATACCCTTGGGCCAAAAAATACATTATCTCCAATTGTCACATCACATACATCAATGATAATACAATCATAGTTGGCAAAGAAATTCTCCCCCACTGATATGTGGCATCCATAATCACAGCGAAATGGTGGTTCTATCCATAGATTTTCTCCTGTTTTTTGAAATAACTCTTTAAATAGCTGAATGCGATATTCTGCCTGCTCTTCTGTTGCATTATTAATAAGTCTTGTTAACCTTCTTGATTTTGCAAAGTCCTTAGCTAATTCTTCATCTTTTGCAATATATAGTTGTCCTGATAACATTAATTCTCTCTCTGTCATAATGATTCCTCCTCACTTCTCTATTATAAGAATATCGTTTAACTATACTTGAAACAATCTATTTTTCGACCTATACTATAAAAAACCGACTAAAAGGAGGATCATCATGGCATTACATGGATGTCCATTCCATATTCATCATGAGTGGCATCAAAATCTAATAATCCCTCTATCGTTCTTTAATGCCAGACTTTTTCATGGTATACATAGCCTTGTCTGCTTGCTTTAACATATCGTCTATAAATTCCTTTGAAGCAACAAAGGACTCTGTATATGAATAGCCTAGATCCACATCTACATATTTTTGCTCATGGCTATCAATACCTATTTTTCTAACTTCACTACGTAGCAGCTCAACCTTAGCAGAAACTTGCTCTTTAGAGTAGTTAACTAATACAATGATAAATTCATCACCACCTAGACGAATAACAGAATCTTGACTACTTATATTTTTCTTAAATGTAGAGGCGATTTTTATCAATATACTGTCTCCTGCCTCATGTCCCATTGTATCATTAATATCCTTAAACCTTTTTAAATCAGCCATAACAAAAGCTACTTTTTTAGATACCTTGGTGTTATTGTGGTATAGAAAGAGATATTCATCTAAATATCTTCGATTATAGGCTAAAGTTAAAGGATCTTCATAAATTTTTCGATAGGTCTCTGCTATGAGTTCAATAATTGTTTTATCTTCAACGTCACTTATTCCAAATTTCTCAAAAAGTGTCGCATCAGAAACCCCATTTATAATTTCTAATATAACCGTATGCTCTTTACCTGTTTCATCTAGTACATTAACCGGCCTCGAAATAACATGATATACTTCATTGTCTTTAAATTCGTATTTCTCTTTTTGACACCCATCTAAAAGAGCACTCATACTCGTACAATTCTCACAACGCTTTTCTTTATTCCATAATTGATAACACTGCTCACTGGCTCTCAGCTTTTGGGTTTGTGGATTAAAAAATAGTACTTTTGTTTCTGTTGTATCAACAAGACGAACGGCATCAAAAAACGGCTGCATATGCTCTACTGCATTCTTAATATTATGTATATTTTGTTTTTCCATCATTGTCTCATATTCCCCAGTCAAATTTCTTATCTATTATAACGCCCCGTTAACTATATTTTTATTACCACCTGCAATGAAAAATACAGTCATGCCATATTATTGATGTTGGTTTATTATTAGCAGATAACATTGATTATACTAAAATTGACGCCTAGGTACAACCATATCCATCTCCAGTAAAACTGTTTTTCTCTATAATATGTATTATCTCTTGGTTAATCTGCTTAGCAATTTCATGATTAATTCCATGTCCTACACCCTTGAAGAATTTTACACGCATCTTTTTTTCTCTTAGCATCATTTCACCGCCAAGCTTTTCAAAAGGATCCTCTAAGCCTACGAGAAAAAATGCTTTTGTACGGAGTAAATCGACTTCTTGATCTGATAAAGAAGATACACTATGGTACCGCATAGTCATATTATTAAATCCACGCATAAGCCAGAAAAAATGCTCCATCAATAGTGGATTCTCTGTAAATGCTTCTATATGTTCTCCTGTCATTTTAGTTAACAACTTCTGTACATTTTTTCGTGTTGGAATCAAGGCTTCTGGTAAAAATATCCTCATCATTGTTTTCATGGGACTCCCGTTTTTCCCTGCCGCTACACTAGCTGCCATCGCAATAGGTATCTGTACCCTTTCTGGTCTTTTCACCGTATAAAGCTGCACCAAGTAACCACCATGAGATACACCTATCAAAGAAACTTTATCCACTCCAAGCCCATTTAAAATATCATCTATCCATAACACATCATCAAATAGTTTCCCATAATCTTTTCCCGGCTTAGTCTTTCCTGGTCCTCCTATGGTATCCACAGCAAATAAACGAAAGTGTTTTCCAATTTCTTTTGCATTATAGTACCACATTAATGCAGAATCATCCCCCACCCCATGAAACAAAACAACAGGTGGACCATCTTTCTTCCCCCAGCTAATAACATGTGTATTGCCATAACGTGTAGAAATCATCTGCTCTTCGTAAGTGACACTCCACTGTTTCAAGAGTTCATCATATGTTCTTAGAATTTCCTGCTCAGCCTTTTTACTTCGATATACCCTTACCATCTTCTCACCTCATTTTCTGATATAAATCACTCATATTTCTTTCTATCTCGCTTCTAGCTCGTTCTTTTCTTTCCTCAGTAAGTTCCATACCTATGCAATTTTTCTGAAATGAGAAGTAAATGATTGAATAATATTCCTGTGCCAACACCCCTACTTGGTTTTCCTTTATATATCCTCGTTCTATCATCTGCCTAAATACTTTTTCTTGCTGCTCAAGAGGGAAAGTAAATACCAACTTTTGATAAGTATCTGCAGCCTTTTGATCTGCCATCTGCTCAATAGTTAGCGTAGCAATCATCTTGTAAACATAGGGATTTAACAGATAGTTATCTAGAATTCCCACTGCTACTTTGCACATAGCCTCATTTGATACCTCTTCTGCTCTAGAAAAAGCTGTATCAAACTGGTGCCTCATAGTTTCTATCAATCCTTCTATTTTCTCTAGTAAAGCATCCATAATTGCCTGCTTATTAGCAAAATGATAGTAAATGCTACTTTCCCTAAAACCTAGTTCTTTACAAATATCACGTATGGAAACCGCCCTATAACCATAACGTGAAAATAATTCTAATGCTATCTGTTCAATCTTTTCCTTTGTATTCTCCTTTTCAATCATCTTATACTCCTTTACTTAACAAGTGTTAAGTTTATATTACCTAACACTCGTTAAGTTGTCAAACAATAAAAAACTCCATGAATTTTATTACATGAAGTTTTTTATTATTTCGGATAATAGTCATCAAATACATTGATTCTTATCTTTTATTTTCTGCACATAAATTCAAACCAAAATTTTACACCTAAATCTGTATTAGTGACTCCATAAGGCATTTTATGAAGTTCCAACACACTGCATACAATAGATAGTCCCAGACCCGTGCCCCTCTCACATCTTTCTTTTTCCATATCTCCTTTATAAAAAGCGTCCCAAATGAGGGCGAGTTGATCTTCTGGAATAGACTCCCCTTCATTTTCAATGGCTACTTTTCCTTTTTCGATTAAGATTTGAATTTTCCCACCCTTCGGTGTATGTAAAAGTGCATTGATTACTAAATTATTGATTACTTGCATCATTCTTTTATAGTCTGCTACAATCTGCCACTCCCCATCGGTAGTCAAAGTAACCGATACAGCTTGATTTTCAAAGAGCCTTTCTTTGTTTTTTAAAACTTCTTGAATAAGGGTATTCAGAGAGAATGTCTCTTTTTTAAGTGTATAGGCTTTTGATTCTAGCTTTGATAAGTCTAGCATTTCTAGTATAAGCTCATCCATCTTGGCTGTCTCATCTATGATTACTTCTAGATAATAATCTCTTTTCTCCTCTGAAATATGTTCCTTTAAACCCTCACTATAAGTACGAATAATGCCTAAAGGTGTTTTAAGTTCATGCCCAATAGTGTCTGTAAGTTCTTTCCTGTTTTTTTCTAATACTATCTGCTTTTCATAAACCGTCCATAGTCCCTTAGATAAAATTCCTACCAACAAGAGCACCATCATCAAGGAAAAACCATATATAGGCAACAAATCATTTATGGCTGCTTCCCATGGATAGCCGACTGTATTAAGTACTAAATAGTAGTCTTTTTCCCCCATATTCCAATACTGTGTCATACTCATTTTTTCTATATAAAAGTTACTTTCTGGAACCCATGCTGTAAGATGCTCTTTTGCTTCTTTCATATTTTCCTCAGTAAGTACTGGAGTACATGATTCGAATCTCCTTTGCGTCTTTTCATTCCTAGTTTTATTTATAAATAGATAACTATCACCTAATGTTAGAAGTCCTTCATTTAACATAGTTTCAGCTAAAAGCGTGCAGTTCCTTGACTCATATTTTTCTAATCCTTCTACATTCTTCACGGTAAAAGTATACTCTTCTATAGATTCATTTCTTATCAATTTGGCCGTATTCTTACCCGTTTGCTCGAATGTCTCTTTAAAAATTGTTATTTTTTCAGGAATAATCTCACCTTTCGCTTTATACCCTTCCACTTTCAAATTATATCTTATAGTACCACTTTCTTTTTGCATTAATTCACCTAAATAGGTAATCTGTTCAAAGCTCAAATACTTCTCCATATCCAACAAACTATAAGTTGATTGATTTTTCTCTTTACCTTGGTAGTTTTCTACGATAGTTTGTGAACAAGCTATAAAATTCCCAGTTCTAGCTACGCATTCCCCATTCTCTGTATAGAGTGCAGCTCTTATATAATTCTCCTTGGTACAAAATGAATCTCTTGTGATTGTCCATAGATAGCTTAGAGGTGCATGTTCTTCTTCATCTATCTTACTAAATTCTGCGGAAAACTTCATCCATCTTTCTAGAGACGCTATAAAGTTACCCCTTCTGCTTTCACACTCATTTTTACTACTCTGATATTGTATAAGCGTGAATATACCCATGATTACTATATAAAAAGTAAAGAAGGCAGCAAATACTCTTACAAGCAGTTTCCGAAAACTCATCTTATTTTTCATTCGTTGCCACCTCCAGTTTGTAACCTACCTTCATAATTGTACGAATGGCCTTGCCACTTTTGCCTAAAGCTTTTCTAAGTTTCTTTACATGAGCATCTATCACTCTGTCATTGCCTTCAAAGTCATAGCCCCATAACCTTACGATAAGCTGGTCTCTTGTAATGACCTGATTTTTATTTCTCATAAAATAAACAAGCATCCTATACTCCATAGGAGCTAGCTTGATTTCTTCTCCTCCTACAGTCACTTCTAGCCTCTTGCAATCTATGCAAATATCATTAACCTTCAGCTTGTTTTCAATAATAGTCCCTTTCGCCCTCTTGATAAGAGAAATAACTTTAGCGTATAGCACCCCTAGAGAAAAAGGCTTTGTCACATAATCATCTGCCCCTAATTCATACCCATAGAGCTGATCTTCCTCATCAGACTTTGCTGTAATAAAAATAATAGGTGTTTCATACTGACGACGCACCTCTTTACATACCTTAAAACCATCTATTCCTGGCATCATTACATCTAGTAAGATTAAATCAAAGACTTCTTTTTCTAAAATGCCCAGCGCTTCGCTCCCCTGATCCACGCAGATAACCTTACAGGCTTTAGCTTGAAAGTAATCACTTATTATCTCCTGCATTCTCTTTTCATCTTCTACTAGTAATATTTTATCCATTTCTCTCCCCCTTTTCCTTCTCATAATAGTAGCATAATCTGTCTTTTTTATGACCTTTTGTATAAAAATATATGATTTTAATATTAATTCAAAAAATCCCAAACCACATACCTTTAGTACGTGGTTTGGGATTTTTGTTTCCTTATTCTCTCTTATGTATTAATATATATTCTTTTGCACTATATACTATATAAAATATTCTATCGCCTTAGTTGAATTTCCAAAAAACTCTAGATATACTTTTTTACGTATTGCCATAAAATCATCGCTAGTTCTATTTCTTGGCCTTGCCAAATCAACTGGAATGATTGTTTTAATTTCTCCTGGACGGTTTGACAAAACTACCACACGATCACCTAAGTAAATGGCTTCGTCAATATCATGAGTAACAAGAATCATGGTTTTCTTTTCCGTCTCCCAGATTCTCAAAATTTCATTCTGCATGTTAATTCTAGTAAAAGCATCTAATGCTCCAAACGGCTCATCTAAGAGTAAAATATCCGGTTTATTGATTAAAGCCCTGGCAATACTGACTCTTTGCTGCATACCGCCTGAAAGCTGCTTTGGCAAAGCCTTCTCAAATCCATTTAATTCCACCAATGAAATATATTCTCGTATTAGTTGCTTTCTATTTTCTTTACTCATTTTCTCATGAATACCAAATTCAATATTTCCTTCTACCGTAAGCCATGGAAATAATCTTGACTCCTGAAAAATTACACCAATGTCAACTGATGGTTTTTCTACTACTTTTCCTTCTATCTTAACGACGCCATCCGTGGCCTGATCTAGGCCTGACATTATTTTAAGTAAAGTGCTCTTTCCACAGCCACTAGCTCCAACAATACTAATAAACTCACCAGCTTGTATTTCCAAATTAATATCTTGAAGCACTTCCAGATTTTCAGATTCCAGCTCGAACTTTTTTGTTACATGTTCTATTGCTATGCTATTTCCCTTTGTGCCCATATCATGCTTCACCTACTTTTCATCTACAATATTCCATTTCAATATTTTTCTCTCTAATAGCAATAGTACTTGGTCAATTGCTAGGCCAATAAAACCAATTGCAAAAACGCCTACAAGCATAACATCTGGCTGGGACATTTCTCTAGCATACATAATCAAATAGCCAATTCCTGTAGCAGCTGCAATCATTTCTGCTGCAACAACACAGGACCATGCTGCTCCCATTCCAAGCCTTACTCCTGTAAAAATAAATGGAATAGATGAAGGAATGACTATTTTCATCAGAACTTGCCCTTTATTTTTTTCTAATACCTTACCCACTTCCAAGAGTTTTTTATCTGTATTTTGAATGCCTCTAATTGTATTTAATAAAACTGGCCAAAAACTTCCAACTGCAATTAATGTTATTTTTGAACTTTCTCCTATCCCCATCCATAAAATAAGCATAGGTACCCACGCAATCAGAGGAATCGGGCGAAAAATGCCGATTATCACACTAAATAAATGCTCCATTTTTTTCGATAATCCAATGACAATTCCAAGCCCTAACCCTACTATGGTACCAATCGCAAATCCCTTTACCACTCTTTCTGCACTGACAATGATATGCTTTTTTAGCTTACCCGTCTCTATCATGTATATGAAGGCATCATAAAGTCTTGAAGGAGATGGCAATATAGACTGATTGATTAGCCCATTTTCACATCCATATTGCCAGATAAAAACAAGTGCAATAGGAAGAATCAGTGCCAAAACTGCAATAGATACTATTTTTTTTATTTGCTTTTTATTCAAGGATATCATCTTTTCATCTATGCATATTACAATCAAATTTGTAATATAGCTCAAATAAATAATTCAATCCATTTGAGCTATTGCACGCTTCCTTTCTACTAGATTTTATTTCCAATCTTGGCTCTGTTTTTATTCTGTAATGCCTGCTTTTTGAAGATATGTCGTATCTATAATGTTTGTTACATCTACTTCTTTTCTAATGAGACCTTGTTCGTAAAGATAGCTTGCTGTTTCTTTAATAGAATCTATTTTCTTATCATCAAGGAATAAACTTCTATTAAATTTTGAAAAACTCGCTTCAAAGGCTGCTGGATCTAGACTACTAGCCTCCCCTATAATCTTAAGCGCTTCATCCTGATGCTCATCTGCCCATACTGCCGCCTTATTAAACACCTTTAATAATCTAGCTGTAATATCTGGATTTTCACCTAAAAACTTAGAACTGCCAGCGATTACATTGACATTGTATTTATAACCAGTACCATCTTGAATAAGCGTTGCAATACCTTCAGATACACTATTGGTAATATAGGGTTCCCAAGTTACAGCTCCATCAATAGTACCTGCCTGCAGCGAAGCGTACATATCTGCAGGTGATAAGTTCAATAATTCTGCATCTGCTTCAGTTAAGTTTTGACTTACTAAAAATTTAAGTAATAGCTGATGCCCTACACTACCTACGGTATAACCAATTTTTTTACCTTTGATATCAGCAAGCGTTTTAATCCCTGATTTCGGTGTAGCAATTAATGCATTGCCAGCTTCTGTAGATGCATAAGAAGCAAGAATCTTAATATCTAATCCATTAGCAATCCCCTGAATTGCCGGCTGATCACCAACAAAACAAAAGTCTACTTGCCCCGCAGTAAATGCTTCTATAATGGGGGGACCGGAAGCAAATACACTTAATTGTACTTCCACATCATCTCCAAACTCTTCTTTAAAAAATCCTTGTTTATCCGCTATAATAGGCTGTGCATGACCTGGTTGATGAGCTACTCTTATGACTACTTTTTCCTTGCCTGCATCTGCCGTAGCATTTCCCGTAATGCTACTTTCTGCCTTCTTCTGGCATCCAGCAGTTAAGGCTATAACCATTGCCATAATTGCAATAGTACTTATTCTTTTCCGTATTTTTTTATTCATGTGCGTCCCTCCATTTTTAAATTTCACACTTCATTTTCTGCTATCACTAATCTATCTAGATGCCTTAAGAGTGGATGAGCTTCCTCTTCTTCCAATCTTCTCTTTTCAAAGGAATTATTAATAAAATCAGTTGGTGCTATACGCCAAACCGTTGCTAAATCTATATCCCCTAATTTTTCTCGAAGAGCCACATACCGCTTTTCAAATTCCTTTCCAGATATAATAGCTCTTTCTACTTTTCCTTTAATTAAAAAGCTTTTTTTATCCTTACTAAGAAAATTAATGGTTACTAGTTTGTTAAACCACAAGTGATAGGTAAGATTTTTATTGGTCACAGATGTTTCAATAATCTCTAGAAATTCTAATTCTCCATTTTCTGTTACAGAAAATGAATCTTTATAAGTAACGTGTGGTATGCCATTTTTATCTATGGTAGCAATTGCTGCAATGGTATCTTCTAAGTGAATTGTATCGATTATTTCCTGACTTAATTGAACTGATGTCATGCTTATCTCCTCCTTATTATATTCTTGAAAGATCAGTGTCTGGATGGTTTCCACATCTTCTATAATTGTCCATATCTATATTTAGCTGGTACTTTCTACGAATCTCATCTAGCCCTTTAGCAAATCTAACATAATACTCAAGAGAGGGATTTTTCTGATCAAAGAAAATAGAACCTGGTACGACATTCCATACACATCCCACCACACTCACACCATGTTTTGCGATTTCTTCTGCCTCTTTTAAGCAAATCTCAAGCGCCTCATCTTCTGACTTAAATCCTTTAGGCGTTGCCAATTCTACGCCTACAACAAGCCCAGTCGTAACATTTCCTGGTCCAAATATCTTAGCGGCTTTATACAATCTCTCTTTCCACTCCTCATATCCTATTGCCGCCGATTTTCCTGGACAAATCCAATCGAACATCTCCTTGTTAAGTACTTCAATATCAGCTGTATATGTCATTAGACCTGTTTGATCATAAATCTTCTGTAACTGCTTTTCATTAAATGCTGTTCCAATGAGCTGACTAGGAAATCTTTTGCCACCAAAATTCTTCCCTATTCCCTGAAGAATTTCAATATAGAGATCTACCTCATCATCCAGTACCTCTTTTCCATTTAAAATAGTGCCGCCCGTGAGGAAGATACTTTCAAATCGCCCTGGTTGTTTTAAAGCCTCTGTCACTGTTTCCACAATATCACTTACTTCTAGAAGCTGCGGCTTATCACTTTTTTTATAAGCTGCTGCTATAGAGCAATACTTGCATCCATGACTAGGCGTATCCCAGAACTGGCAATATTGATTTGGATTAATATCAATTCGCTGAGGACGTGCAGGTGCTATCTGCCACATAGGCTTACCACTACTTGTATATTTGTTATAGTAATCTGGTTTTTCCAAATAGATGACTTCCTCAAGTACATCTCCATTATCCACAAGCACAATTTTATCATTTACAACGTCAACTACTAATGGATCACGCCTTCCTTCTATAGGATTAACTCCTGTTAATACAGATGTGCCATCTCTTAAGATAAAGGCAAAGGGTGTTTGATCATTCTTTTCACCTGAAAAGCCTCGATGCTCTACTTGATGAATATTGAGATCTACTTTTTTCAAAGCTGCTTCAGTATAATAAACGCCACGCCTTTGAGCATCTGTTTTAATGATGACAAAAGGTGAAACTTCTGGATATTTTTGAATCACTTCTCTAATACTTAATTCTTTTTCTCGCCAATCCTTTTCTATTGCCATTGCTCTCTTCCTCCTACTTTACTCATTTTTTAATTCCTTCACTCTTATAAAGCTACTCTTCAGGAAGTTGGATATCTATTCCTTTGAAATATCTCTCTTAATCTCCTTTCCTATTTCAAGCTTTTTGTTAATTACATATCAGTTATTGATTGTATATAAATGCCAAAAAACAAAAAGAGGCCTTAAACAATATCTGGACGCAAAATCTGCATGCCTGATATCATTTAAAACCTCTAGTTTTTCTAGTCAGTTTTATATTCATTTAATATCTATATGAATTATATGTGTCGAAGTATAATTTATATTCCCTACTTTGTCAAGTGGTTTAGTATGAATTATTCTAAATTTTAACAAAAGAAGGCTAAAGCGAGATAACTTCATCTCTCCTTTAGCCTTCTTTTATTTGACTCTTTTAATATGCTTCTACCACAGTATATGATTACATAACTATTCTAAAAGCCACTTTTTTATTCTTCTGAACTAAGCGCTGTAAGCTTTCTTAATGTTTATATACCTTAGCAATTAACGCGGCGCAAATTCTTTCTATTATTATGCCTATAACTGTAATACCTACAAACAGTAATAATGTATTCATACTTATAAGAGGAAGTTTTAAAATCTTATGGAATAGCAATACTGCAGTGAAAAATCCAATTGTAGTCGTAATAGCAAGAAATGCTCTTAGCTTATTAAATGGTCTACAAGATTTAATAACCCCAACAATACCTAGCATACCTACAGTTAAGTACATAAGCAGTGCTGTCTGCTCACTATCATTTGGAACCATAAATGATGCACCTCCAATAATGAGACAGCATAGTGTTATGGCAATGGCATTAGGTGCTGCATTTTTTAAGGCTGTAGGTAAGAATTTACCTTTTATTTTTTTATCATTAGGTTCAAAGGAAATGAAGAATGATGGATAACCCTCAATGATTAAATCAATAAGTGTAATCTGTATCGGTATAAAAGGAAAATCCATATTAAGTAATATGCAAATGATACATAACAATACGGAATAAATGGTTTTTATAAAGAATACGCCAGCTGATTTTGTAATATTATTTACAACTCTTCTTCCTTCTGCAAGAACACTTTTTAGTACTGAGAAATCAGAGTCAAGTAATACTAGCTGTGCTGTTTGCCTTGCAGCATCACTTCCATTCCCCATTGCAATAGAGCAGTCAGCTTGCTTCATTGCTAAAAGGTCATTTACACCGTCACCTGTCATTGCAACATTATGCCCCTCATTTTGCATTGCACTAATCAGATATTTCTTCTGTTGTGGTGTAACACGTCCGAAAACAGAATACGCTTTCGCTACCTTTGGAATGTCCTCATCACTCACTGTAGACATATCTATAAATCTGTCAGCACCTTTTATCCCGGCTTTTGCCGCAACAGCTGATACTGTAACTGGATTATCTCCAGAAATAACCTTTACATCAACCTCTTCTTTATGGAAATAAGAAATAGCAGAAACTGCATTTTTTCTTATTGGGTCACTAATAATGATGGCAGCAAGTAGATGTACCTCACTTGCATTAATTGTTTTGTCTTCTATTTTGTCTACTACACCTGCAAGTAGGATTCTCTTTCCTTCCTTCATCTCATGGCGTACAGCCTCTGGAAGCTCTTTATCACAAAGTCTCTCAGGTGCACCAATTACAAATGTATTTCCATTATCAAAAGTTACAGCACTCCATTTTCTATCAGATGAAAATGGAATCTTTGATATTACCTGAAACTCATCTGCTTGTGGAAAATAATTTTTCATAGCCTGAAACGTTGCATTATTGTCATCTGTATTGCCCAGGAAAACTCCCATAACAGTATTAAATGGTATCTCAAAGTCATTATCAAGCATTATGACATTCTCAACTTGCATTTTACCTTCTGTTATTGTCCCTGTTTTGTCGAGACATATAATATCAACATGTGCAAGGGACTCTATGGAATATAAATCTTGTACAAGTACTTTCTGCTTAGAAAGCCTAACAATTCCTGTAGCTAAACCAATACTAATAAGTAACACAAGTCCTTTAGGAAGCATCCCTAATAGCCCTGCTGCTGTTGAAACAACTGCTGTTTGAAGTGAATTGCTTCTTAGAAAATAAGCTTCAAGAAATAAGATCACACCTAGAGGAATAATTAACCAACCTGTAAATCCAGTTACTTTTCTCATAGAAAGTAATAACTCTGAATTGACCTTTTTTAACTTTTTTACCTCGTCGGCTATTTTAGAAACATAGTTTTCACTACCTGTATGAAGTACCTTTGCCTGACACTTACCACTAATAACTGAGCTACCCGATAAAAGTGAGTCCCCTTGTTTCTTTATAATAGGGTCTGATTCTCCAGTAAGTAGTGATTCATTTACTTCTAACTCCCCTGAGAGAATCACACTGTCAGCGCAGATTTGATTTCCACTTTCAAGTAAAAGAATATCGTTATCTTCTACCTCTTGAACTGAAACATGCATTTTTTCATTGTTTCTGATAATATCAGCCGTTGGCATTGATAAAAGAGATAACTCTTCCACTAGCTTCTTAGCTTTTAATTCCTGTACAATTCCAATGCAGACATTAACCGCAATGATCAGTATGAAGAACATATTCGACCATGCTCCCACGCAGGCAAGGGCAATTGCGATAAGTAGATTAAACAGGTTAAAAAGCGTACAGATATTGTCCTTAAATATCTGGCCTGTCGTTTTTGTTATTTGATTTTCCTTATTCATTTAATTATCCTTTTGTATTACCTTTCTTTTAGATGTTAAAACTCGTCCATTGAGGATGGTGTAAAAGTATTTCCCCTAATATCACTTAACAATAGAGTCAAATTATTATATCATTTGTGATGGAGAATTGAAACTTTATTCCGTAAATTTAATCAAGCGGCCCGATCTCCTCTTAAACCATTTAAAACAAGCATTTCCTATTAACAGCTTTCTAATTCTATCACTGATGGGTTATGTAAGCTTAGGCGTACTTATCCTATGATAATAATAACAAAAAGATATGAATAACTTTTGTAAGATACTAAAAGTTTTAAAAAATATTAAGACCGTATTCATTCATGTTTTTCACATTCCTAAATACGGTCAATAACTAAGTGCTTAGCTATGTACTTAAATATAAATTAACCTTTATTACTGTGTCACTGGCGTATAATCAATATGTGATTCTTGATCTGTAGATTCTAGCTTAAAAATAACTGGTCTCAAACCATCATTACAACTACAAATGGCTACACCTGGCTTTCTAATCCAATCTCCGTAATAAAATAACTCTTTACCACTTCCGTGTGCTAATGCAAATACATATTGATATATAGCTTTCCATGCTTCATCACAGAAACCTTCTGGTTTTGCATAGTCGGCATAGAATACTTCTCCCACTTTCAACATTGGGCAAGACTTTAATCCCTCTACTCCATATTCCTTAGCTAACTCTTCATCTAAAGTTGTTTTCAGTACTGTAATTTTAACTTTTTTCATTATTATTCTCCTTTTAATTTGACCTAATAATGAGTTCATTGTACAATGACTGATATGAATTTTATAGTATGCACTTTTTAACCCCATACTAACAAAAAGGATAGTGTAAACATGAGTATGAAAGACATTCAAACTAATATTAAAAGTATTAAAGATACACCTTTCGGATATACCCTCTCTATTATTGATGGAAAATGGAAAATGGTAATTATGTATTGGCTTATTGAGCATCAACCCATCCGTTATAATGAACTTCAAAGAAAAATTGGCACCATATCCTATCGCACGCTCAGTCAACAACTACGTGAGCTAGAAGAAGATGGTATCATTATCAGAAAAGAATACCCTCAAATTCCTCCAAAAGTTGAATACAGCCTTTCTGAAAAAGGGCTATCTTTAATGCCAATTCTAGAAGAGATGTGCAAATGGGGAGAAGAACATCGTTAAGTTCATTCTCCCCATTTATAGTATTTTTCATTTTAGACGTTTTATATCAAATTAAGTTAAATCCTTTACGATTTCACCGGCAATAATAAGCCCTGCTACTGATGGTACAAAGGCTGCACTTCCTGGTATATCTCTACGATCTGTACACTTTCTTTCTGCTCCTGGTGGGCAAATGCAGTGGTTTCTACAACTTATAGACATATCTTCTTGTGGTCTAATCGGTTTTTCAGTAGAATAAACAACTTTTAAAGATTTAACGCCGCGTCTCTTTAATTCTCTTCTCATTACCTTTGCCAAAGGACACATTTGAGTTTTGTAGATGTCTGTAACCTCGAACTTTGTTGGGTCTAGCTTATTTCCTGCTCCCATACAACTAATAACCGGTACGTTTGCCTCTTGAGCTTTCATAATAATTGAGATTTTTGCAGTTACTGTATCCACTGCATCTACAACATAAGTATAGCTTGAAAAATCAAATTGATCTGCTGTTTCTGGCAGATAGAAGCACTGATGAATGTGTACTTCAGCCTTAGGATTAATCTCTAAAATACGATCACGCATTACCTCTACTTTATAACGTCCTACTGTTTTTCTAGTAGCTATAATTTGTCTATTAATATTGGTTAAGCAGACTTTATCATCATCTACTAAATCAAATGAACCAACGCCGCTTCTTGCTAGGGCTTCAACTACATAACCACCAACGCCCCCAATTCCGAATACTGCTACTCTAGCATTCTCTAATTTATCTATTCCTTCTTTTCCAATAAGTAACTGTGTTCTAGAAAATTGATTTAACATAACACCCTTCTTTTCTTTTATTATTTTTAAGTTTATCTTCTATTATTTAATATATTTGACATAATCCTAAACTCACATAGATATTTTGTCAAGTTTTCATATATAATTACTTGGTTTTTCCAAACACCTCACTTTAATCGTAATTGATTGTTGCCTTCTCTCCTTTATTCTTAATATGAACTTTTACTAGGTATGAAACTCTTTTCTTTTTCAATCATCCATTTTATGCAATCCAAATCCTCATATCGACATAATGCAATATATGAAATTTCTCCACTTTTTAGTTGATTATTGCTTAGTTTATTGAATAAAGATGGTATTTCCTCACTAAAATCCAGTACGCAAATAAATTTATGCCCATTAAATAAACGGTTTACTGCAATAAAGGTATTTGCAGCATATTTCACCTTATAATCAACTTTTACACTTTCCTCTGGGTTATCATAATTAAGCAAGCAGTTAAAACTTATAGGCAATGCCACTTCTTCCGTTGGAAGTTCTGCAAAGATAGTTCCCACGGCAATTTGATTTTGTTTTAACTCCCATTGGTCAAAGTTTTTATCATAAATATCATTATCTCCAAACCTCTCCCTATTTTTAAGATGAATCTCTTTAACATTTTCAATGAAATCTGAATCTAAAATAAACCTAGCAAATAAATATGTGTTTTCAATTTTAATAGAAGACACATATTGCCATGGTATATCTTCACATAGCCAAACGTTATTTTCTGATAAGTAAAAGGTATATCCTACTTTCATCATCTCTCTTGTATCAATTACTAATACTATGGGCTTACCATGCCTTTTCCCCACTTTAAAGGCAGTTTCTTTGTCCTCTGATAAATGAACATGCTGCCTAGTCCCCTTAATAATTCCCTTTGTCTTAATAGACTCCATAAATCTAATAGCTGTCCCATGATAAAGCCTAGGAGGAGGTACTGCTTTTTTAAGATTAACATCTACCTTTAGTGAGTGTCCTTGATTAGCCCGTATTTTAGTGCAGTCTTCATTATAGCTATATCTTTTTTTATTATTTTCTCTTACTATGCGACTTAGAATTTCTTTGTCTATTTCCCTACCAGTCTTATTTATACCCTTAAGCAAACTTTCTACATCAGCCCACCCATTTTCATCTAAACTTATACCTACTACCTCTGGTTTATGCCGTAGAATTAAACTTATAAACTTTCCAAGTTCTTCATCTCCATTCATAGCAATCACTTCCGTTCTGTATACTTGTTATAACTAAATATTTCTTATACCTACATCTCTACAAATTTTATCTTCTCTTAACTTTATGAGCTGAATAATAAGTATTCTCTTTACTCTTAAATTAATCCACCAAATTTACTTAATATTATAAAAATAAAACAATAAATACTCAAGGGCTATCTGCTATTTTATATAGTATGCTTTCTATATAGCATAAACGGCTATTTATAGAAATATATTACTTTCTATAAATAGCCGTTTATTAATCCCACTCTTTCCATACTTCTGGCTTATAACCTATAGTGGCCTGTTTGCCATTTCTTACAATAGGTGTCTTTAAAAGCTGTGGATATTCTAATACCCTTTTTTCCTTATTGATGTTAGAAGCGAATTGAATACGAGATAAAGCCTCTTTATCCTTGCAGTTTTCATTAATCATAACCTCAATACCACCAACAGCTTGTTTCACACTATTAAGTTCACCTTGACTCATGCCTTTTTCTTTCATATCTATCAGCTGATATTTGATTCCACGCTCTTTAAAATAGCGCTCTGCTTTCTTGGTATCAAAGCACTTTTTTGCTCCAAAAATTTGTATATTCATTGTTCCATTCTTAAGTAGATCTACTACTCAAATGCTCCTTTTATGCTTTTTCTTTATTCTTATTTTAGCCTAAATAAGCATTTATTAAAATAGCCTGTTCTCCTAAAACACCAAAAGTTTCACTAACCCTATATGATCATAAACTTTCCTTTATCGGATGTCTTATCACAGTCTTAAGCTTTGATACATCTACTTTTCTTGGATCACTTAAATAAATCTCATGATGTCGTCTTGTATCACTTAAATCTATGACATATCCTTGTGAAAGTGCAAACTGTTCCATAGCACGAACTGTTGCTGGTTCATCGTCAAATGCCCCTATATGCATACATTGAACACAAAGCCCTTCCTCATAGGACCAAAATTCCACCTTAGAAAAATCTAGTTTTTTCTTCTTAGTTGCTTCTTCTACTGCCCATTTAAAATCAGCTTCAGCTATAAAATCAGGTACTCGAATCATCGAAATCCAATTAAAAGTATCCTTATTTAAATAATCTACTCCCTTAACATGCTCCTGCCACCAAAAACCTTCTAGTGGTGGTACCACATATTCAAAATAACCCTCTATTTGATATTCTCCTTTATAACTCATCTTTAAGGTATAAGCGATTGCATAAAGTAATCCCACAGCCACTTTATATTCTCCCGCTTCATCATTAGGATCTCCTTTCCCTCTTACTGCAATAAAGTTCATCTTAGGTACCCTGACTATACTAGGTTTAGTTGGTGGCATATAAAACTCTTTGTATTCCTTTTTGTAATCAAATGACATTTTCTTTCACCTCTTTCGTAACATACTTTTACTCTATTCATTACATAATAGCACATTAAAACTGACAACAGTATGTCAGCTTTAATGTGCTATTACAAATTGCAATATGGGGATATTCGGAAACTTTTTTAAACATAAAACCCTAAGTCTTTTAAATTTTTTTCAAAAACTTTCAGGGAACTTACTTTTTGAAGACATATATATAAATGTAAAAGTTCATCAATACAACTTCCCACGGTATAATCACCACGGCTATAACCTGAGGAACTGACCGGGTCAACCAAGTCTCAACCTATTGTTATAGGTACCTCTGGATTTAAGGAAAATGTTCACTGGTGCGCTGCAAGGGATACGCCACTTATAAGTTGTTTAGTAACACTTTTACACGGTCTTATAAACAAAGTTTTAAACCAGAGTCTTAAGGTCTTTGCTTCCTAATCATAAAGGGTGCACCGGCCAAGACTTTAAGGAGCTCCTCACTCATTGGTTTAGCTTTTATAACTGCTTTTGATGCGCTTACAAGACTCGTCATGTAAGTGCTGAGGAGCCATGCCATGCCCCTTGATAGGTGTATCTAGTAGTTATAAAGGCTGGACTTAAGAGTCTGGAAAACAAAAAACGCCCGAATCATGTGTTCTTCACACACGATTCGGGCGTTTTTATTTTTATCCTGCAAGACCTAAAAATTCATAGTCATTTGCAACTTCTCCTTCTACTGTTCCAATAAACCCAATAGTAATACTTTGACCTGGAGCAATAACACCATTATAGCTTAGATTTTTAAATAGATAGTTACCATTTCCATCTTGGCTCATGGTGAATCCCCAATTATCAGTAATCTTACCTTCAAAAGGAAAAGTAATTACCCATCCCTCAATAGGTTCTTCTGATATATTAGTTAGTTTAACCTCAGCTACAAAGCTGTGATCCCAACCACTAATAATCGTTAAATCAGCAGTATACTGAGTACTACTATCTTTCTCTTCCTCTGCTAATAAATTATAGTGATGAGGTACCAATGTCACATCCTCACTATTTGCTGTGAAACCAATAGTTATACTACTATTACTCTTTAATGTTTTATTCCATCCTAAGTTCTTAATCGTATATTGATTGCCTTCATGGCTTTCAATCTTTGCATTCCAAATATTTGTGATTTCTCCATCATAAACAAACTCAAGTGTCCAATCTTCAATATCAGTCTCTTGTAAGTTTGAAATAATAATCTCTCCATTTAATCCACCATTCCATGTACCACTTACATTAAAGCTTGTATTATATTCAAGATGAGATTGAACTGCTAATTCAATAGACTCTGTCAAATCGCCATCATTCATAGTAACAGTAATCGTCGTATAGCCTGACTGATAAGTTGTTAACACGCCGTTTTCATCAATACGAGCTACTTTCTCATTACTACTACTCCAAGACTTTACACTTTGGTCTGTTGCATTATCAGGTAGAATGACAAGATAATCGTTTAAGTCAATTGTCTCATCTGCATGTAAAGTTGGTAGTTCTTTAAAACTTACACTTTCAACTAATACTGGTGGTAATACACGATATACCTTGGTTACTGTTAAGTCTGCACCTGTATCCCCAATATGTATACGGTCTAAGTATGGGAAGGCCTGATCTGATATTTCTGTTAGACCTGCAGCATAACCAGCCACCATATCTTCATAATTAAAGTAAGCTACACCATCAGCTACCTCAGCTGGTGCGACTTTCACCCAGCCTGGACCGCCTGACCAACTTTGTAAAATTAACTCTGGTGCATTTTCACTTTTATAAACGACTGCTATCTTACTTCCCTCAGTAAGGTCACCTAATAAGATATCTGTTCCTATTGCAAAGCTAACAGCCTGACCCCAACCACTAGAAGTTGCCTTTCCTTCAAATAAAACAGTTGGATCATATTCTCCTCCTCCGCTTTCTCCCTTACACGCTTCCATCATAGCTGCCACAATTTCTGGGAATATCCATTCAAGGCTGCGACGATTAAATAAGCCATAACCTTCTGCAAGGGTGGTTACACCATTATCCCACCAGATGCAAGGAATACCACGTTCTTTTGCAGCTTGGATATAATAGCCTGCATGAGCTACCCTATACTCTAAATTATCTTTATTAGTTGAACCAAATTCTCCTATTACTACTGGGATTCCTTTATCTATAAAAGTCGTTTTTAAGGAATCAAATAAATTATCAAGGGCTCTCTTATCTTGATCGGTTCCCCATGTTGTTTGGCTGGTTGCTGAAGTATCCATTGCAAAATTATAAGGTGAATAGGCATGGATAGAAACAGCTACATATGGATCCTCTGAATTAGGTAATTTAAAGGCAGCAATAGCAGTTTCGCTAGATGTTGCAGCATAAGTTGGCATCATAATAAGCCTTTGTGTATTATTTCCTCCACTTTGACGAATGGTTTCATAACAAACTTCATTATATGCATTAACAATCTCATAAGCTTCACTATGACCTGTCCAATCATTTCCCTCATGTGGCTCATTCATGGATTCAAAAATTAATTGATCCCCATACTCCTTAAAGCGATTAGCTACTTGTTCCCATATCTTAATAAACCTCTCTTTAGCAACTACTTCAGATGCTGCAGTGGTTTCAAGCCAACCATAAGTGTGATGAATATTAAGAATGACATACATATCATTAGCTAATCCATAATTAACGACTTCTTCTACACGGTCCAAATAAGCACTATCAATCACATAGTCAGGTGCATCTCCTAAATGATCATCCCAAGTTACAGGTATTCTAATGGTATTAAAACCTGCTTTTTTAATTTCATCTATCATTTTCTTTCTTGTCTTTGGATTTCCCCATGCTGTTTCACCACCTAGTGAATCTAGTGTATTTCCTAAGTTCCATCCTATCTTCATATCTGCTACAAGTTCTTTACCTGTTAAACCACGCATCTGTGTAGGATGTGTATAACCCTCCTCAAATTCAGAACCTTCTTCTACTGCTTTTGTATAGCTATACTCTGATAATGTAATAGCTACCTCACAGGATGTAATAGCATTAAGATGACTAAGGAAATCATCTCCTAAATACTCTTTTAAGTTAATCATAGTTGAATTATTTGTTATTCCCCATGATACCTTCTCTGCTAAATAACTTGCTGTATAAGTATCAGGATCAAGCTGAATTACCACATCTTCATAACCCTCTGCCTTAATAATCATCTGACCTAAGATGATTTTAAGCTTACTTCTATCCCCATCTGCAAGCCTATTATCTGCAAATTGAAAACCGAAGCTTGCATCTTTGTTTGCTATAGCAAAGGTATCTGCTGGAACTTCAAACTTAAAAGTTTGCTCTTCTCCAAAATTAAGATTAGTAGAACCTGCTGACATCCATTCCCAGCCATCACTTTGATTTTGCGCATAAAATTGACAAATTACCTCTGTTAGGTCTCCTATTTCATAGGTCATATCTTCTGTTGCTGCTTCTTTGGGTCCAAGTGCCACTTGTTTAACAGTAAGTGCGGCCCCTGTATCACCTACATGAAGTGCATTTAATAATGGAAAATCTTCATTATAACTAGCATAGTCTTTCATAGCGCTTGAATAAGCCTCAATCATATCTGTATAACTATAATAAGCTACACCCTCTTTTTCTTTATAGGCTGCAACCTTAATCCACTCTGGTCCTCCTGACCAACTTTGTAAAATCAGTTCAGGTACATTACTACTTTCATATGTAACAGCTACTTGAATAGCTTCTGTTAAATCCCCTAATTTGAAATCACTACCTTCATAAAGAGAAATAGCTTGTTCCCATTCTCCACTTGTTGTAGCTTCACCACTGAAGAGTATTTTCTCATTTGGCGTTTCTTCTTCTGTCTTACCTAGAAACTCGTATGCCTCTAAAGTAATTTCTAATTCAATACTTGTAATAGCCTTCAGATGGGTTAAGGCCTCTTCCCCTAAATAATCCTTTAGTGAAATAGAGGTATTGTTTCCTTGAATCCCCCAACTTACTTCCTCTGCTAAATACGATTCCTCGTATGTAGATGGCGTTAAGTCAATGAGTAACTCCTCATAATCTTCTGCTGCTATTTTAATACTTCCAATCTCAACTGTTACCTTACTTCTGTCACCAGCTGTTAAGCTTCCATCACCAAATTGAAGTCCAAAGGTTGCATCTTCTCCAGCCTTACTAAATAAACTGTTCCCTTCTCCATCGACTGTATTAAACGTTATACTTTTTGTTTCACCTAAGTTCAAAGCCTGTGAATCAGTAGACATCCACTCCCATGAGCCACTTTGATTTTGCGCATAAAACTGACAGAATACGGGTGTGGCTTGTCCTTGTTCATATGTCGCAGCTGCTAAATTTCCAGTCATCATTGATAGCATCATTGTAAGAGATGTGGCCAAAGCTAAAAGTTTCTTTTTCACCATACTTATACCTCTTTTCCAGATATTATATTTAGTAGTATAAGTTTGTCCAAAGTAACATTTCAATTGTTTAGAGAATGTTGTGTCAATTATATGTCTAACATGTCGATTCATTAATTAAAGCTATCTTCTTAACTACTGATGATATTTACCAGTACATTCCCGCGCTATAAAATAAAAGCTCCTACTATCCTTGATATTCAAAGACTTGTAGAAGCTACTTTATTATCACTATAAGCTACGTTGTAGATATTTTGCTGTGATTGTATTGGCAGAGTCAATCATTTCCTTTGGTGTACCAGTAAATACAACTTCGCCCCCGGCACTTCCGCCATCTGGTCCAATATCAATAATATAGTCCGCTTGTTTCATTACATCTAGGTTGTGCTCTATCACTACCACTGTATTACCGCGCTTTACAAAGCTATCTAGAAGCTTCATGATATTTTTCACATCAGAAGCATGTAATCCTGTTGTAGGCTCATCTAATACATAGATATTCCCTTTTTGATTCAGATACTTAGCTAGCTTAATCCTTTGCCTTTCTCCACCTGACAGGGTTGATAAAGGTTGTCCAAGGGATAGATACGATAGTCCTACCTCATTCATTGCCTTTATATGCTTACTTATTTTGCGATTATCTGCAAAAAATTCTAAGGCTTCTTCTACGGTCATATTCAGAATATCAACGATGTTCTTTCCTTGGTACTGATAAGCAATTGCCTCTTCACTATACCTATTTCCTTCGCAGCTCTCACATACTGTGGTTACAGGATCCATAAATACCAGCTCTGTAACGACCACACCTTTTCCACTACATATTGGGCATGCTCCTTTGCTATTAAATGAGAATAATGAGGTATCTACCTGATTTTCACTGGCCATTACTTTTCTTATTTCATCGAAAAAGCCAAGAAAGGTGGCTGGTGTAGAACGTGAAGTAGCCGTTACCGGTGACTGGTCAACTAGTATGACCCTATCAGAATACGCTTCCGCAAACACATCACGAATTAACGTACTTTTACCTGAGCCTGCTACCCCTGTTACTACAGCTAGAATATTAAGTGGTATATCCACAGAAATGTTTTTTAAGTTATGAAGTGTTGCTCCTCTCACTGGCAGAAATTCTTTAGGAAGGCGTGGCTTTTCTTTCACTAAAATCTTCTCCCTCATGGCTCTCCCTGTTCGTGTTTCAGATAATAGCAACGCCTCATAACTTCCCTGGAATAAAATCTGACCGCCATTTCTACCTGCAAGAGGCCCTACGTCTATTACTTCATCTGCAACGCTAATGACATCCTTATCATGTTCTACCACAAGTACTGTATTGCCTTTATCCCTTAGACTTTGTAAAAGTCTGGTCATGCGGTGCACATCCCTTGGATGCATGCCTGTACTTGGCTCATCAAAAATGTAGATCATGCCTGTTAAAGCACTTCCCATATAACGCACTAATTTTAGCCTTTGTGCCTCTCCACCTGACAAGGAAGCGGACTCCCTATTCATACTTAGATAAGGTAGTCCTATCTCAATCATTCGGGTAAGTGAAGCAATAAGCGTCTGTATGATAGTCTTGCCTCTCTCATCTTTTATTTCCTTTAGTACTTCACGAAGCTGCACGAACTCTAGCTCACAAAGTTCTGCAATACTATAGCCGTTTATTTTACAGCTTAGTACCTCTTGATTCAATCGCCTACCATGACATACTGGACATTCCTTCTGGCGAATCATTGTCTCAAGGCGTTTCTGCGTAACATCCCCTGATGCAGAATTATCCCGTTTTAGAAGAAGCCTTGATAACTGATTATGGATCCCTTCTACCCGTTTGTTAACGCGCTCCCCATCTTTTTCATAGGCTCCATAAAGTAGCAGATTTCGTTCCTTCTCCGTATAATCCTTAAGCTTTTTATCAGGGGCAAATAAGCCTGATTCAACGTATTGTTTAAAATACCAGTTTCCAGGACGAAAAGCTGGTAACTCCACCATCCCTTCATTCCAAGATAATTCTTCTTTTAATGCGCCACTAATATCTAGTTCTGCTACTTTTCCTAGACCAGAACAAGTCATACACATGCCATTGGGATCATTAAAGGAAAAGTAAGAAGCTGTTCCTACATATGGAGTGCCAATTCTTGAATATAACAAACGAAGTGCCGCATATAAATCACTAATCGTTCCTACTGTAGATCTTGCATTGCCACCCAATCTACTTTGATCCACAATAACAGAAGCCGAAAGGTTTTCAATAAGTTCAACCTTTGGCTTCTCATACTTCGGTAGTCTCCCTCTTATAAAGGCACTATAGGTCTCATTCATTTGACGCTGACTTTCTGCTGCAATCGTATCAAATACAATACTTGATTTACCCGAACCAGATACCCCTGTAAATACAACTATTTTTTCTTTGGGAATATCTAAAGATACATTTTTTAGATTATTTTGATGTAATCCTCGAATCACAATCTTATCTCGCTCTAACATGTCACTCGCCTCCTCTATAGACTATATTACAGCCTTCCCCTAGGGACGAGTCAACCTCTATTTTTTCTTCTTAAGCCTCTTTTTAATTACGCTTATTTCTCACTAATATATGTTGTAGCAATGTTTTCTAGCTCTTGGCTTTTTAGTATGTATGTTTTACCATCAAATCTTATAAAAAATTCCCCTACAAAGCTACTAAAACTCATAACTTCCTCATTATTAAATTTAATAATTATTTCTTGAATGTTACGAGAAGCTGAACCCGCATATATATTATTAAATTCTTCTACCGCTCCACCTTTAATAATACTCACAACCTCTTCTACCTCATCTTCTTCTAAAACAACCGATTTACCTGATCGTGCTACTATCTTAATAGACTCAATGTTCTCTACTTTAATGTATCTTGTGAGTCCATTTCCTGGCATCAGTTCACCAAAGCATCCTATCAATCCATAAATCATCATACCTAGCCCTACTAATCCTCCTACTACTCCTACTATTCTATTTATACCAATAGCAAGGTCGCTTGGCCTAACGTCCTTATATCTCCATCCTGCTTCTAAATACCATACTGTATCTGGTGCCACAAAACAAAAAACACCTAAGAACATCATAACTCCGCCCAACACTATATACATTATTCTCCCCCATATGTCTTATTACTGATATTATAAAGTTATATATACCTACTTAGTTGTACTATATTTTTATAATAAGAGTTTTTTACAACTTATATTTATCCGTTTTACCGGGGTTCGCTTTCAATTCCAATTAACTTATCCTAATACACCCCAACACATATCAAGATATTTCTCATAGCCAACTACACGTTCATCTATTCTTCTTGCATAACTATATGTATATATCTCAAAATACTTTCTCCAAAATCTTAATGCTGTTGGATTAAGAGTCTCGCATTCAACTCCTAAATACTCTTTCCCTTCTCTTTCACATATTTGTCATAGATACTCTAGTAACTATTGTGCAACTCCGCTACTTCTGCAAATAAAATGGATGCCAGTTTTCTCTGTTCCCCTATTATTTTGAAGTCTTTTTCTCCAATTTGGGACACAAAAAAACTTGCCTTAGGCAAGTCTGTTTATACAGTATTTACGAAAGGGGGTACATTGTACGCATAATCCTTTAGACTTTGCATACTCAATATTAAACTATTGTTTTATCACCATATCTTTGCTTTTCATAATTTAATCACTCCTTTCAATAATAAAGTCTGAATTTTATATATAACTATATTCTAGATTGTATTAGTGGTTGTGTCAATGCAAATTATCTTAACTGAATCGTTATATAAATATTTTTTTTAAATATTTCTGTTTCCCACATCTTTTCAAAATCACTCTTTTTAATAATGCGATTATAATGCTCGTTATCAGCGTTTTTCTTATATTGTAAGGATTCAGCCGCATAAATATTTTCCGTATCATAGCCTACAATTGGAAGATAATGATAATAATCTTCTTCAGGTGAGGTTCGTAAAAATGCGATAACAGGCGTACCTTTACTAACTTCATGCTTCAGCTGCCACATCGTACCACTAAAAAGATTTACTAAGTACCCTTTTCCATTAAGAAAGCTAACTAACTCCTTCGGTGCAACCGTTCCATCATTGTTCTTATTAGAAATAGCATTATATAACTCTAACCCCGTAATATCCTCTCCGAGACTTCTTAATACATAGGCTGAGGAATAACCTGCACATTCGTAATGAGGCTGATAATCAAAATAATTCTCTGATGTTATCATAAATTGTTTAGGAGTGCTTAGCACTATGTAAAGATTTACAGCGACAAATATCCCTATAACAACAACTGCGAAAATACTCACAAGCAAAATGCCTTTTTTCTTTACATTCATTTTCGTTTTCATTATACATATTCACTCCTCTTTTAAGCGGCATATTATATGGTTGTGTCTATTTCTATGTCTTTTTAATCTTTTTATACTCTTTATAGGTTACAACTACTTCATAAATGAATAATAAAATATACATTAGTACAAGAATAACTGAAGCCATAAAACTTACCACTATATCCCCATCACCATTATACCAAGACCATCCTATTACAAGAAGCCCAATTCGTAGAATTCCCCATCTTATAGCGTTCTGACATACAAATATCAAAATAAGTTGTGCTCTTGTCACAATCTCCATCCCTTCTCCAATACAGTGTTTATAACCTCTATTAAATACAATTTCTTATGTATATTCTTTCCAAAACTAAGCTTACTTAACACATTACACAGTTTAAAATCTACTCAGTTATGATTGGCATTTATTCTATTAGTTTCTTTTGATTCTATGGATTTTTAAATTTACTAAAATTTTTTCACTTTTTATTAGGGAACTATCTTTTTCATGACATATAATAGGATGTAGAGACAAAACGAAATAACTTCTCGTAGCAGAATCACCACAGCTTTAATCTGAGAAACTAACCGGGTCGACCAAGTCTCAATCTGTTGTTACAGGTACCTCTGGCTCTAAGGAAAATGTTTACTGATGCCCTGTAAAGGGAGGCGCTCTTATATAAGTTATTTTATAATGCTTTACAAAAAATAAAGTTTAAAACCAGAGTCTTAAAGCCTTAGCTTCCTAATCATAAGGGTGCACCGGCTAAGACTTTTAAGAGCTCCTCACTCATTGGTTTAACTTTTATAACTGCTTTTGATGCGCTTACAAGACTAGACATGTGAGTGCTGAGGAGCTGCGCCATGCCCCTTGTTAGGTGGATCAGGCAGTTATATAAGTTAAGCTAGGAGGCTGGTAAATAAAAAGCGCCTAAGTCATGTATCTGTTACATGACTTAGGCGCTTTTTTATCTTGCTATATACTCAGTAACCTCTACCACTCTATTTGTTCTGGATATTCTATATCTGCCAAATGTATATCTGTTACTGCTATATTATTTCGGATAGCATACTCTCTTATGCTTTCTTTCATATCATAATAATCTTTTGATTGTTCAACAATATTTTTTATATATGCTGCTAGCTTAGTTGGTCTTTTTTCCACTGCTGTCTTGATATACTTTACGCTAATATCCTCTATATATTGAGTGCAAAATCTTCTGTACTCTAGCTTTTTAATAAAAGTATATTCATTCACAGTCTTTTTGTAAATCCTATTATACCTATTATCTCCTACGACCTCTCTAAAAGCTTGCCACATCAGCGCTTGAAATAATTTTACTACCGCTATAGAATATGGCAAACACTTTTTCTGCTTCTCGGCAACTTCCTTTGGTAACTCTGCCAATACTTTTGCATAGTTTTTAGGATCACCTGCTAATTCTATATAATCATTCATAGCCAACACAATAAACATAGCTTGAGGCCAAAGAATATTTACAGAGTAGTACATATTTTTCTTTGGCATAATCATACCATGCCATTTCTGCATCTCATCATGCACCCCGCTATCTATCATTGCTACTTCTCTATCCCCCATAAAGGCATGTCTAATATCATACATAAAACCAAGACAATTGAGTATTACCCCCTCATAACCTTCATAAGCATTTTCAAACCCAGTGAGATTCCCCATGCATTCGTATAGTGTGTTCAAATCATCATAATCACCACTTATTGTTACCCCTGTATTATTCTTAGTACTTTCTATTTTTAACATCTTTTTATCCCTCGCATTTGACAAAATTTGTTCTTCTTACTTCTTTTAATCTCGGGCTTATAGGTCTTCACGACTATTCAAACTCTCTACTATCGTAAAATTTCCTTTCCCTCTTTTGTAACGTACTTTTGTTCTATTTATTACATAATAGCACATTAAAACTGATAACAGTATATTAACTTCAAGAAGTTCCTCACTCATTGTTTTAGCTTTTATAACTGCTTTTGGTGCATTTACAAAACTCCTCATACAAGTATTAAGGAGTATACCATGCCCTTTCATAGGTGTATCAAGCAGTTATAGAAGTTAAGCTAGGCGGCTGGTAAATAAAGAAACCTAAGTCATGTGTTCATTGCACATGGCTTAGGTTTTTTTGTTCTTTAAACAAATACTCTTCCTCTAACTACTCTGTGCGCAGTCTTTTTAATAAAAAACCGCATAGTATAGCCGCTGCCAAGAAGATAACTAACAAAGGCCACAGGTTGCCGAAATAAAAACCATCTTCCACCATCAATACATATCCCCAAGAGGCGGGGAACACTTTTCCCACAAGTTCCCAAACTTTAGGAAGTAAATCGACAGAGAACATAATCCCCGATAGCATAATTGACGGTAAGAATATAAGTTGAGAAATCATGGTGAGTTTTGCTTGATTCTTCATCAATAGCCCCAACACGCTCCCAATACTTAATGATACCGCAATAAAGATAGCGAGTGAGCCAAAATACAATGGTAGATTTTCTGGGGGCTCTGCGTCAAAAGCAATGGGGGCGATAATGTATATTATTGCACACATAATGAGTAGATGAATAAACGCTGACAAGAACATCGAAACCAAACCAAGATATAACGGTACCCCATTAGCCTTATACACTTTCTTTATATCACTTCCGTATATCTCCACAAGAGAAGGCGGCAAGCCTATCAGTGCACCCGTTGACACTCCCAACACAGTCATAGATTGTATAAGCGTATACTTAGCCTCCGGGATGATAGATGTGAATATCCCGCCCATAACAGCAAAGAACAAAAGGGGAACCACATAACAAGTAATGAGCAGCGACTTGCTTCGTATATCTAGTTTCCATTGCAATACTACTCCTTCTATAAATGCACTCATTCGCCATTCCCCCTTGCTATTTCGATAAAATGCTGTTCAAGCGTTCCTCTATCTATTTTAATGTCTAATATGGTAATGCCCTTTTGCTTAAAACCTTCAAGCAAAGTCAGCATAGTATCCCCGATGTTGTCAGATTCAAAACTTTCATCACCTTGTTCAGTCTTGATATGAAGAGTATAGCGTTTACCGATTTTTGCGGTTAATTCTGTGACAGTACCCAAAAAGACAATATTGCCTTCATTCAGAATAGCAATGCGGTCACACAGGCTTTCAATCTCTGCCATATCGTGGCTGGCCAAAATGATTGTCTTTCCCTGCGCTTTCAGTTTGCGGATTTGATCATGGAGTGATATTCTGCCTTCAACATCAAGTCCGGCTGTGGGCTCATCAAGAAACACAATATCCGGGTCGCTAATTAAGGCTAGGGCAAGATGCAAACGCCGTTTTTGCCCCATTGACATATCTGTGTACTGTTTTTTTGTCAGCTCGTTAATTCCAAGGGCAGCAAGCATAGAATGATCTATTTTTGTTTTATTCCATTTTGCAAATAACTGTACAGCTTCTAGGGGCTTGATATGGGCTGGGAGAGACGCCGATTGCAACTGAATACCCATTTTACCATTCACCATGATATGGCCACTGTCATACTTTCGTAAGCTCTCGATACATTCAAGGGCTGTGGTTTTTCCTGCCCCGTTTACGCCAAGCAATGCAAAAATTTCACCTTTTATAACATTGAAACTTAAACCCTTCAGTACAGTATGATCACCATAGCTTTTCTTTAGCCTGTCAATCTGTATAGCGTAACTCATTTTGCTTCCTCCTCTATCGGATTATATCCTAATGCCGTAAAATAGGCTCCTAAAGCTGGCTCTATAAAAGCATTGGCAGTCACTTGCTTTTCTTTCCATTCATTATCCGGACCCTCGAGGTTTCCAGTTTCCATAAGTTTTGGCAGCATACTCATATCCCCGTTTGTAAATTCCATAATCATATTCCAAAACGCTTTAGCAAATTCTTGGCCTTTTTCACTTTCAGGCTGTATACCATCTTTTTGAAGCCGTATCGCTTCATCATTCAGGCTTGTGTACGTGTCCATCATTGCCAAGCCGCTATCCTTATCGAAGCGACTTCGAAAATATTCAAGTGTATTTTCATCGAAATGCTTGATCAGCCAGTAAAATTCATTTTTCATTTGTAGGTTTACAATAATGTCAGCATATTTTTTAAAATCCACTTGTTGCATTTGTAGTACTTCTACCTTTAATGCTTCTATCTCTTTCAATGATTCTGATAGCCTTTCTATCTTTTCCCGTATAGTAGCTGCTTGCTCTGTTAGTACATACGCAATATCCTCTGGCGTCTCAAGAGAAATTAAGCGATTTTTTATATCATCCAATGAAAACCCCAGATGCTTCATTGATAAGATTTGGTAAAGCTTAATCACATCTTTGTCGGTATAAAGCCTGCGACCTCCTTCACTCTCTGAAGATGGCGAAAGTAGCCCTTCCTTGTCATAATATTGCATGGTGCGGACGGTGACACCCATTTTCTTTGCGACCTCTCCAATAGTCATATAACCTTCTGGTATTGCTCTATATTTTTTCATATTCACCACCTCTTGCTCATATTATAGTTGATTACGTTACGTCACAAACAATACTTTTTTAAAAATTTTATATTTTCTAAATACAACAAAAAAAACAAAAATGCATAAGTCATGTATTCATTGTACATAACTTATGCATTTTTTTGCGATAAATTGGGATATTTATTCTGCAGCTTTATTGATACAGGTAATTGCATTCAAGCTTCTTGGATAGCCGATATATGGCAAACATTGAGACACCACTTTAATCAGGAATTCCTTATCATTTCCAAGATTCATGTTTCCTTTTGCATGAGCAATAAGCTGTGGCTCACATCCTCCTTGTGCTGCAATATAACAGAAGGTAATCATTTCACGCTGTTTTAAGTCAAGCCCTTTTCTTGTATAGTAATCACCAAAGCAATTACCAGAAAGCCAACGATTGATATGTCCACCTTTACTAAAGCCTTTCATGCCCTCTCCGAAAATATCTACTTGTGCCTGTTCACCCATTTCCACACGGTTTTCCATGGTAGTAGTTGCCTGCCCTGCTAATGGAAGTTTGATGCCTAGTTCTGTCATCACTTCATTTGTAGCACTAATAAATGGAAATACTCTTCCCATACCAAGATAATCCACTGCCTGGTAGACTACCTCTTTTGCTTCCACCGGTGTAACCGCACCATAAAGTGCCTCCTTAAGCACTACTTTAAATGCTTCCATCCCCTGACATCCAAGCAATGTTGCTAATATTGCAAGATATCTGGTCTTTCCCTCAAGTTCCATGCCTGGTTCATTTACAACTTCTTCATTTACAAATGCTTCAAATCGTTCTGCAAATTCAGGATCTGATATTTTTAATTCTGTGATTTTCACAATTCATTGTCCTTTCCAAGAAAAATTTATTTCATCCTGCAGAGAAACTACTTCTGCCAGATTATTCAAATCACTGGACACATGCTTGTTCTCTATAAATTTAATCCTTTGACCCATGCTGCAAGTTCACTTATCTGTACATTGCTTGAAAGTTTCTTTCCAGGTATAAATTTTGCACTTGGTGTCACACTTGCTTCTAACATCTTCTGACTGTTTCCTAGTCCACTGCCGCCTGAGGTAGCAAACAGTACAATAGTTTTTCCTGCGAAATCATAGCTTTCCAAAAATGTATTGATAATGGTTGGAGCCACATACCACCAGATTGGAAATCCTACAAACACAGTCTCATACTGCTCCATGTTTTCAACATTGGTTGCAATAGCTGGTCGTGATAATGGATTATTCATTTCCACGCTGCTTCTGCTTTTTTTATCATTCCAGTTCAGATCTGCATTTGTATATGGTACTTCTGGTTTGATTTCATAAAGGTCTGCCTCCGCAGCCTCTGCCAGTCTTTTTGCTACTCTTTCTGTTACTCCACTTGCTGAAAAATATGCTACTAATTTTTTACTCATTTCTTTTCCCCCATATTTTTAAACAATGTTTTATATCATTGGATTTTCCCATCTTTCATCTTATATCGCACCTACAACAGCATGTGGCACATAGCATTCTTCAAGATAAGCTATATCCTCTGCCGTTAATTTCACATCAAAGCATCCTGCTGCATCTTCATAGTATTTTGCTTTTGTGCCACCAATAATTGGTGAAGTTACACCTTTGGCATACTGCCAAGCCAGTGCAATCTGTGTCATTGTGGCATTCTTCTCTCCTGCAAGTTTTGCCACATGTTCTACAATCTTCATATCACTTTCCATAGTTGCATTGTATTTCTGTGGTGCCATCTTATCTGTAGCACTACGCTTACTTTCTGAATTCCATGTAAGACGAGACAGATGTCCTGCTGCAAGTGGACTATATGGTGTTCTTGCAACATTCATTTCATCACAGATTGGAATCAGTTCTCTTTCATCCTCACGGTAAAGAAGATTATAATGATTCTGCATGGATACGAATTTTGTCCATCCATTCTGCGCGGCTGCATACTGCATCTTCATGAACTGATAACCATACATAGCGGATGCCCCAAGAGCACGTACTTTGCCAGCTTTCACAAGCCCGTCCAGTGCTTCCATAGTTTCCTCAATTGGTGTTTTGTAGTCAAATCTGTGTATGATATAAAGGTCTACATAGTCTGTTCCAAGGCGTTTTAGTGAACCATCGATTTCCCTGTTGATTGCTTCTTTAGAAAGATGACCTTCATTAAAATAAACCTTGGTTCCAATAATTACCTTGTCCCTTGCAACATTATTCTTCAGTGCACGTCCTAAATATTCCTCACTTGTTCCATGTGAATAGCAATTTGCTGTATCAAAGAAATTGATTCCAAGCTCCAATGCCTTCTTTACTATCTCTTCTGTTTCCTCTGGATTTAATGTCCACTGATGATAATCCTCTGATGCTTTTCCAAAGCTCATACAGCCAACACAAAGTTTTGATACTTCAATTCCTGAATCACCTAATTTTGCATATTCCATTTTTTTCTCTCCTTATCCTATCTTTCTCAATTTTTCCACTCTTCTATCATCTCTCTTGTTACTGGTTCACAGAGGTCATAATAATTGTCGATTTTGTATTCTGCTATTTCTAGACATCTCTGAAGCTTTTCAATCCTGCTTTCCAAATCCTGCTTTACCTCAATTAAAATTTCTCTTCTCGCTTCTTTCGTATTATTTTCAGAATGGGCTAACTTAATATATTCAATAATAGCCTCTAGAGACGCACCTGCCTGTTTGAATTTCATTACAAACTCAACCCAGTGAATTGCTCTTTCATCATAATCTCTGATTCCTGATGCATTCCGTGGAATTGGTGGTAAAAGACCAATTCTTTCATAATATCTTAAATTATCAATGGATACGCCAGTCCTTTCTGATGCTTCTTTTATTGTCATATTAACTCTCCTTCCATATATTCTACTTCCATTCCATTAAAATCTTCTATTTTGAAATTGATTCCCTATAGAAATGGCATTCCAAAATTTTCGTAATACACTACCACTTCACTGGCATGCTCCTTCGAAACAATTTTTACACTCATCCTACTTTGGCCATCTCCCCACGGAAACCATGGATCATCTTCTACTAGAAAACATTCATTTTCAAAACGTTCAAAATGCCCTATCATACTTCCTCCACCATATTAGGCTGGTAGCAAATTATTACCTTAATATCATTTATGTTAGTGTTATTCTACTCCTTGGAGTGTACTCCAAGTCAATACCTTCTTATCATTTATTTGAGACGAAGAAATTATGGAAACAGTAAATACTGCCATTTATACAATTAAAGATGTTGTTGGAATAACCTGAATTCCTGCTCATATCTAATTATCTTCCAATCTTCATACATTTTCCAATCACATCACTCATTCTGAAGTATTCGTAAGTTGGCATCTCAAATAATACGGGTTTTAACACATGGTAATTGATTTTTCCTGCATCATTCAGAACATTTTCATCAACGTAAGTTCCTGTAATTGTACAGATGAAATTATCAAATCCTTTTGTCTCATATGTATCCTCTACTTCACATTCCATAGTAACAAGTGCCTCGTCAATCATTGGTGCACCCTTTTCACCAAATGTATATGTGAAAACTTCTGATTTATCTTCCTTACTTCCACTAATACATCCCATTTGGTCAGCTTTTGCAAGCCAATCTTCTGTAACGATATTTACTGATAATACTTTTGTTTCTTTAATTCCCTGATTGATATAATGTGGCTGTGCAAGGCTGACCATCACATGGTCGTGTCCCATGATTCCAGCATGTGCTACTAGTGTCCAGGTAGGTTTTCCATTTACCATTGCTCCGATTACAACTAATGGTGCTGGATATAATGCAAGTGCTGCTCCAATATTTTTCTTCATTTTCTTATTTACCTTTCCTTGTTTGATTTATGTTTTTATTTTTCTTATAGCATAAACCCTTAAGTTAGGTTCAGGGCAAGCACTTCATTCATTTTTTATTTCTCTAACTGTCAGATATGTCTATATAGTGGGCTACATAATGTATCTCAACTCTGCTTCGCTTCATCTCACTGTATTACTGCTCCCTATTCATCTCAACAAAAAAGTAGGGATTCAGCTCTAGTCAAGTATTTTGCAGTTACTTCCACCTCATCACCCTATGCCTTACCTAACTCACTTCCTTACTTCGAGCGCAATGCTCACCAAAACCTATTGAGAAATTCACTCAAAAGGTTTTGGTGATGGGCTACGCCCTATAAAAATAAAGATAAAAATCCCCAAGGATGAACGAGCTCATCCTTGAGGATTTTATCTTTATTTTTTCATTTCTCTTGAAACAGCTTTATTGTACACATCATCTATTCCACTTAAAAAACTCTCATAACTTTGTGATACTTCTACATCCGGTAATACCCCTTGGCTAGTATTATCAGCCCGTTTTGAAAGTACATAATTATAATCCTCATGATCTGTTATATATAACTCACATCCAGTATTTTCAAGAATGACGGTCTTCACCTCTGTATAATTATGAACTGCAAGCCCAGTTTCTTCCCCATATAAAGTTACATCGTCAAATGAATATAAAGTCATATCAATCGCGCCAACACCAGCTGAAAATGTTGACTTTCCCATCAGAACTTTAATTGAAAATTGATTCAGGTAATCACCATATTTTTCTACTGCATCATTCCAAAGGATTTCTGAACCACCTGCATTATTCCTAAGATCAAGAATAAAGCAATCAATTGCTCCCTCATTCTCTTTCATATCAAGAATCATTTGTTCCATAAACTCATCAAAATAAGGATATCCTGAATCAGCTCCAAGGGTAGAAGCATCTTGACAAACATTATATTGAAAATATACAGCTCTATTGTCCTTGTCTATCTCATAGGTAAAAGGAGGCTGATTATTCTTATAATATATTTCCAATCCATATGGCAATAGATTGACTTCATCATATATACTTTCATAAGTCAGGTTCTGACTACCATCAAGCGAAACTGTTGATGCCACTTGCTCATACTGCCTCCCATCTTTTTCTAGTGTAAAAACGACGTCCTCAACATCAAAATCTGTAATCCCAAGATACTCAAAATCAATCTTACTAAACCCCTGATAATTGTCTTTTTCGAAGCAGTCCTTCAAGTAATTATTGGTCTCATTGGAATATTTATCATCAAAATGTGTAAGTACATCTTCTAGGCTCATTCCATTAATTGCAACAATTTTACTACCGATGCAATCCGAATACCGATCAAGTGTTGCCACAATATAGAAACCATCATCAAACCAATTTCCTACAATCGGGTAACAAAGGAATTCATCCTCTGATGTATAATACTGGGACCTTCCAAATCCCATATGACCAATATGGAAATCTGAAATAAGTTTTCTAATATAAAATACTATTTGATCATCATTCCAATTTTCAGTTTCTATTTTATTTATCAGTATATCAAGTCTTTCATTTCGCTCATCATCTGTAACATATTCATTAACACCAGCTGATTTCGCCAAAGTATCTCTCATCTGTCCATCAATATCTGCAATCCATGCCTTCTGATGATCTGTTAATTCATGTGATTCATCCGACTTACAAGAAACAATTAAGCCTGCTCCGAATAAGAAAATTATTGATATAGCTAATATCTTATATATTCTTTTTGTCATCTTATAAAATTCCCCTCTATGCAAATACCAAATTTAAAATATTTAATCTATTATATAAAATTATGATTTATATAATAAGTTTTTTTATTTTTAGTTAAATTTTATCAACCTGTTCTAATTTATGCAAGCAACAAATTTAAAACATTCAACTTATTAAGCAAAATATAACTTGTACATTAATTCCTTTTTATTTTTAGTTTAATTGTTACAAACTGTTTTAGTTAACTAGAAATTACTTTATAAGCTGTTTCCACTCATCATGTGTTATGGCATAAGCATATGAACTCCATTCTTTTCATCTGGATATTCCTTTACTTTTTTCATTCTATTTGCAACAGCTGTAGAATAAGAACCTATATTAGTATATTTCATATAAGAATACAGCATATCATATTAGTATTTTCAAATGCCTAATTGCGGACTGCCCTTACAACTTCACTTCCACATCCCCTTTTCCAATAATTTTATGAATATGATATCGTATTTCTGGAAGCTGTTCTCCATCAATATTCTGTATTGTAATTCCATAATCGCCTATAATCCGAAACCGAATTCATCCACAAGATCAAATATTTTAGAAATTTACATGGAATATCACAGGAAACACTCGGACAGCTTTCTGATATTAACTCTGCAACAATAAAAAAATATGAGTATGGTATCCGAAATCCGAAGCCAGATTAATTACTTAAGATAGCAAGTGCACCAGGAATCAGTATCAATCTTTTTATGTCCTTTAATATAAAAACAGTATCCGATGTATTATCATTGCTTTTTAAGATGGACGAGCAGATTGATATGAACTTTGAAGCTGAAAAAGATAAGGAAAGGAACTTTATCCCTAATTCTTTGAAAATATCATTTTAGAATAAAGTTATTAATAAAAATTATGTACTTACTTAAAGACAAAACAGTTACAGAAAAGCCTAGTATATTAACGCATGTCTAAATCCAATAGAGCCAACAGGCAAAAAAGACCTCGGAAGCCCTTATAAAATGGGTGTCCGAGGTTTTTATCCGTTATTCAAACTCGGCAAGTCCCTTCTTGTTCTTAAACATATTTGTTTAAGTTTCGTGTGTGGAATGCCCTTATTTTATCTCAATTACACATTTTATTCTGGCTTACTGATTTTCTGTTGCCAAAGTGTTGCCACACAATTATTATACTTGATGTTCTAAAATATAGTAATCATCTTGCGCTATTTGCTTCAAAAACCAGAGCCAATTTTCATCCTCAAGTTATCACTTCTGGATTATTATAATACATCTTATAACCCAATGAAATTCTGATTACACGGAGTATGCTCAAACAATTCATTTATATGAGGTTGATCTTTCTCCTTTATTGTAATAATTTCCACTGTATGTTGTACTACGATTTAAACACTCTCTAATTTATTTTGAATGTAAAAATTTAATTAGATGACTTAAAATGTTTTTTATAATGAAAAATGCACATAATAATACAAATGCATTTCCAATGTATGGATACAATGTAAATCTCCCACTCGTCGGAACTTCTGCTACAAATGACTTATTATCAGATTTAAAATAATTGCTTATTCCCAATATATTTCCATAATAATCCGTTGCAATTGATATTCCCCTATTTGTGTGACGAATTATATTACAACCATTTTCAACACCACGAACCACTGCTGTCCTTATTGCAATTTCTGTCATCTCTGCCCAATCGGAGGCAGGAACAAGTAATGTATCTACATCACCTCTTCCAGCTTGCCAGATTTCTGATGTAAATGCCATATCAGAACATATGAAAGGAGCCATTCTTTCATATTCCGTATCAAAGCTTTTCATTTGACCATCACCTGCTATACACAGTTCCCCTAAAGATTTCCCATGCTTAAGATATTCTGCCAATACTTCCCCTTGTGGATCAAATACAACTACCTTGTTTTCTTTTAAATTCTCATAGGGTGTTTTTACAAGTAATGACACCATCAGATAGATTTGCTGTTCCTTGGCAGTATTTTTTGCTCTTTCCAAAAGAATCTCTTCATCTTCCTTTAAAACAGCACCATTCAATTCAGACCAAAATACTATTTTTGCTCCTGCCTGAGCTTCTTGAATTGTTTTTAATAAAAGCTCATTAGTTATATCAGATAATTTTTTTCTTGCATTTTCTCTATTTTCATTTGAGAAAGAGTTCGTATAAAATACATTATATACATCCTCATCATTATTCAAAAAATCAGATACAGGAACAGTCACTGCTGCAATTCTTATGCTTTTTGCTTCTGAATCTGTCATATTAATCATAAATGTTCCATACAAAAACAGCAAACACATAACACCTACATATATAAAAATATTCTTTTTGTATTGCCCTAATCTGTTCTTTCTTTCTAACACCCATATTGCGATGGCTGCTGTCCAAAATATAATAAATGTAATACCAAAAATACCTGTTATGGTTGTAATCTGCAATAGTATCTTATTATTGTATTGTGTATAAGAATCCGATAAGCCTCCTATGATAGGATAAACACAATAAATCAAATACTCCATAATAGTCATTATAGCCGCAAACATAACTGTAGCTTTAAAATCTCGTTTTGATTTGACCCAAAATATGTAAGGAATTGTTTTCATTACAGCAATTATCACAGAAACAAGCACACATAACAGGAGTCCCATCCCAAGTACATTAACAAACTGTAGAATAAAACCAATCAAATAAATACTAAATACCAAAGAACATCTTTTTATAGAATAATTAGTTGAAACTGTCGCCAAAAACATGATTGGATAAATCCATGATAATATGGGCAAATACATTTGCCCATTTGAACATAAATATGCAACAAAACTTAGAACGACTAAAATAATAAGTATTATTTTTTCTCTTTTAAGCATATGGTCTACCTCTTTTTTATTCTATGTTTATTTTGTATTATATAAAAACCCCGAAATAATCTTTGTACCGTTATTGCTTCAGGATTAGTTTCTTTTTCTGCTATAGAATACCATATTAAGCCGCTAATCTCTATTAGTATTTGATCTAACAATACACCAAATCCTTCAACACAACCTCCTCCGCAGCATTTCGCAAATTATTCATCAGTCCAATCCATTTCATCTGGTCTGTTGCCTTCAGCTTTTCCGTAACACCCGCTCCTGTTTTCATCTGCTCAACCAGAAGCTCCAAGCTATGGTGACATTCTTCGTCTACCTCATGCAGATATTCATTCCACTTCCCTGCAAATATCAGTTCCAAATACATGGCATTAGTATGTAAAGGAGAATGATTATGGCAATCGGTCAACGCATTCGCTTTTTCCGTAATAGAAAAGAAATGACACAAAAGCAGTTAGGCGAAATACTCGGTTTTCTTGGTAAGACCTCTGATGTCCGTATGGCACAGTATGAGTCCGAAGCCAGAATACCCAAACAAGACTTAGTAAAAGAAATGGCACATATTTTTGGTATCAACACTCACGCACTTAATGTTCCTGATATAGATAGCTATATCGGACTTATGCACACTCTTTTTGCCATTGAAGATATGTATGGTCTTAAAGTTGGAAAAGTCAATGGCGAACTCTGTCTGCGTATTGATCGAAACAATGGCTCAACCTTTTCCTCTATGTACAATATGCTTAATGCATGGCAAATACAGGCTGACAAACTGAAAAACGAAGAAATCACACAAGAAGAATATGATGAATGGCGGTACAAATACCCTGAACTTGATACCACGCAACATTGGGGCAAAGTAATTCCTCAAGGTCTTAGCGATATGCTTATGGATGAAATGAAGAAAATAGAAAAGAAGCTAGAAAGAAAAAGAAATAAGCATAAAAATAACCTTACCGATATTCAGTTCAAGCTGAAAATCAGTAAGGTTTCTCTATGTCATATTAAGATAAATTTACTCTTTGAGTGAGAGCCAAATGTTGCCATTTTGTTGCCAAAACTTAAACCTATTTGTTTGGAATCCGCACAAATACTAGGTTTGTTTTTCCAAAAAATCACTCAAACTCAATCGTTGCTGGTGGTTTCCCTGTGCAGTCATACATTACACGGTTAACCCCTTTTACTTCATTGATAATTCTTCTTGTTACTGTTCCAAGTACTTCCCATGGAAGGTCAGCTGATTCTGCTGTCATGAAGTCACTTGTTGTTACTGCTCTTAGAGCTACTGCGTAGTCGTAAGTTCTTTCGTCTCCCATTACACCTACAGATCTCATATTTGTAAGAGCTGCGAAGTATTGGCCTAAGTTTTTGTCTACGCCTGCTTTTGCGATTTCTTCTCTGTAGATCCAGTCTGCATCTTGTACGATGCGTACTTTTTCTGCTGTTACTTCACCGATGATTCTGATACCAAGTCCTGGACCTGGGAATGGTTGTCTAAATACTAAGTATTCTGGAATACCAAGTTCTAAACCTGCTTTACGTACTTCATCTTTAAATAATAAACGAAGTGGTTCGATGATTTCTTTGAAATCAACGCAATCTGGAAGTCCACCTACATTGTGGTGTGATTTGATTACTGCTGATTTACCAAGACCACTTTCGATAACGTCTGGATAGATTGTTCCTTGAACTAAGAAATCTACAGATCCAATTTTCCCAGCTTCTTCTTCAAATACACGGATGAATTCTTCACCAATGATTTTTCTCTTAGTTTCTGGATCTTCCACACCTTTTAATTTTTCATAGAATCTATCTTGTGCATTAATGCGAATGAAGTTAAGGTCATATGGGCCTTCTGGTCCGAATACTTTTTCTACTTCATCGCCTTCATTTTTTCTAAGTAAACCATGGTCTACGAATACACATGTAAGTTGTTTACCAATAGCTTTTGAAAGCATAACTGCTGCTACTGATGAGTCAACACCACCTGAAAGAGCACAAAGTACTTTACCATCTCCTACTTTTTCACGAAGTGACTCAATAGTTGTTTCTACGAAAGAATCCATTTTCCAGTCGCCTTGGCATTCACAGATGTTTTTAACGAAGTTAGAAAGCATTGTTATACCTTCTTGTGTGTGCATTACTTCTGGATGGAATTGTACTGCGTAGATGCCTTTTTCTACATTTTCCATAGCTGCTACTGGACAAACTGGTGTATAGCCAGTAATTTTGAAATCAGCTGGTGCTTTTTCAATGTAGTCTGTGTGGCTCATCCAACAAACTGTTTTTGGTGATACACCTTCAAATAATTTAGAAGTAGTATCTACTTCTACTTCTGTTTTACCGTATTCGCTTACTGGCGCTGTTGCTACGTTTCCACCTAGAAGGTGTGCTGTAAGCTGTGAACCATAACAAATACCAAGTACAGGTATGCCAAGTTCAAAGATTGCTTTATCACAAAGTGGTGAATCTTCACCGTATACGCTATTTGGTCCACCTGTAAAGATGATTCCTTTTGGATTCATTTCTTTAATTTTTTCTAGGCTGATATTGTAAGGATGTACTTCACAATATACATTACATTCTCTAACACGTCTTGCAATCAGTTGGTTGTATTGTCCACCGAAATCAAGAACGATGACTAACTCATGGTTCATGCTATGTTCCTCCTTGGTTTCTTCACTTCGTCTATTATATCATCATTTTGTAATAAGAACATTACTTTATTTTTGCTTTATTTAGAAAAAGAGGCTGTATGATACAAGCTAAAAAGGTCCATCATTCCGCTTTCCTTCTTAGCTCGTATAACAGTCCCCTACTGCTTTACTATATTAATCTTAGAAATCTACGCTATAGTTTGGTGCTTCTTTTGTAATTTGAATATCATGTGGATGGCTTTCTTTAAGACCAGCACTTGTGATTTTAACAAAAGTAGCTTTTTCTTGTAATTCTTCAATAGAGTGTGCACCTGCATAACCCATACCAGCACGAAGTCCACCTACCATTTGGAAGATAGTATCTGCTAAGTGGCCTTTGTATGCTACACGACCTTCAATACCTTCTGGTACTAATTTTTTAGCATCTGCTTGGAAGTAACGATCTTTACTTCCTTTTTCCATAGCTGCTATTGAACCCATACCTCTATATACTTTATATTTCCTACCTTGGTATAATTCAACTTCTCCTGGACTTTCTTCGCAACCTGCAAGCATTGATCCCATCATACATACACTTGCACCCATACCGATTGCTTTTACAATGTCTCCTGAGTATTTAATACCACCGTCTGCAATAACAGGTACACCATAAGGTGCTGCTGCTGCTGCACAGTCTTCTACTGCTGTGATTTGTGGTACACCAACACCTGCTACTACACGTGTTGTACAAATAGAACCAGGTCCAATACCTACTTTAACACAGTCTGCACCAGCTTCAATAAGTGCTACTGTAGCTTCTGCTGTTGCCACATTTCCTGCGATAACTTGAAGTTCTGGGTATTTAGCTTTTACTTTCTTAACAGCATCTAATACACCTTGAGAATGTCCGTGTGCTGTATCAATTGTGATAACGTCAACTTTAGATTTTACAAGGGCATCTACTCTATCAAGTAAGTCTCCTGTTACACCTACTGCTGCTCCCGCTAAAAGACGTCCTTGTTTGTCTTTTGCAGCATTAGGATACATGATTGCTTTTTCAATATCTTTAATAGTAATGAGGCCTTTAAGGTTACCTTCTTCATCTACAAGTGGTAATTTTTCAATACGATGCTTTGCAAGTAATTTTTTAGCTTCCATAAGGTCTGTACCTTCTGGTGCTGTAATGAGGTTTTCACTTGTCATCACTTCTTTGATTTTACGATTGAAATCTGTTTCAAAACGTAAGTCACGGTTTGTTAAGATACCTACTAATTTAGTTCCTTCTGTAATAGGTACACCTGAAATTCTGTATTTTGCCATTAATTCATTGGCTTCATATACAAAGTGTTCTGGAGAAAGTGAGAATGGATCTGTAATAACACCATTTTCCGAACGTTTTACTTTATCTACTTCTTCAGCTTGCTCTTCAATAGACATATTTTTGTGAATGATTCCGATTCCACCTTGACGTGCAATAGCAACTGCCATTCTTGCTTCAGTTACTGTGTCCATTCCTGCACTCATGAATGGGATATTTAATGTAATTGTTTTAGTAAGTTTTGTACTTAAAGAAACTTCTTTAGGTAATACATTTGAATAATTAGGTACGAGTAAGATATCGTCAAATGTAATACCTTCTTTTAAAATCTTAGACATTGCTTGGCCTCCTAAAGTTGTGCTAATTGTTTTTATTGTTGAATAAAAACTCGAACGTTAAAATAATATTGATATATTTTGTACACTTTATCATATTTTTTAATGTATTGTCAAGTTGTGACGGACATCCTTTTTATCCTTGTTTATTTTGCTTATTTCTTTTTAAATTCTCATAATCCTATTGTAAAAAAATATATTTATTTACCGTTCTAATGGATGCAATTGCCCTACTAATCATCTTTTTTACACTATTTCGATAGACATGTGGTTTTAAATATTACATCTATAAAAAGTACAAATTTTTAGATTCACTTGATATTATTTAAATGAAATAAACGAGATAAATCCAATTCTTTGTCCATCTCTCGAGAACATTTGTTTTCATTTATTCAGAATATGTCTTATTATGTTATATGTATAGAACATTCATTATAAATCCAGCTAACTTATTCTTAAATTACATAAAAAAAGAAGCTATGTGATAGCTTCTTTTTGATGCGGCATGCATTATTATATTCTTTTAAAAACTTTATTAGGTGCTTGTCTGAATAAGTCATTTACAAAGGCTTCATTAGGTGAGAATATGACTTTACATGTTCCTTTACTTGGAGTTTGTGTCATAATAACATATGTATTCTCATCATTTGAGTTATCACTTACATTAACTACTTTATAACCTTTATTAAGTTCTGCTTGATGACGTTCATCTTTAATGCTTGCCATAATTTCGATTTTTTTCATATCAATGGTCATAACTCTTTTACGTCTAGAACGATTATAAATAACATCTATATCTAATTCATTATTAGTTAGAATGTATTCATATTCTCTGCTAAATCTACTAAATAAAAATCCTGCTCCAAATAAAATACCTACAATTAAAATAGGTCCAATAAAATCTCCGCCGAACATAAAAGCAGCTATTGCTAGAATAATACTTCCTGCGACTAATCCTATTTGAGCCATAATATCAGCTGAGGATTTTTTTTGTTTGATGAGATACTCTTTAAATGTTTCTGACATATTCTTCTACCCTTTCTTTTTCGTCACTTATTCCCTATAATAAAAATACTATAGAATCATTATTTTTTCAACATTTACTAGTATTTTTGTTAAGATTATAATATTATTAGTAAATGTGATAATCTGGTAGCTTGTTTTCATAAACTATTATAAACTAGTTATGTATAAAAATTATAAACAAATTTGATTTAGGAGGCGATTTATACAGTGGATTTATTATTTGCATTTAAAGCAGCTTTATTAGGTGTTGTAGAAGGGTTAACTGAATTTTTACCGGTTTCTTCTACAGGGCATCTTATTATTTTTAGTAACCTATTAAAGTTCTCAGATAATACTGCTTTTGCTAACATGTTTACTATGGTTATTCAGCTAGGTGCCATCTTAGCTGTCCTTGTTCTTTATCGTAAGAAAATCTGGGATACTATTGTTCATTTATTTCCTAACAACAAGGTTTCATTTGAGCAAAGTGGTCTTTATTTTTGGCTTATGATTGGTATTTCTTGTATACCAGCAGCTGTCATTGGTATTCCTTTTGATGATTTAATTGAAGAAAAGCTCTTTAATCCTATTGTAGTAGCATGTGCTTTATTAGTAGGTGGTCTTTGGATGATGTATGCTGAAGGTAAATTACGTGGCAGTCAAACAACTACGCTTTCTGCTACTAAAATTACAGCTAGAATGGCCATTATCGTAGGTCTATTCCAAGTTCTTTCTATTGTTCCTGGTATGTCACGTTCTGCTTCTACTATTATTGGTGGTTGGGTAGCTGGCTTCTCAACAGTAGCTGCTGCTGAGTATTCTTTCTTCTTAGCTATTCCAGTTATGTTTGGTCAAGCGCTTTTAAATATTTTAAAAGCCCAAGGAACACTTTTAGCAAGTGAATGGATTGCCCTAGGTATCGGTTTTGTGGTTTCCTTTATCGTAGCTTTAGGCGTTATTGGTTCTTTCATTTCTTACCTTCAAAAGAAACCTATGAAAGTATTTGCTATCTATCGTATTATATTTGCTTTTATAGTATTAGGTTGTGGTATACTAGGGTTATTTTAATATCCCCCTCCTACAGCCCTAATCCAAATATCAAGCTAACTGAACACATATCTTTATAAAATATGATAATAACCCTTATATATAGCCAGATGTCTAACTCGCGTTATATATAAGGGTTATTTTTATAATTAACTCTTTATAAGGAAATTATTTTGCAATCCCCTGTATCATACTGTAAATTTAGAAATACTATCATCTAGTAGCTTAGCTTGCTCTCTAAGTAATTCTGCCATTGCTTTGAACTCTTCAGAAGTTGCAACTTGCTCCTGCGTAATAGCAAGTAAGCTCATTGTATTCGCATCAATAAAAGTAGATACTTCTTCTATATCTTGCACACTTTCTTTGATATGAGATACTTTATCCCTTGTTTCTTCAATACGCGTATGTAATTGGCCCATTTGCTGACTTAAGCCTTTATTTTCATTAGTAATACTTAATAAAAATACTTTACTCTTAGAAGTAGCCTCTAATCCTGTACTTAGTAGATGAGTGCTCTCCTTAATTTCATTAGCTACAAAACCAATTTGATTATCTATAAAGTTAATAATTTCTCTTATTTCATTCATTGCAGTTTGAGACTGGCTCATTAACTGTTCTACATTATCGAATACTGATTTAGACTTTTCCTTGTCATCTTGGTAGTTTTCCTTCTCTACGTTTAAGCCAAGCAAAGTAGTCTGTTCAGATATTTGTAAAACAACCATAAGCATCTCATGCATTGTATTCATATAATGACTTAAATTACTAATGGCTTGATTAACTATAGCTAATCTATTTTCTATGCCTTTTATTTGACCCTCTGCCTCATCAATCACTTTAAAACCATCATGAGTTACTTCACAGATTTGAGTAAATTCTTTTTCATTAAAATCCACTTGCTGATGAATGATTTCAATTTCTTTTTGTAAATCTTCTAGATTCTCTCCTAGTATTCTACTCCCACACAACTGTTGTTTGGTCGTATCTAATATTTTCGATGTAGATACTGCTAACTCTTCATAAACCTCTGTAGCATCTTTAGAGCTTACCAAGATACTTTTAGAGGCAATCGTTACCTTTTTAGAAGACTCCTTAATTTTTTCTAATATAGATCGTATATTAAAAACAGTTTCATTAAGGGCACCATTAATTTGTCCAATTTCATCATTGTCTCTATGTGCTAATTCAATGGTTAAATCTCCTTTAGCAATGACATCTATAGATTTTACTAGTTTCTCTAAAGGTCTAAACAACCTTTTTAATATAAGATAATTTATAATGAGGATTAAACTAATGAGTAAAACCGTTGCCGCTATAATATGTACATTCATTTCTCTTATCGTTGCCGTTACTTCAGAGCCTTCATAATCATACTCTACAATTCCCACCACTTCATTTTGGCTATTAAACAGAGGCACAAAAGCTGATATATATTGCTTTTTAAAGGTCTTTACATGATACGGCTCACAAAAATAGCTTTTCCCAGTATCTAATGCCTTAGCTGCTTCCTTTGCAAAATCTGTCTTTTGCTGCTTATACCCTATACCAACTGTACCACTTCCATCTATAACATAAGTGTAGTGATTTGGATCTTGATCTACTATGGCATAAAGCATCCCCTGTCCAATATTGGCATTTAGCCTTTTTAATGTGGACAGACTTTCTTTATAGTATTTATCATTTGCATCTAAGCTTAAACTAAGCCTTTCAAATTCATCTCCATCTATAAGCATAGCTGCTGACTTCGCAACAGCTAATGCCTGTTGCTGTAATAATTGAGTGGTTTGATCGTATAATTTATCATAAAATATAGAACTCACTACAAGGATTGCTATTATCGTTAAAAGTGAAGTCATAAGTAATAATTTACTCTTAAGTGAAATTTCACTAACCTTTTTAATATTACATTTCATGTCGTATAATCCTATCCTTTTTTACTGTCATATATCCTATATTAAACTACATGTTTTTTTTAGTCAATTTTTAAATTTTTTAATAGAATATCTATACGAATTTTAAATTAAACATATTAAAAAATATTTATATTAATTATTTTTTAATATGTGAGTATTTTTTGTTTATTTTTATATGTTTATTTTGTATTTTTTGCTATAATCTTCAAGTATTCTTATTTACTTACTATTTAGACATAAAAGGAGAACGTATGAAAAAATCATTATCATGGGTATTAATTACCTCACTACTACTTTCTATTAGCCCAACGTTTTTAGCTAAGCCGATAGTTACATTAAGTGAAGAAATTCAGTCAATGTACTCACTTGGCTTAATAACGGGGGATGACAATGAACTTACCTCTAGTTACATTAAAAAGAAAGCTACTAAGAAACAACTTCAAGAAATCTTACTTCGCTTAAGCCTTCCTGAATCAGATCGTCTGTCCGCTATTCTTGATAGCTTAGATAGTAATAAGCCGATTGATGTTGAAGAATTCTACAGTATCTTCTTAGAATGCCTTGGCTATGAACTTAATGTCGATTTTACACCTTCTACTGCTATTAGCTTTGCTCGTTCTATCGGTTTATCTCCTGATACATCATCCATTTTTACTAATGATGTCATGGCGAAATCTCTTAACGATTGCTTAAAATCAAAAACAAAGTCTGGTCGTGAATTTTTCGAGGTACTTATCGAAAATGGCTTTTTAGCTTCTTATAATGATGATAAAGATGTACCTGAGATTCTTGTATTTGATGGCAAAACACAACCTATTTTCAATCATGATGAAGCGATCTATGAAATGGTTTATGTAGAATCTCCACAAGATACTGACTTAGACGGAAAACGTGACTTAATTGAAGTCTGGATTAAACGTCCTGCTGAAACACAAGAAGGAATGAAAGTTCCTGCTGTCTTTGAAGTAAGTCCATATCTTCAAGGTACCAATGATGATCTCTATATCGTTCATAATGTAGATGAAGATTTAACTGTAAGTGAAAGTACTTCAACTACTCTTGAAGATGTTACATATGTTCCTAGTGAACGTATTGTTCCTGAAGCACGCGTGGTAAATGGGAAAGCAGAGGATGCTCAAGTTGCTCCTTTTGAATTTGGTGATTGGTATAACTACTTCTTTGCACGTGGCTATGCTGTTGTTTTCTCTGGCGGAATTGGTACATACAATTCTGAAGGACTAACTAGCACTGGTTCTGAAGAAGAAACTATTTCAACTGTTGCAATCATTGATTGGCTTAATGGCCGTACAAAAGCTTTTACAAACAAAACAGATAATATTGAAGTAACTGCTGACTGGTGTACAGGTAATGTAGGTATGTCTGGTCGTTCATATCGTGGAACACTTCCAATCGCGGCTGCTGCTACTGGTGTAGAAGGCCTTAAAACCATTGTTCCTGTAGCTGCTATCAGTAACTGGTATGATTATTACAGAGCTAATGGTCTTAATGTAGCTGGACAAGGCTGGCAAGGTGACGACTGTGATTTATTAGCTATCTACTGTATGAGCCGTATGTTTGATATAGCTGATTACACAAGTATTAAAGATCTCTTTGAAACAAGTATGGATGAAATGCTTTTAAATCAAGACCGCGTTACAGGTGATTATAACGTTTTCTGGGATGAACGTAACTATCTTAATAATATAGATAAAATGACTGCTAGTGTATTTATCGTACATGGATTAAGTGATTGGAATGTTAAACCTAAACAATTTGATAAATTCTGGGAGAAACTCCAAGAAAACAATATCCCAAGTAAAATGGTTGTTCATCAAGGTGAACACATTAGTATCAATAACTTAAATGGCATCGACTTTAATGATATGATGAATAGATGGTTTGATTACTGGCTCTATGATATTAATAATAATGTCATGAATACTATTCCAACTGCTACAATTCAAAATAACGTAACAATGGCATTTGAAGGATTTGATAGCTGGCCTGTTACTTCTAAATCTGTCAAACTTTCTTTAGACTCTACAAATCATACATTAAACTTTAACACTATTCCTACAAGCACAGTTGAAGCTTTCACTGACGATTTATCTTTATCTGGTTATGACCGTAATGAGCAAAATGGTAGTGAATGGCTTAATGCACTTGTTAGTACACCAGAAGAAAGTAGAGCTGACCGATTAGCTTATATAAGTAATTCTTTAACAAATGACTTACGTATTAGCGGAACTAGTAAAGTATCTATTACAGCTAGTCTAGATCAACCTACTGGTATCTTAAGTGCCATGCTTGTAGATTATGGTACAGAATACCGTGCAACTATTGACACAGAAGTTGTTGTTCCTAATGGTATTATCTATGGTGGTAATGCTGGTTCTGACGATATCGTTGATTTCGTAATGAGTAGTACGCCTAGTGATTATAAAGTTATTACTAGAGGATGGATGGATGCTCAAAACCGTGTTGCAAATTATCGTGTAGATGCTATTACACCTGGCACAGCGTATACCTTTACTTTTGAAATGGAACCTATGGATTATACTTTAAAAGCAGGTCACAAATTAGGCCTCATTATTTACTCAACAGATGCAGAGTTTACAATGCGTCCACTTACTATTACCAACTTTGATGTTAACACAGCTGAAACAACAATAGAGATTCCTATTGTTAATGGACGTTCTGAGTGGTAAAATGGCAAACGAAAAAGGAAGCTTTCTTAGCTTCCTTTTTTTGTTTTACTATTTATACTACTCAATTGTAAAGTTTGAAATACTTTCTGTTAATCCTTCTGCTTCTTCATTAAGCATCTGTGCCATTCTATTAAATTCTTCAGATGTTGCCATTTGTTCTTCTGTAATGGCTGCTAAGTTCATGGTATTTGAGTCAATAACTTTTGATACTTCTTCCATTTCATTCATATTGTTATTGATATGAGATACATTAGCTGTAATTTCTGAAACAGCTATCTCGAACTTGCTAATCTGTTCTTCTAGCTGTTTATTAGAATTTTTGATAAGCTCAAATGTTTCTCCTGCACGTTCAGTATATTCCATACCTTTTTCTGTCATGCAAACACTAGTCTTAATTGCTTTTAGCACTTCATTAACTTGCCCATTAATATATTCTATAATTTCTTCAATCTCGTCTGTAGCATTATTAGATTCAATAGCTAATTTACCTACTTCACCAGCTACTACGGCAAATCCCTTGCCATTCTCACCTGCTCTAGCTGCTTCAATAGATGCATTTAGTGCTAAGAGGTTAGTTTGATCTGCTATCCCTGAGATTGTAGTAATAATACCTTGAATCTTGCTCATATGATTTACAAATCCGTTAATCGTATTGTATGCTTCATCTATACTCTTCTCAATGCTTTCCATTTGCTCCTTAGTCGTTTTAATGACTTGTACCCCTGCTTCTGTATTCACATAAGTCTCATTAGCGATTTGGCTTGTTTCATTAACTTGTTCACTAATATCTTTAGCATCAATATCTAACTCTTCTAATATAGCTTTAGCTTTTTCTGTTTCCGCAGCCTGTTTTTGAGTAATCTCAGAAATACCCGCTGTTGAATTAGCTAAATCTTCATAGGCTATAGCCGCATCACTTGATGAAGCAACAATACTATGAGCTGTATTCGTTACTCTCACTGAAGATTCTTTAATGACTTCTATCATTTTTCTAATACTTAAAACCGTTTCATTTAATGCCAAATTAATTTTTCCTATTTCATCTTTACGATTTGTATTAATTTTTACTGTTAAATCACCTTTTGCAATATGATGCATAACATCCACTAAGTCTTCCATAGGCTTAAACATTCTTCTTAGGAACACGCCATTAATAATAAATGTTATGATAATCAGTATAATTGCCCCACCTATAATTAATAGTGTAGTATCTCTCAGCTGCGCTGATAACTCAGAACCTTCGTAATCATATTCTACAATACCTACCACTTGACTATTATCATTTAAAATCGGTACAAAGGCAGAAATATAATATTTATCAAATGTTTCAACGTAATAGGGTTCACTAGTAAAGGCTTTGCCTTGTTCAAAGGTCATAGCTACTTCCTTTGAAAAGTCTCCTTTTTGCTGTTTGTATCCAATCTCTACAGTTCCACTACCATCTGCTACATAGGTATAGTCTGTCTCATCAATGTCTATTAACGTATATAACATACCAACGCCAATATCATTATTGATTCGTTTTAATTTGTTTAATAGGATGTTATAGTATTCATCTTGTGCATCTAATGTTTGAGTTAATTCCTCAAATTGTTCTACTTCAATGGATGCCGCTGCAGATTTTGCTATGTTAAGTGCTTGATTCTTTAGTAAATCTGATGTTTGAGCATAAGTCCTTTGATAAAAAATAACACTAATAATCGCTATTGAGGCGATTAAAATAATCGAAGTCAATATTAATATTTTTGCTTTTAAATTCAAGCCTATGTTCTGTCTATTCCTCTGTTTCATATGACTATCTAGTCCTTTCCTCATAATATATGTTTAACTAACTAATCATACACTTGGTTAGTCCATAACTCTATAACTATTATCAATATTTTTATATATTTATTTAAAATACTTTATTTTTATACACATCCTACCTACAAGAATTTTCGTCCACATCATAAATTCCTGTTAAACATGATTTCCTGTTAAAATAAGAAAAGACTTCTCTTAAATGACATTTTAAGAGAAGTCTTTTCTTATTTATATTGGTACAGCTAGGAAGATGTAAAATTACATCATTCCCATACCACCCATACCGCCCATGCCACCTGGCATAGCTGGTTCTTCTTTCTTAATATCAGCTACGATACATTCTGTTGTTAAGAATGTAGAAGCTACTGATGTTGCATTTTGAAGTGCACTTCTTGTTACTTTAGTTGGGTCAATAATACCACCTTCAACCATGTTTACATATTGTTCTGTAAGTGCGTTGAAACCTGATCCTTTTTCAAGCTCTTTAACTTTATTGATAACAACTGCTGGTTCAAGACCTGCGTTTGCTACGATTTGGTAAAGTGGAGACTCTAATGCTTTTAAGATAATACGTACACCTGTTTTTTCATCTCCAGATGTTGTATCTAATAATTTTTCTATTTCTTTAGCAACGTGGATATATGTGCTACCACCACCACCGATGATACCTTCTTCAACAGCTGCACGTGTAGCTGCAAGAGCATCTTCGATGCGAAGTTTCTTTTCTTTCATTTCTGTTTCTGTCGCTGCACCAACTTTGATTACAGCTACACCACCAGCAAGTTTTGCAACTCTTTCTTGCATTTTTTCTTTATCGAAATCTGATGTAGATTGTTCGATTTGGTTACGGATAAGAGCAACTCTTTCTTTAATTGCAGCTTTATCTCCAGCTCCATCAACGATAACTGTGTTTTCTTTTGTTACTTTAATACTTGATGCACGACCAAGCATGTCGATTGTAGCATCTTTAAGATCAAGACCTACTTCTTCAGAGATTACTGTACCACCTGTAAGGATAGCAATATCTTGAAGCATATCTTTTCTTCTATCACCAAATCCTGGAGCTTTAACAGCTACACAGTTGAATGTACCACGGATTTTATTTACTACTAATGTAGCAAGTGCTTCACCTTCTACATCTTCTGCAATAATAAGAAGTTTTGAACCTGTTTGAACGATTTGTTCAAGTACTGGTAAGATTTCTTGGATGTTTGTGATTTTTTTATCTGTAATTAAGATGTATGGATTATCAAATACAGCTTCCATTTTTTCTGTATCTGTTACCATGTATGCTGATAAGTATCCTCTATCAAATTGCATACCTTCAACAACATCTAATTCTGTTGTCATTGTTTTTGATTCTTCTACTGTGATAACACCGTCATTTGATACTTTTTCCATAGCATCAGCGATTAAGTTACCTACTTCATCATCACCAGCTGAGATAGCTGCTACTCTAGCAATGTGAGTTTTGCTATTTACAGTTTGGCTCATACCTTTAATTGATTCTACAGCTGCTTTTGTAGCTGCTTGCATACCACGGCGTACAATAATTGGGTTAGCACCCGCTGCGATGTTTTTAAGACCTTCTGTGATCATTGCTTGAGCAAGAACTGTAGCTGTTGTTGTACCATCACCAGCTACATCATTTGTTTTTGTAGCAACTTCTTTTACAAGCTGTGCACCAATGTTTTCAAATGGATCTTCAAGTTCAATTTCTTTTGCAATAGATACACCGTCATTTGTAATAAGTGGTGTTCCGAAAGATTTATCTAATACAACATTACGACCTTTTGGTCCAAGTGTTACTTTTACTGCATTTGCTAATTGATCTACACCTGATTGAAGTGATTGTCTTGCTTCTAATCCAAAACGAATTTGTTTTGCCATGTTTATAGCCTCCCTTAAATTGTTATTTTGCTCTCTATTATTTAGGCTAGTTTATTTAAACTAGCCTGCATTGTTTATATTAAATATTAGCTGATTAGCTAGTTTACTTTGACTAAAAGATAGTATTTATTTTACATTTCTGTTTAGTCTATTCAACGATTGCTAAAATATCACCTTGACGAACAATTACATACTCTTCTTTATCTAATGTTACTTCTGTTCCTGCATATTTTGAGTAGATTACTTTATCTCCAACTTTAACTTGCATTTCTACTTTTTGACCATCTACAACGCCACCAGGCCCTACTGCTACAACTACTGCTTCTTGTGGTTTTTCTTTAGCAGTCCCTGTTAAGATAATTCCTGATTGTGTTTTTTCTTCTGCTTCGAGGTGTTTAATGACAACTCTATCGCTTAATGGTTTTAAGTTCATAAAGAAAACCTCCCTATTATTATTTATTATTTTGGCTTATTAGCACTCACTAGCATTGAGTGCTAATTGATATTTATAATATTATGGTATTATAACCCATATTGCAAATACAATTTTTACCTTAATTAAGTTGTTTTACACATATTTTACTTGTTTGTTTCTTTTTTCTCTTATTTGCTTTTATTTTTAATCATTTACTTCTATTTTTAACCTTTTCCTATTATTTTTATTCACTTATACTGTACTTCTTTTTTCTACTTATTTCTTGTTTTTATCTTTAAAAAGTGCATTTTCTCTTCCATAAAAGAAGAGATACTGTTGAGCATAGCCAGCCAGATCACCAAAGTATTTAGCTGCAAACTTTTGTATTTCTTCTACTTTCATATCTTTTCCTTCAAAATAAAGGCCCTCTATTACTCTTTTAATCCAAACATCTGTTGGAAAAAGCTCCATCCTAGAGTAAGCAAATAATAAAATGCAGTCGGCAACCTTAGGCCCTACACCTTTTATCGTCATTAACTTAGCTTTAGCTTCTTCAATAGGCATAATATATAAATCATTTAAAATGATTTCCCCACTTATTACTTTTTGGCAAGCATCCATTATATAAGGTGCCCTAAAACCAACTTTACACTCTCTTAATTCTTCTTCTGTTGCACGAAATAGTTCCTGTGGGGTTGGAAATGAATAATACTGTTCTTCCCTATTATCAATTCCATTAATAGGTATGCCAAACTTATTACTTATATTCTTTAAACATGCCTTAATATGTGGAATAGATTTATTCTGAGAGATAATAAATGAAATAAGCATCTCCCATGGGTCTTGGCGTAAAATACGAATGCCTTTTCCAAATGCCACTGCTTTTGCCATCCATTCATCTTTTGCAGCTAATGTCTCTGTAATATTTTCATAGTTTGTATTGATATCAAAATAGTCTACCCAAACTTCTTCTACCTCACTAGCAGTAGTATTATGAATCATCACACTACTAGAACCTGGCTGCTGCGAAATTTTGATTAGCTTTTGTTTAGCATTTAATAGATAACTATGATCTGAGATTTTTTCAAAGCGAAATACTTGTCCACTTTCTAAAATTTGTCCAATATTAAAGTGACTTACATGATTGAGCATTACCATATTATTCATGTTCCACACCCTTTACTTTTCATTCTTTCATATTATTACCATTTAGCTTGTTAATATCCATTTTTATGTCATTTTTTATGTCTTAGTATGTACAATGTTTGCTCATTTTTCTTTTATATTATCACATTCTTCTATACTTTACACTTTTTATATTAATAAACTTCTTATATATCTCACTCTACCTCTCGAAAATTAGTACTTTAAGCAAATTTGTAAATTTAGTAGGTAATTAATTTTTATTATTGTATAATTAAAGAAAGAATTATTTATTTTTATCTAAGAAGGGAGTTTTTTATGAAAGATACTATTTATACCATCCCATTAACGGATGCCTTTCATGCAGAGGATGAATGTCCTTTTTGTTATATAAAACGTAAGCTAGAACAAGATGCCATCTCCTTTATTTTAGGGTGTGCCTATATGGAAGATGATATTCGAGCTACAACTGACCAAATGGGCTTTTGTAGTGAGCACTACAAAAAAATGTATGATTACGGCAACCGACTTGGTATGGCTCTTATGTTACATACGCATTATATAGCCCTTCAAAAAGAATTAGCCAAAAAGATAGAAGCTTTTTCTCCTTCTAAACCAAACATGTTTGCTAAATTCAAAAAAGCTAAAACAATGGATGAGTTAGCTGGAAATCCTATTAGTAACTGGGTTAATGAGCAGAATCATACTTGTTATGTTTGTGACTATATTGATAAAAACTTTATTCGTTACATGAATACTTTCTTCTATTTAATGGAGACTAGCCCTGATTTTGTAACTCTCTTTAAAGATTGTAAGGGTTTCTGTATAACTCATTTTGGCGATTTAATGGCTCTATCAGATACCTTGGTTTCTGAAAAAGCTAAACCTGAATTCTACACTATTCTATTTGACAAAGTGCAAACTAATCTTAAACGTATCGAAGAGGACTTATCTTGGTTCATAGATAAATATGACTATCGCAATAAAGAAGCTGATTGGAAAACTTCCAAAGATGCCATTCCTAGAGGGATTCAAAAACTAGTAGGTATTTATGTTCAAGATCCTCCTTTTAAAGAAAAATAAGCCCACTTTATAGCTAATAAAAGAGCTGCCACTATTTAGTGTGCAGCCCTTTTAAGTAGTAATTAATTATTTAAATCTTTCCCTTATTACTCTGTAGATTTGAATCACTATAGTAGGTAGTACTGTACAAATACAAACTATCTTCATGTTCCAGGTAGATAACTTCTCTACCATAAAAAATGGCCTTAAGCTATCTATGAATAAAATACCACTTAATAATACTATGCCTACGGCTACAGCGCCACAAATATACTTAGCTGCCAATAGATGGCTATATTGGAAATCTCCTAATGCTTAACAATAAAAGTTAATTACAGCAACAAAAAAAACACCATACGGTGTTCTAATTCAAATATTAAAGCCGACGATCGGACTCGAACCGATAACCTGCTGATTACAAGTCAGCTGCTCTGCCAATTGAGCCACGTCGGCAAAAAACGTGCACAGAAGGATTCGAACCCTCGGCCTTCTGATCCGTAGTCAGACGCTCTATCCAGCTGAGCTATGCGCACATGATGTCAATTTTATATTTGTTGTTACTTCTATATGATTTATAGAAAACGTGCACAGAAGGATTCGAACCCTCGGCCTTCTGATCCGTAGTCAGACGCTCTATCCAGCTGAGCTATGCGCACTTATTTATTAATAACTTTCTTTAAGATATGCCCGAGACCGGAATCGAACCGGTACGAGGGTTAGCTCGCAGGATTTTAAGTCCTGTGCGTCTGCCAGTTCCGCCACTCGGGCATATGATGGTCGCTATAGGGCTCGAACCTATGACCCCCTGCTTGTAAGGCAGGTGCTCTCCCAGCTGAGCTAAGCGACCATATTAACGGCATATCTTAATTAATTAGCTAGTTAATCTAGCTAAACGACCCAGAAGGGACTCGAACCCTCGACCTCCGCCGTGACAGGGCGGCGTGCTAACCAACTGTACCACTGGGCCTTATATACTTACATTTTAATGAATTGTGATGGACCCTCGGGGACTCGAACCCAGGACCGTCCGGTTATGAGCCGGATGCTCTAACCAACTGAGCTAAGGGTCCATATCACTACATTATATGTAGCAAGCCGACGATCGGACTCGAACCGATAACCTGCTGATTACAAGTCAGCTGCTCTGCCAATTGAGCCACGTCGGCATATTAAAATGTAATGACCCGTACGAGAATCGAACTCGTGTTACCGCCGTGAAAGGGCGGTGTCTTGACCGCTTGACCAACGGGCCTTATTAACTCCCCGAGTAGGGTTCGAACCTACGACCCTCCGGTTAACAGCCGG
>JAEWMQ010000055.1 GCA_023393125.1 Bacillota bacterium
ACAGAATAATATTTGAGCTCTAGCATGTGATATCCCCCATTTTATTTGTTTTTTCTTTTTTTCAGGGTAACGATATCACATGATTGGAGCTTATTCTACTTGTAAATTTAACTAGCACAACTCGTTATAATAGCTTTATTACAATCAGAAAGGGGCTGTTAATTATGAAATGTATTAAAAAGATACTTAAAATCATGCTCATTCTTCTACTTGTATTAACCATTGGCGGTATTGGCTTCGGTTATGCTACTTATCAGCATACCATTAACACTTATCCAATAGAAGAAACTGTAACTACACTTCAAAATAACGAGTACTATACATCTTTTGATCAAATTAGCCCTACTTTTCTTGATGCTATTGTGGCCATTGAAGATCATCGTTTTTATAAACATGGCGCAGTTGATTTTATTGGTCTTGGTCGTGCACTTATTACTAACTTTGTTTCAGGGGACATTGAACAAGGCGGAAGTACGATCACTCAACAACTCGCTAAAAATCTATTTTTAGATAAAACACAGACTTTAGAGCGTAAAATTAAAGAAATGTTTCTCGCTTATGAATTAGAAAGACTTTATACCAAAGAAGAAATCTTAGAACTCTACGTCAATGCCATTTATTATGGAGATGGTAATACAGGTATTGCTATGGCTAGTCAAAATTACTTTAACAAAGCACCTAAAGACCTTACTTTTAACGAAGCCACTTTATTAGCAGGGCTACCTCAAGCACCTTCTGCATATGCACTTAGCTCTCATTATGACGCAGCTTTAAAAAGACAATCTAAGGTCATTACTGCACTTGTTGCATTTTCTGATGATTATAATCATCTCAGTGATGCTCATACACCTTAACACCCTAAAATGTTGACCTATATTAGGACAACTTATGGGTGTTTTTTTGTAAATAATTATAACACTTGAATAATTGACTATTTATACTAAATATTCTAATATATTATTGTACTTTATTTTATCTACTTAAGGAGTTTAAATGTGATATCTAAAAATCTTGAAGCCATAACTAATTATTTATGGCATCAATCTTCGGAACGTATTAATCATCTTTTACTAACACACGCCGACTTTAATATCAGTGACTACTATTATCTCTTAGCTATTCATAATATGAAGCGCCCTAATTTTGGAGATGTAGCAGAGGCCTTGTCTCTTACTAAACCAGCTATCTCTGCATTAATTAAAAGGTTACAAAAGCATGAGTTTATTGAAAAGGTTCAGTCAGAAGAAGATAAACGTGTCTATTTTCTTGAATTAACCCCAAAAGGAAAAGAAATTGTGGAAGGCAATCATCAACTTTATTCCCATATAGAAGAACTTATCTCATCTAGCGTGAGTTCTTCACAGCTTCAAGCACTAGATTGCTTATTAGACGTGGTTACGTCTTTACTTCATACTTCATAAAACTAATCTAAATAGATGTCAATAAAGGCTAAGTCTATCGTTAATAATCCACTTAGACTTAGCCTTCTTGTTTTATTCCGCTTTAAGTATTTCTTCTAAATAAGCTCTATGCTTTTCAAGTAATGGTGACTTAGCTATTAAAATATAGACATCTTTAATCTCTCTAATCCATTCATGAATATGAGCTTCTGTCACTTTATAATCGGTTAATCGATTGTAAATAGCAGATTCTGCTTCTAAAAGACGTTCTGTTTTTCCTTCACATGCTATTTGCTGATTTAAAAAAGTAAATAGTTCTTCTTTTAAGGCTTCTAAATTATAATGAAGTTCTATATACTCTGGCAATCTTAATTCCTCTTTTTTATGATTAATGGTATATTCATCACTCCAAAGCTCTAGTTGACCTATGAGTTCATCTAGCTTTCTTATATTCCCTTCAAAATTCTCGTATTGTTCTTGTATCATGTCGTTATCCCTCATGGTTTCTCCTTCATTCCTTATGCTTTTGTACTTATTCTTCTTTAACAGAACCTTTCTTACGTTTTTTCACACATTCCGTAAGTAAATATTCTATCTGTCCATTAATCGAGCGAAAGTCATCTTCTGCCCAAGCTGCTAACTCATTCCAAAGGCTTGGTGACAATCTTAGTAGAACCTGTTTTTTTTCCTTTTCTTTCGCTTTGTTGTCCATCTACTTAAGGTCCTTTCTATATATGATTTCTAATAGATTGTACCACTATTAACAATTGGTTGAGCATCTTTATTACCACAAAGTACAACCAATAAGTTACTTACCATAGCCGCCTTACGTTCTTCGTCTAATTCTACTACACCATTTTCATTTAATTGCTTAAGAGCCATTTCAACCATGCCTACAGCTCCCTCAACAATTTTCTGTCTAGCTGCAATAATAGCTACTGCTTGTTGTCTTTGAAGCATAGCTGATGCAATCTCTGGTGCATAAGATAAATGTGTGATTCTTACTTCTAAAATCTCAATCCCCGCAATATCCACCTTTTCTTGAAGCTCTTTTTTCATAATATCTGCTACTTCTTGGCTACTGCCTCGTAGTGATTTTTCATCACTTCCTTCTACCTCTGCTATATCATAAGGATAACACCTTGCTACATTACGAATAACAGAGTCACACTGAGTAGAAATATAATTTTTATAATGATCTACATTGAATACAGCTTGAGCCGAATTTCTTACTTGCCAAATCACTATGGCACCAATCTCAATAGGATTACCTAATTCATCATTTACTTTTTGCTTTTTATTTTCTAATGTGGTTGCTTTAAGAGATATCTTTTTATTACCTGTTTCAACCCCATGAATGTTAACATTACTCTGCCCCCCAGTTGTTGTTGCTACTTGAAGAGCTGGTTTAACCGTTGGATTAATACTTGTGCAAAAAGGATTAACCCAATAAAATCCTTCCTTCTTTAATGTTCCCTTATACTGTCCAAATAATGTAAGCACTAAGGCTTCATTAGGATTAATCACTTTTAAACCGGCAAGTAAGATAAAGCTGGCTATAAAACCAATACCTGCTACAATACAAATCACCACTGTTAATGCCTCAAATTTACCAGCTAGAAAACTAATACTTAATGGAAATGCTGCAATACAAATGACCATTAATAATAAAATACCCAATAACATAGCCATGCCGCTTTTTGCTTTCATGTCTTTTTCTTCATATAGGATCTTTTTGTCTTCCATCTTACTCACTCCAAACATTTATATTTTGATATCATTTTAATATCATATTGTTATGATATCATATTAATTTTGTAAGTCAATGAACTTTATAAAAATTTAATAACTGCTTCCTATTTAGCTATACAAAATAAGGCTTCTAAAATAGACATAAAAAAAGAAGCGATCCTTTTACATGGATCACTTCCTTTTTGTACTCTATCTACTTATAAACGCACCACATAAAGTATCTTCACAAGCACAACAGGCAGTACTTGTACTACTAATAGTGACACATTCTGCCGCACATTTATGGCTAGCGTTATGAATACATTGTGTTGCACTACAGTTAATTTGTACCACTTCTTCAGGCTCTTTTGCACAGCTACTGGCTACATATTCGCCTTCATTGAAGCTTTCACAACAGGTTGCTTCTCTATTAGTAGCCCCCTCTTCTCCTACATGAATATAATCTAGTGAACAGTAATGAGATTCATTATAAGAGCAATTCTTAACATCACATTTTAAGGTTGGCATCTTTATTCTCCTTTTAAATAGAAATTCTACTTTACTATTTTGGAGTCTTTTTACCGTATTTATTCTCTCTTTTGATAAAACACTTGCTTTTTAGTATTATTTTTAAAGCAATATTTTCTTTAAGATTTCTATTTTTCATTCTTAATAAAATCATAATAATCTAAAACAAAAAGTAGACTTCATCGTACATTCGTGCGATAAAGTCCACATTTCTTCTTTTTTATAGCGCCTTATCACCGTGTTCGGCTGTTCTAATACGAATACAATCTACTACATCATAAACGAATATTTTTCCATCTCCAAACTCACCTGATTGCGTCACTGATATAATTAGTTTAATCATTTCATCTAAACGTTCATCTGGAATAATGAGTTTAACTTCTACTTTAGGCAAAGTATTAACTATGACTTCGCTTGCCCTAACATGTTCAGTATAACCATATTGATTACCACATCCATAAATCTGGCCAATGGTCATACCTGGAATGTTTGCTTTTAACAAAGCATCTTTAAGTTTCTCTAAATTTTCTGGTCTAATAATAGCTTCAATTTTTTTCATTGTTCATTCCTCTTCTCTTTCTGATGACTTTGGATATTAATCTAAACCATTATAAGCAGGATAAGCTGCTTCGTTATGCTCTGATAAGTCAAGACCTATAGCTTCATCTTCTGCACTTACACGTAAATCCCCAAAATATTTCATTACTTTCAAAATGATAAAGCTTATTACTGCTGCAATAAGAATGGTTACAATAATACTCACAAGTTGAGCACCCAATAATCTAGTTTCTCCATAAATAAGACCATTCCACCTTATTACATCCGGATTAATAGATTGTTCCGCAAATAAACCTGTTGCAATGCCGCCCCAAATACCACCTATTCCGTGACAACCAAATGCATCTAATGCATCATCATAGCCATATTTACCTTTTACCTTTGACATAAAGAAGAAACAAAGAGGGCTTACTACAAGGCCAATAACAATTGAAGCCCAAACAGGAACAAAACCTGCACCTGGTGTAATGGCTACAAGCCCTATTACTGCACCTGTGGCTGCACCTAAAACCGTCACTTTTTTATAGATAATTTTCTCAATGATTAACCATGAAATAAGAGCTGCTGCTGCTGAGGTATTTGTGGTAAGAAAAGCATGAACAGCTAAAGGACTAGCACTAAGTGCGCTACCTGCATTAAAGCCAAACCAACCAAACCAGAGTAATCCTGCACCTAATACAACAAAAGGAATGTTATGTGGTTTATAAGAAAGCATTCCATAACCTCGACGTTTTCCCAGAATGATACATGCTACTAAACCAGTTATACCAGAACTAATGTGAACAACATTACCGCCTGCAAAGTCAAGGGCACCTAACTCTCTTAAGAAACCACCTGCTCCCCAAACCATATGAGCTAATGGATAATAAACAAGTAGTGACCATACACCTATAAAAATAACTAATCTAGAGAACTTCATACGTTCAGCTATAGCTCCGCAAATAAGAGCTGGTGTTATAATCGCAAACATCATTTGAAAAGCTGCAAATAAAGTTTCTGGAATAGTTCCTGCATAATCACCATTAGGCTCCATACCAACATTGTTAAAAAACAATTCATTAAGCCCTCCTATAATCCCTGCATGATTTGTTCCAAAAGATAATGAATAGCCACAGATAATCCACATCAATGAAGCTAGCCCACAAATAAAGAAACAAGATAAAAGCGTATTTAACGCATTCTTCCTTCTTACCATACCTGCGTAAAAAAACGCAAGACCAGGTGTCATCAAAAATACTAATGCTGCACAAATCATGATAAATCCTGTATCCCCTGCATTAATTTGTAAATCCATTCTTGTCACCCTCCTACAAATTTATTTTTTGAAACGAAAAAGGCGACCTCGCATCCTAATGATGCAAGATCGCCTTTGATCTTTCTTTAAAATTATCTTATCACTTTTTTCTAAAATATCAATATTATTTAAATAACATTTATACTTTCTTAACACAATATAATATATCGCTAATCCCTATCCACTTTGTAGTAAGATTAGGTTAAGCTTCCTATTTTATTGAGCCATTTCAGCTAAACTAGATTCTTTTTTATTTAATTGATTATAAATATTAGCCATTGTAATATTCATATAAGGAACAAGCCATAAATAACCGATTCCTAAAGTTAAACTAGCAAGTAAAGTCCATCCAATAAATGAAAGATAAGTTACAAAAATGTCCCACTTGTGACCTTGTGTAATCTCCTTACTTTTATTAATCGCTTCCATAGCCGATAGCTCTGGGTTATCTGCTAATACATAATAACTCATTGAATAGCTAATAGCTTTGATAATTCCTGGAATAATTAATAATAGTGACCATAGAAAAGTAAAAAGTCCTGTTAAGAAGTAAACACAAAATGACGCAATTAAATTGTTAAAACCGCCAAAAATATCTCCAGTACCTACACTTTCCCCATTAGCAAACCTCAAAGTATAAATTGCCATTCCTAATGGCCATACCCCACCTAGAATTGCAGTAATAATCCACCCCACAAAAGGTAGAAGTGACACAAAACTCATAGCAAATATAGCTATTGATAAAACTAGACAGGCAACAATAGCTCCTCCCCACCTACCCTTTAATTGAATTTTGGCACTTTCTTTTGCTTTTACGCGATCCATCATCTTATTTCCCCCTAAAAATATTTTTTTCTTACGCCTTACGTTTTTAAAATTTTTAATTATTCTAAATAATTTTATCACTTTTTATTCTTTTTTGGAATACTTTTTGTCAAATTTATTAATTTAAATATATTTTATTGTAAAATACATCAAAAATGAGTCATTAAAATCCTAACAAAAATTTTAATGACTCATTTTTGATACAAACATTGCTTTTTAATTTTATTCAATTATTGTAGATAGGATTGGTTCTTTATCATTTAATTGTCTATATACATTAGCCATTGTAATATTCATATAAGGAATAAGCCAAAGATACCCGATTCCTAAAGTTAAACTAGCAAGTATACCCCAACCAATGAAAGAAAGCTGAGTGACAAAAATATCCCACTTGTGACCTTCTGTCATTTCCTTACTTTTATTAATAGCCTCCATAGCCGATAGTTCTGGATTTTCAGCTAATATGTAATAGCTCATAGAATAACTGATAGCCTTAATAATCCCTGGAATAATAAGTAGTAAAGACCATAGAAAAGTAAAGAGTCCCATTAAGAAATATAAACAAAAAGAAGTAAGCCAATTATTAAACCCACTAAAAATGTCCTCTATACCTACCAGTTCCCTATTTGAAAACTTGAGAGAATAAATAGCCATACCTAATGGCCATATCCCACCTAATGCCAAGCTAATAATCCACCCTACATAAGGAAGCTCACTTACAAAATTCATAGCAATTAAAACCAATGTCACTAGTAAAAACGCTAGGATTGCTTCTCCCCACCTACCCTGTAATTGAATTTTAGCACTTTCCTTTGCTTTTACACGATCAACCATCTTGTTTCCCCCTGTCAAATATTTTTACTCCTTTTTTATATGTATTACATATACACTGAAATTATTCCCCTCAACTATTAACAGTTTCTTTTCATCTATCCTCTTACTCTTTGTTATTAACATCTTATTGATTACCTCTTCTAAAAGATTACATTTACGTAAAAAACGGCTTACTCTTTCCTAATGAAAGAATAAGCCGTTTCTATTTATTTTATAATACCTTTTGCTCTTAAATACGCACCTAATTTCTTATTTTCTACATGAGTAAATGTTTCATTATAGTCTTTTGTACTATATTTAATAAGTCCACACTCGCGTGCACCACGTAAGGCTTCTCTTACCTCTTCACGAGATACCTTGGTACGTCTCGCAATTTTTTCCATACTCTCACATCCAAAGTAAAATGCCTTAAATACTGCCATTGTTTGATTACTGTCCATTAGTTTATCCTTTCAACTTCTGCTTCTCTAGTCTAAACTCTATTCTATCCTAAATCAGCACAAATGAAAAGACATCATCTTCCCCTTGTGTATTATTCCTTTACTTGTTTCAAATCCATTAATTTGTAGACTAAAAACACCACTAGAACTGGCACAACCCAAGGAAATCCCATACTACTTAAAGGAATAAGCCCAATTAGCTTTTGTAATGGTATGAATCCTAAAGTTTGTCCCATAACATCTAATATGGATATGATAAGTGTTATATAAACTGCTACTTGATAAACCCTATTACTAGTAATCCATTTATCTGCAAATGTAAGTCCTACAAGTACAATAATAACAGGGTAAAGAATTTTAAGTACTGGTAGTGTGATCCCTACTATTCGATCTACTCCCATAAGCGCTATACCCATACTTATAAGTGAAATAAGAATATCAGCTAACCAATAAGGTAACTTTCCTTTTGTTAGCTCTGAAAAATACTCCGCTCCTGTAGCCGTTAAGCCTATAGAGGTTGTTAAACACGCTAGAGATACTGATATGGCAAGAAAAACAGATCCTGTTTTACCTAGAATTTGCTCTGCAAGTGTTACAACTAAAGCTGTTTTTTCTATATCTCCACTCATATGGCCTGTATACATCCCTAGATACATTAGCCCACCATAAATAATCCCAAGACCAATAATAGCTATTAAAGATGATTTTAATGTGAGTTTTACAATCTCCTTAGGTTGATTATATCCTTTAGATTTTATTGTATGAACAATCATACCACCAAAGCACACTGCTGCTAGAGCATCCATGGTCTGATAACCTTCTATTAAAGAGCTTGCAAACACATTATCTAAAGTTGTTTCTGTTACAGGCCCTAAAGGTATGATACTTCCTTTTATAATTAAAGTTAGTAAGGTAAATAGTAAAATCGGTGTTAGAAACTTTCCTATTAAATCCACAATAGATCCAGGGCTAATAACAAAAAGGGTATTTATTAGAAAATACATACCAATAACCACTATAGGATTGATATTTTCAAAAAAAGGTTTAATCCCTATTTCATATGTTGTTGCTGCTGTTCTTGGAATAGCAAAAAGAGGCCCTATTGTTAACATAAGTGATGTGATTAAGATTGTAGAAAATAAATGACTTACATGGTTTCCTACAACTCTAAAATCTCCTCCAACTTTAGCTGTTGCCATAACACCTAATAAAGGAAGTCCTACGCCCATAATCATAAATCCAATTAACCCTATCCAGTACTGATCACCTACCATATGACCAAGATAAGGAGGGAAAATGAGATTACCTGAGCCAAAAAACATTGCAAACAATGCAAATCCAATAATAATCATATCTTTTATAATTGTGTTTCTTTTCATGTTAAAACTCCTGTCCGTTATTTATGTAACCCATAGATTGTATTTTAATCTATTTTGATGTGTAAATAAAGCTGGAAATGTTTAAACCTAAATAAAAAACATCTAGTCTAATTACTTTTTTAATATTTTTTATCTATATTATTATTTACCTTCTTCTATTATTTTAACCATAAATACACAGAATTGCAATCTACTGCTATTATCACAAAATTCGAATCATCTTCTTTAGGCAATAACCAATCTGTTCTACTTCTTCCCTATTAAGAACAACGCCTTCATCTGGTCTTTCATTAAGTTTGAAAACAATCGCTATCTGTCCTACCTCTTGATGAAATTGAATACGATTCATTACTATAGGCTGTTCTAACAATTCTCTCATAATAGTTGCCGTTGCTTCATGACCTATAGCTGATATAAATCCATAGGTCTGTAAAAGTTCTTTAGCTGTATCAATAGCAATATCTGTTATTTCATAAAGTCCATTTGTTGTTGCTACCGTGCCATTAAATAAGGCTATAGGCCACGTATTTTCTTTCACCCTTCATTCCCCCTAAAAATCTTCCGTTTATATAGTTTAAAATTTTTATCTTTTTCCTAATCATTGTATACTTTTTATTATATCTAAATTGACAAGCAAAATAAACATTTGCTCTAGAAATCCTTAGAACTTTCATATCTCTCATAAGACATTATCTATTTTAGCATGCAAAAAGAGCCAAACAACATTTGTCATTTGGCTCTTTCTGTTCTCCAGCACTTCATTATTCACTTTTAATTTTATGCTATTACCAAAAAAGGGCATAGTCATAGCTCCTCAGTATGCCTTGCACATTAAAGGTACTGATAGCATAAGTTATAAAAGTTTAAACGAAGAGTGAGGAGCTCTTAAAAGTCTTAGCCGGTGCACCCTTATGTCAGGAAACTAAGGCTTTAAGACTCTGATTTTAAACTTTATTTAGGTACTGCTCGATGTAAAAACGTTTAGGACAACTTATAAGTGGCGCGTCAAGTTAATGCTGCGTTGGATTATACCATAGAAGTTGTTTGTTATTTTTACACTTATTATATGTCAGCTCCTAGTAGAATCCCTAATAAAAAACTGTATTATATTTTAATTTCTTCCAATGTTAATATTTTATATTTTTATATTTTATATTACTCTTCTAATCACTTGAAGTGGTAAATTCCCAGATGTATAAGCATTTGAAATAATAATACCTGTTGATGGTGTACTTGCGTGAATCATCTTACCATCTCCTATATAAATACCACAATGACTAATGGTTGATGTGCTACTTCCAAAAAATAATAAATCTCCTTTTTGAAGGTTCTCTTTCGTAATCAAAGTTCCTACTTTGCTTTGATCACTTGCAGTTCTTGGAATCGTTACCCCATGAATCTTCATAACACCTTGTGTAAAGCCAGAACAATCTGTCCCATTCGTCAAACTAGTTCCACCATATACATAAGGGTTTCCTAAATACTTCATTGCCGTCTCAACCACTTTTTCACCTTTTGTGCTACTAGTTGTTGTTGTGCTACCTGTCCATACTGGAATCTCTCCAACATTACTAAGTGACTGCGTACTAATATAAGAGTCATATTTACAGTCTATGTACTCACTTGATACAAATCCTGCACTGCCATTAAGCATAATCTTATAAAAACCATTAACTTTGTATAAAACTTCAACATTAGTTCCGTTCTTCAAACTTCCAATAACTTTTGACTTTTGAGTATCCGGATAGCTTCTTATATTTAACTTGGTTGCTTTAACAGTTCCATCAGCCTTTGTCAACGTTAGGTATTCTCGTTTAATATAGGCTTTTTTACCTTGAATATCAACTTGATACCATATATCACTTGTTCCTACTAAATCAACAACCTGTACTGATTCTTTAGCATAAACCTTCTTAACAATAGATGATGATGTTGTTGGTTCTGACCTCACATTAAGAACATTTGCATTAACAGTACCCACTGTTTTACCAAATGTTAACTGAGGCAGCATCATCATACTAGCTCCTAGTAGTAGTACTATTTTCTTTTGTTTCCACATAAAAACCTCCATTTTTATATTACTAGTTGTATATATTAACTATTTATTACATTTTGTTACAAATATTGTACATCTTTTTAAAGCAAATGTCAATTTCTGTAAGCTGTGTTTTATAAAAAAGGCTGCATTATCTGCAGCCTAAACCAGTATCAATATAAACTTCATTCTAAACAAACTATCTTTTCATTTATTAGCAACACTAACTACTCACCTAAGATAAAGATTATTTATACAATAATCGCTCTGATAGATGGCATTTATCCTAACAAAAACTCTATAATCATTTTCTTTTCCACATCTGTCAACTCGTTAATATGCCCCCTATCTTTAAGTAAATATGTAATACTTTGTTTCCATACTTTTTTTACCTGTGATAAAACTTGTTTGGCTGGAAATAAACAGTCTTTTTCTGCCGCCATAACTAAAACTGGGTTATGATATTTACTAAGGCTTTTCACTTTTTCGTTTTGCGGCATGATAGATTTTATTTTTGCATTATCAATACTGCAACGAGCAGTTATTAAAATATCCTGTGTAATATTAGTTTCTTCAATAGCCATAGGAAGAATACACTTAATAAACCATTCTTCCTTATGAGTAAGCCAATACATAATCATCGGAAATGTCATATTTATGCTTTTATATGTAGGAGCATTTTTAATTGCAGAAGGTACAATCAATGCACTTCGCTCAATTAATTCAGGAAATACACACATTGCTTTTACTAAAATACCTGCACCAAATGAACCACCAAAGCAAGCCATACTAGCATACCCCAATGCTCTTATTACACTAATTACCCATTTCCCATAATCTTGATTATATGGAGACAAGGAGGTTTCAGCACTTTTCCCGGGATGTCCTATTGTATCTACCGCATAAATATGAAAATCATTTAACAGAAATTTGCAATATTTTAAATTATAAGCAGTAGTAGCATTTCCACCATGAAATACCAACAATGGTTTACCAGTAAAATTACCACATTCAATTAAATGTGTTTCCCCAAATATTGTTTCTACATATATATCTTTATAGGGTACTTTCAATTCCTTTATCTGTGTATCATACAATGCTAATATGGCATCTTTCGACTTTTCATTCCTATAAATTGATTTCATAATATATCTCCAAATTCTGACTTATAAACTCCCCATTTTCTCTATTATACAAAACAAGATTAAGATTGTACCTGTTCCTATCTAAAACTATTCTTTTAATTACTAACCTAAATAACTATTTGCTTGAGTACTTAGTGAATAACCTTATTTAGTAACCTTACGTTATATATAAATAATCCCCACCCAACAAACATCTATTTTTATTACTAAATTACTTATATAGTATATCACTTTAGATGTGTTGGATTTTGTAGTTTTGTGCTATATAAAAAATAAGACCCGACATTGCACCTGGTTTCATTTTAACAGTTCCACATTTTAGGCAAAAAAAGAAGGATAAGGCTTTTAGCCCTACCCTATTTTACTAAACTTAATTAGTAATGCTCTATCATTATTAACAGTATATCTTTTTCATCCCAGATGTCGCTCTGTGATATGGCTCCTAAGAGCACTAACTTATTTATCGTTTGTTTGTACTGTGCATCACTTACAGAACCATCTATTTTTAAAATAAGTCATTATCTGTAGTTAAGATAACTACTATTTACAAACTATTAAATTGTAAATATACCTATTTTGCTATATCACTTCTATATTGCATACCATCAAAACTAATCTTTTTCACTTCTTCATAAATATTTGCTCTAGCTTCACTTAAATTAGTCCCTAGACTTGTAATAGCTAGTACTCTTCCACCATCTGTTTGGATAGTATCTCCTACTTTTTTCGTTCCTGCGTGGAATAAGTAAGTTTCTTCATTTAAGGCATCAAGACCTGTGATTACATCACCTTTGTGAGAAGTTTCTGGATAACCTTTGCTTGCAAGTACTAGGGTTACGCTTTGCCTGTCATCCCACTCTATTGGTGTATTGGCTAAATTACCATCAATACACGCCTCCATAATTTGAATCAGATCTGTTTTTAATCTAGGAAGCACACTTTGAGTTTCTGGGTCACCAAAGCGCACATTAAATTCTAAAACTTTTGGAATGTTATTTTCAATCATTAATCCAATAAAGAGTACCCCTTTGAAGTTGAGATTTTCTTTCTTAAAGCCACTTATAATTGGTTCTAGGATTTGTGCATTGATATTAGCTCTTACTTCTGATGTAATGATTGGGTTTGGTGAGAAACCTCCCATGCCACCTGTATTTAAGCCTTTATCATCATCCATGGCACGTTTATAATCTCTAGCTGTTTCCATTGGTACGATACTATCTCCATCTACAAAGCATAGAAGGGATGCTTCTGTCCCTGTTAAGAATTCTTCTAAAACAATGGTGCTACCTGCTTCAGCAAATTTACCACTAAAGATCTCTCTAATGGCTACTTCTGCATCTTCGTATGTTTCACAGATGAGTACACCTTTTCCTGCTGCTAAACCATCTGCTTTAACAACCACTGGTAAACTAAAGTTTTTAACTTCTGCTATGCAAGATTCTACTGCATCACTATTAAAACTAGCATAAGCTGCTGTTGGAATGTCATTTCTCATTAAAAATTGTTTTGTAAAATGTTTGCTACCCTCAAATTGAGCACATTCTTTATTAGGTCCAAAGATATTTAAACCTCTTTTTTCAAAGACATCTACAATCCCCATTACAAGTGGCACTTCTGGCCCTACGATGGTAAGATCAATTTGTTTTTCTGTAGCAAAGTCAGCTAATCCTTCAAGATCCTCCACTTTAATAGCTACATTGATAAAAGCATCTTCTGTTCCCCCATTGCCTGGTGCTACAAAAATCTCAGCATCTGGATGAAAACGTCTCACTGTATGTGCAATGGCTGATTCTCTTCCGCCATTTCCTATGATTAATATTTTCATGATTTAGTTGCTCCCCTCTATCTGTTTGATGGCTTCTACTAAAATTTTATGTTCAATTTCTGCTAAAATACGTTGTTGTAAACTTTCTGGTGTATCCTCTTCAAACACTTCTAATTTGCGTTGAAGAATAATCTCACCTGTGTCTACACCTGTATCAATATAATGAACTGTTGCACCACTTTCTTTTTCACCTGCAGCTATCACAGCTTCATGAACATGAATACCAAAGTAACCCATGCCACCGTATTTAGGAAGCAGTGAAGGATGAATATTAATGATGCGTCCTTTAAAAGTATTCACTAACTTTTCATCCATGATTTTTAGATAACCCGCGCAAACTACAAAATCTACTTTTTGCTCTAACAATAAATTCAATAAATCTTCATCATAATGACCACTCTTTGGCTCAATATGAAAAGCAGGGATGTTATGTTTTCTAGCACGTTCTAGGCCGTAAGCTGATGCTTTATTAGAAATGACACAGACAATTTCACTTGCAAGTGTGCCATTTTCTACTGCATCTATAATGCTTTGTAAGTTAGTACCACCACCTGATACAAGTACGCCTATTCTTAATCTTGACATAAGATCACACCTTTGTTACCTGCTACGATTTCACCGATAACTAATGCTTTTTCATCTGCCTCGTGAAGTGCTGTTAATACTTTTTCACTGTCAGCTGCATCTACTACAAGCATCATACCAATACCCATATTAAAAGTATTGTAAAGTTCGTTGACATCAAGGTTTGATGTTTCTTCTAGGAATTTATAAATAGGAGGTTTTTCGATCACATTGATGTTGATTCTAGCATCTACGCCTTCTGGAAGCGTACGTGGTACATTTTCTATAAAGCCGCCACCTGTAATGTGGGCAATCCCTTTAATTTTAGCTGCTGCTTTTGCTGCTTTAACTGCTTTAACATAAAGTTTGGTTGGTTTAAGAAGTGCTTCGCCATAAGTTTCACCAAGCTCTTCACTATACGCATGAAGATCTACACCCGCTGCTTCTACTAATTTTCTAACAAGAGAGTAACCATTACTATGTACACCTGTTGAAGGAAGACCAATAATGACATCTCCTGCTTTAATAGTGCTACCATCAATCATATCTTGGCGATCTACAATACCTACTGCAAAACCAGCTACGTCATATTCACCATCTGGGTAGAAGCCCGGCATTTCTGCTGTTTCACCGCCTACTAATGCACACAAACTTTCTTTACAACCATCTGCAATTCCTTTTACAATGCTAGCAATATGTTCAGGTGCAATTTTACCTGTTGCGATGTAATCTAAGAAGAATAGAGGCTCTGCTCCACCACAAATAATATCATTCACACACATGGCTACTGCATCAATACCGATTGTATCGTGTTTATCCATATCAAAAGCTAATTTTAATTTAGTTCCAACCCCATCAGTTCCAGATACAAGTACAGGTTCTTTCATTCCTGCAAAAGCACCAAGAGAAAATGCCCCACCAAAGCTTCCGATATCTGTGAGTACACCTGGAATAAAAGTTGATTTAACATGCTCTTTCATCTTAGTTACTGCTTCATACCCACGGTGAACATCAACCCCAGCATCTTTATATGTGATTTTACTATTAGACATTTTTCTTCCTCCTATATGAACTATAGTAAACTATAGCTTTATTTTATATTTAACTAATTGCCATTAATGAAAAATGAAGAATGAAAAATTTAAAACCTGGCTAACTATTCTTCATCTTTCATTCTTCATTGCTCTCTATACCACAATGTACCCTAGATAGACGATATCTAGGGTACTTTCTTTATTAACATTGTGAAGGTGGTATGCCAATAGGTACTTCCATTGGGTACTTACCATTAAAACAAGCTTTACAGAATTGACTCTTATGTTGACATACTTCGCGAAGACCTTCTTCACTTAAGTAAGTTAAAGAATCTGCTCCTAAGTATTCACAAATTTCATCTACTGATTTTTGTGCTCCTATAAGAAATTCTCTATAAGGAGTATCAATGCCAAAGTAACAAGAATATTGCACTGGAGGTGAAGTGATACATACATGCACTTCTTTGGCTCCTGCTTTTCTTACTTGTTCTACAATACGTTTGCAAGTTGTTCCTCTTACAATGGAGTCATCAATCATAATAACTCTCTTACCTTCCAGGTTTTGTTTGAGCGGAGAAAGCTTAATCTTAACTGCATTTTCTCTCATCTCTTGAGTAGGTTGGATGAAAGTCCTTCCTATATATCTATTTTTAACAAGTCCTTCACCATAAGGAATGCCTGATTCTTTGGCATAGCCAATAGCTGATGGTACTCCTGAATCTGGTACTGGCATGACCATATCTGCTTCAATTTTTTTCTGTTTTGCTAACATTTTGCCTGCATTGACACGGAAATCATACACACTATCCCCATCGATGACACTATCAGGTCTTGCAAAGTAAATGAGCTCAAATACGCAAAGGTGTTTTTGACACATATTAGAAGACTCTATACTTCTTAAACCCTCTTTATTAATCACTACGACTTCTCCTGGCTCTACATCTCTTACAAACTCTGCATCTAATACGTCTAAGGCACAGCTTTCAGAAGCTAATACATAACCATCTTTAAGCTTTCCGATGCAAAGTGGTCTAAGACCATGTGGATCACGAATACCGATTAAGTCCTCTCCTGTTGTTAATACTAAGGCATAGGCACCTTTTAAGAGACTCATGGTATTCTTAATCCCCGTTTCAATACCTTTATTACTATATCTAGCAATCAAATTTAAGATAGATTCAGTATCTGTGGTGCTATGGAAAATAACACCACTATCTTCTAGAATCTCCCTGATGTTTTTCGCATTTACAAGGTTTCCATTGTGAGCAAGGCCAATATCACCTTGTTTGTACTTGGCCACTAATGGCTGTGCATTTCTCACATCTTTATCTCCTGCTGTCGAGTAGCGTACATGGCCAATAGCAATATTTCCTTGAAGCTCATTAAGGGCTTTCTCATCAAATACATCTGCTACAAGTCCCATCCCTTTTTTGATATCAATGTCTCCTCCATAATTAACTGCAATCCCTGCACACTCTTGCCCTCTATGTTGTAAGGCAAAAAGTCCATAGTAAGCAAGCCTTGAGGCATCTTTTTCTTCTCTATAAACGCCAATTACGCCACATTCTTCATGTAATGAATCATCTTGTAAAAACTTCATATGACCGCTCCTCTATTATTGGGTTACTCTTGCGAGCATCTCTGCATAAACTTCTTCTACACCGCCAAGGTCTCTTCTAAAACGATCTTTGTCTAATTTTTTGTTTGTTTCAGCATCCCAGAAACGGCATGTGTCTGGAGAAATTTCATCTGCTAAAATGATTCTGCCATCTACACGTCCAAGTTCGATTTTAAAGTCGATTAATTTAACACCAATTTTTAAGAAATATGCTTTAAGCAGTTCATTGATTTTAAAAGTTATTTCACTCATTACCTTAAGTTCTTCTTCAGTAGCGATGTCAAGAGCTAAGATTTGATAATCATTGATCATTGGATCACCAAGAGCATCATCTTTTAAACAGAATTCAAGTGTTGGATTTTTAAGTACTGTTCCTTCTTCTACCCCAAAACGTTTTGAGAATGAACCCGCAGCTACATTACGTACAATTACCTCTAATGGTACAATTTCTACAGCTTTAACAACTGTTTCTCTATCGTTAAGTTCTTCTACTAAGTGTGTTTCAATACCATTTTGTTCTAACATACGACACATAATATTGCTCATACGGTTATTAACAACACCCTTACCTACGATTGTTCCTTTTTTCTCACCATTGAAAGCTGTTGCATCATCTTTATAGCTTACAATGTAGTATCTTTCATCATCTGTTTTAAATACTTTTTTTGCTTTTCCTTCGTAAAGTTGCTCTCTTTTATCCATTTTAAATTCCCTCCATTAGTTCAATGAAGAATGAAGAATGAAGAGTGAAAAATGGACGTACTTCCGTTATTAATCACTTCTCATTGATTATTCATCCCTCATCTTTGATTTTTTAATAATTAACGCTTTATTATTTATCTTTAATTCTTTAATTCTCTAATTATTAATTCTTCATTCTTGATCGTTAATTCTTCAATTCTTTGATTTTTTAATTCTTCATTCTTCATTATTAATTCTTAATTGCTCTCAAACCTTGCTCTTACTGCTGCATCTTTTTCTGCTACTTTTTCCGCCATTATTTTCTTATGAAGTACTAACTTTTCTTTTAACTCTGGACTACTTAAAGCAAGCATTTGGACAGCTAAAAGTCCTGCATTTTCAGCACCATCAATAGCCACTGTAGCTACTGGAATACCTGGAGGCATTTGTACCATTGACAAAAGTGAATCAAGACCATCTAAAGTACTAGACTTAATAGGAAGCCCAATAACAGGTAGTGTTGTAAAAGCAGCAATCACCCCACCTAAGTGAGCAGCTTTACCCGCAGCTGCAATAATCACGCCAATACCATTTTTCTCTGCATCTCTTGCAAATTCTTCAGCAGCATAAGGTGTACGGTGAGCCGAAATAACCCTTACTTCTACCTCTACACCAAAATCCTTAACTGTTTTAACACCTTTTTCTACAACTGGAAGATCTGAATCACTTCCCATAACAAAAGCAACTTTCATAATAACCTCCTAAGTTACACCATCTTGTAATCTACTCTTTTTTAAGACTGTCTAATAAACCATCTATTTAAAGCTACATTTCGCATAGCTTATTTTTTATTCCTGCATTCTTTTATTTGAAGTAATTCACTCCTGATGTAAAGAGATTTTGCTCTTTATTACCAGGAATGTTTTTATGAATGAACTCACCAACACGTTCACTATGTCCCATCTTACCAATAATACGACCATCCGCAGATAAAATACCTTCGATGTTATGCATACTACCGTTAACATTGACATTACCATCTTGACTTGCAAAACCAGTTTCATCTACATACTGGCTAAAGACTTGACCCCTAGCAATAAGTTCCTTCAGCATCGCTTCTGGTGCTACAAAACGTCCTTCACCATGTGAAAGTGGAATCTGATGAAGATCACCTAAGTTTACACCGTTAAGCCATGGAGACTGCACACTTGTAATCTTTGTTTTAGCCATTAGAGAAATATGTTTACCGATTGTATTAAAGGTAAGTGTTGGACATTCCCCGTCCATTTCTCTAATTTCGCCATATGGTAATAACCCTAATTTGACAAGTACTTGGAATCCATTACAGATTCCTAACATCAATCCATCTTGCGTATAAAGATGTTCATGAATGGCTTCTTTTAATCTTTCATTTCTAAAAGTAGAAGCAATAAATTTACCACTACCATCTGGCTCATCCCCAGCTGAGAAACCACCTGGAAAAGCAATGATTTGTGCTGATTTAATACCTTGGTATAAACGTTCAATTGAATCTTCAATCTCACTATTTGTACGATTAATGAATAATACCTCATTTACCTTAGCGCCAGCTCTTTCAAAGGCACGTCTTGTATCCACTTCACAGTTAGTACCTGGGAATACTGGAATAAGTACTTCCGGCTGTGCAATTTTTTGCTTAGCTACATAGATTTTTCGCTCTCCAGTAAAGGTTGCATCTACCGCGGCTAATGGACTATCTACCTTTTGCGTGAAGACATGAGCCGTTGGTGCTAACATAGCTTTAATCACTTCACTGATTTCTAAAGTCACATCATCTATAGTAACTGCTTTTTCTGCTACTGTTTCTCCGATTACAGTAAAGAAATCCCCCGTTAATTTCTCTGCTACTTCAGGTGCTACTTCTAATACAAGGTCGCCATAAGCCGCTACAAATGGCGCGATTTCTTCTGGTAATTCTACTTTTAATCCGATTTCATTACCAATAGCCATTTGACTAAGTGCAGCTACGACTCCGCCAGCGCCAATGGCATAGGCACTTTGTACTTTACCTGCTTTAACAAGTTCATAAATTTTGCCATAAGCTTCATGTATTACACTAAAATCTGGCAAGTAAGTATTATCTTTTGGAATAGCAACATAAACGAGACGATTGCCCACTGCTTTTAAGCTACCACTAACACATTCCTTAGCATCTCCTAAGTTACATGTAAAAGAAATAAGTGTTGGAGGTACACTGATATCTTCAAAAGTACCTGACATACTGTCTTTACCGCCAATTGCTGCAAGGCCTAATTCTTTTTGAGCTTTTAAAGCCCCAAGAAGTGCTGCTACTGGTTTGCCCCAGCTAGTTTCACCATTTAATCTTTCAAAATACTCTTGGAAAGAAAGGTAAGTTTTCCTATAATCCGCACCTAATGCTACGATTTTTGCAATACTTTCTACTACTGCATAAAGAGCACCATGGAATGGTGAAGTTTCTGAAAGATAAGGATCAAAGCCATGAGTCATAAAGGTTGCTGCTGTTGTTTCACCTGTTACTAGAGGCACCTTAGCCACCATACCATTTTCTTTTGTCAATTGGTTTTTACCACCGTATGGCATTAGGACTGAGCCAGCACCAACGGTGCCATCAAACTGCATGCCTAAACCTTTTTGAAGGCCTACATTTAAATCTTTTAAGGTAGTAAGTACGTTATCCTTAGAAAGTTTCTTTACTTCGATTTCAATTTCAGGTGCTGTTACTTTGGCCTCTCTTTGTTGTGTTACACCTGCACTATCTAAGAAGCTTCTATCAATGTTGACAACCTCCTTGTCTCTCCAAGTCATTACAAGACGTTTTTCCTTAATGACTTCTGCTACACAAACTGCATTTAAGTTTTCTTTATTAGCTAGGTTAATCATGAACTCTAAATCATTTTTATCAATGGCAATTGCCATTCTTTCTTGAGACTCAGAAATAGCAAGCTCTGTTGCATCAAGTCCCCTATATTTAACAGGTACAAGATCAAGGTTAATGCGAAGTCCTTCAGCAATTTCACCGATTGCTACACATACGCCACCTGCACCAAAATCATTACAACGAATAATTCGTTTTGAGAATTCTGGGTTTCTAAATAATCTTTGTAGTTTTCTTTCTTCTACTGGATTTCCTTTTTGCACCTCAGAACCACATGTATGTAGTGATTCTTCTGTATGTTCTTTAGAAGAACCTGTTGCACCACCACAACCATCACGACCAGTTGCACCACCTAAAAGTAAAATGACATTGCCTGGTACTGGCTCTTCATGTTTCACATGTGAGCGTTTAACTGCTCCTACTACAGCTCCTACTTCAAGACGTTTTGCTTTATAACCTGGGTGATAATATTCTTTAACTTCACCTGTTGCAAGTCCTATTTGGTTACCATAAGCGCTATAACCATTTGCAGCTGTTTTTGTAATCACACGTTGTGGTAACTTACCAGCCATTGTATTTTCTAAAGACTCGTTAGGGTCTGCCGCGCCTGTTACACGCATAGCTTGATAAACATAGCTACGTCCTGAAAGCGGGTCACGAATAGCACCACCAAGACAAGTGGCTGCCCCACCAAACGGTTCAATTTCAGTTGGGTGATTATGTGTTTCATTTTTAAATAAGATGAGGTATTCTTCATCTTTACCATCTACTTTAATCTTATCTACAATTGTACAAGCATTGATTTCCGCTGTTTCAAATAATTCTTTTAAGCCACCTTGTGCTTTTAGATGTTTCACAATGATGGTTGCCATGTCCATAAGTGATACTTTCTTATTAGTACGTCCTAAGTCCTCACGCATACTATAGTATTCATCTAAAGCTGCTTTAATAGGTGCTGCATATTCGCCTTCTTCAATCTCAATCTTAGTAAGCTCTGTCATGAAAGTTGTATGACGACAGTGGTCCGACCAATATGTATCCACTACTTTTAATTCAGTAAAGCTAGGATTTCTGTTAATCCCTTTAAAATAACCTTGGAAATAAATAAGGTCATCTAAGTTCATGGCTAAGCCTTGTTCTTTTCTAAAGTTTTCTAATGCTGTCTCATCCATATGAGTAAAATCTTCTAATACCTTAACATCTTCTGGAGCCGGATAAGTCATATCTAAGCTCTCTACTGGTTCTAAAGAAACTTCTTCAGCTTCTACAGGGTTAATAACATGTTTTTTAATTTTTAATAATTCTTCGTTTGTTAATTCACCATCCACAATGTAAACTCTGGCTGTTCTCACAGTAGGTTTAAGGGTGCTATCAATAATACGAATACATTGCTCACAAGAGTCTGCTCTTTGATCGTATTGTCCTCTTAAATAACTTACAGCAAATGCCTTACCACTAGTTAAGGTAAGCTCTTCTACTAATGTATCTGATTGTGGCTCTGAAAAAATTGTATTTAATGCTTTTTCATAAACCTCTCTTGTAATATGTTCAATATCATATCTGTTTAAAATTCTTACTCCCTTGATCGTTTCTATCTGTAAAAACTCTCTTAGCTCACTCTCCATACGCTTAGCTTCTACATCAAAACCATTCTTCTTTTCTACATATACTCTGAAAACACTCATCGTGGTTCCCCTTTCGTATGAATTAACCTTAATTAGCTACTGTAAGAGTAACATAATTTAAGAATAGCGTCAACGATTTTATCGAACAATATAATATAACTTTTATTTATCGTTCGACATACTTCTTATTTTTTGGATATATTTACCATTTAATCCTATATTTTTTAATTTTTTCATTGGTTTGATAGGTGGATTTCAGCCATTTTACCGAACATTCTCTTTAGCCTGCTCTATTTATCATCGCTTTTATTAGCGACTGTTCTTTTTTTAGCGCAACAAAAAAGCTAGATAAAACGTTGCTTATTGATGCAACTCATCTTTATCTAGCTTTCTTATTCTTATTCCTATCTTATAAAGGATCAAGCTTTAGCTTCCTAACATTTCTCTCATTTTCCTTAAAATGCGTTTTTCAATTCTTGAGACTTGTACTTGAGATATCTCTAATGCAATAGCAATTTCCGTTTGTGTACGATCTTCAAAATATCGCATATGAATAATCTCTCTTTCAATGGGTAGTAGCCTTTCTATGAGTTCTGTCAATATCATCTTATCTACCAAACTATTTTGGAGTGTTGGCATCTCATCGATTTTATCCGATAACGTAATAGGCTTGCCATCTCCCTGATAAATAACAGCATTTAAAGATTCTACTTCTGCATTAGACTCTAAAGCCTCTACCACTTCTTCAACTGGAAGATCTAGCCCAGCTGCAATCTCACTTATTGTGGGCTCTCTATTTAACTCCCTTATAAGTTCATCCTTTTGAATTCTTACTTTATAAGCAGTTTCCTTTAAAGAACGACTTACTTTAATAATGCCATCATCTCTTAAAAAGCGTTTAATCTCTCCTACAATCATTGGTACTGCATAGGTAGAGAATTTAACATTAAAGCTTAAATCAAACTTATCAATACTTTTTAAAAGTCCAATACTTCCTATTTGAAATAAATCTTCCATATCATAACCACGATTACTGAACCTTCTTACTAAACTCCAAACCAGTCCTAGATTCTCTTGTACTAATATGTTTTTGGCTACTTCATCACCTTGCTGTGCACGTTGTATGAGTTCTAAGGTATGATCCATACTATCCCACCTTTGCCTCGGGCTTAGACCGCGAGAGATCTTTTCATTTTTACAGTTGTTCCCTTGCCCATTTGTGAGAATACCTCGACCTCATCCATCATGGATTGCATTACCGTAAATCCAAGTCCTGCCCTTTCTTCCTCTAATGAAGTAGTGTAAAGTGCTGTCATTGCATCATCTATATTCGGTATGCCTTTCCCCTCATCCATAACTTCTATTTCTACTGTGCGTTCTTCGTAAGCACATTTAATGGTTATTAAACCATCTTCTTTATTACTATAACCATGAATAATACAATTGGTAACAGCTTCCGAGACGGCCATTTTAATATCATACAATTCCTCAACGGTTGGATCTAATTGAGAAATGAATGAACTAATAGCTACCCTAGCAAAACCTTCATTAATAGAACTGCTTGCAAACTGTATTTGCATTTGATTTTTCTTTGGCACTTTTTTGTCCCCCTCATGCTTAGCTTAAGCAAAAGCTGCTAATGCTTCCAGTGCTTCTTGTTTACTATTATAAATTTTCATTAATTTATAAATACCTGACATACTAAGTATTCGTCCTGCTTCTTTCGAAACGTTATATAGTCCAACACTCCCCCCACATATAGCTACACTTCTATACCTTCCCATAAGCATACCTATACCTGAGCTATCCATAAAATTTACTTTTTCAAAATCAAAAAGTAAATCTCTTGCTCTATTTTTTTGATATTCTCTATCTACTTCGCGCCTAATTTCAACACATGTATGGTGGTCAATCTCTCCTTCTAAGACAACCACTAATGTTCGCTCCACCATAATAAATTCCATTCTCAATGTACTCGCTCCTCCTTATCTTTAATCTCCTCATAAGAATAGCGCTTTTTCCAATAATTGTCAATCGTTTTCCAATTGTTAGATATTGTTGTATTTTTTGTGATTATTATGGTTTTATATCGTTTCACTAACTTATATTACTGTATCTTTTCTTTTGATCTTCTGGCTTCATAAGTATCTGGAAACTCTGTTATAACTTTATTGAAGTAATTTTGCGACTCTATCTTATTGCCAAGCTTTCCTTCTATTTCTCCTAAGGAATATAAACTTTTTCTAGCTATTTGGGAGGTATTGTCATAGATGAGCGCTGCCTCTAGTTTTCCTTTAGCACTTACATAATCTTCAGCATTCATTAATTGATATCCTTCATTATAAAGTGCAGCTGCAGCTTTTTCATAACAAGCTTCTTTAAGACTTTCATAAGTGATCTTACTTTCTTCATCTAATAAAGATGGAGCAATATTATATAAAGCTTCTGCAGCTTGAATATAATTTCTTTCTTCTATATATGCCTTTGCTGTAGCCATTTTATCTTTTTGCTTATAGACACCAAGATGTTTTTCATACTCTTTTACTTCTGCTTCTAACTTTGTATTATCAGCTTCTAATGTAGCTGCTTTTAACTGAGTATCTTTAATCACCTGATTCAGTTCACCACTTAATTCTTCTTGTTTATTTGTAAGTCGTGTAATTTCTTGTTCATAAGATTTCACCTGATTAGGTTGTATCAGAAAATGATAAATGACATACATTGCTATAAGTCCAATAATAAAATAGAGTACTGAATACTTTAACGATAGACTACGATCAATCACACGTATAGGCCTTACTTTTTTAGAAGACTGGCTAGTTGGAATAAACTCTAATTCATATGGCTGAATCGTAGATGTATCTTCACCGCTAAGCGCCTTAAAATATCTTAGTGCCTTTTGATGTCCACTATCTATTTTAAGCACACTCTTTATTTGTTCATTAGCTTTGTAAAATTGTTTATCTTGCATATAGCATAACCCTAGTAATACCTTTGCTTCTGCAAATTTAGGATTGTTACTTACTGCCTTCTTTAATCTTATAATAGCTACATCAGTATTCCTTTGCTTTAAATACTCTAAGGCCTTATTGTATAAATGAATCCCTTCCTTATAACTAACTAACTGCTTAGGCGATTTTTGGACTTCATTAATATAATGCGCAGATAATTCATCTTCCTTGTTTAAAGAATGACTTATAACCCATTCTTTTAATGCCTCCCCCACTCTGCCTACTTCAAAATAAATAAGTCCTAATAGATTTCTTGCTTCTGTATTATATTTATTAAGATGAAGGGCTTTTTGTAAAAAAGCCGTTGCTAAGGTTAGATTTCTTTCCTTTGCTGCATCATACCCCCTGTTATAGTAAGTGATACTCCCCTCCCAGACTTCTTTAACCCAATCTATTTTATGGTGGCAGTTATGGCAATACACGTCATGATTTGCTTTGTTTCCACAATACGGGCATACATACTCCATCATCTTATTCCCCATCCTTCGTCTCTCTTAAAACACTTGCTTCATTATAAATGTCACGATCAAAAAACTTAAATATATCGATTATATCCTTCATATCTTCTTGGCCAATGTGCTCTTCTATACGGTTTACATTTAAAATAGGTTTAAACTTCTCTAGTTCTTTATCAAAATTAATCATTTTTCCCCCTCTTTCTCTTTAAATAATAAAAATATATATAAATATTGTCAATTATTCTTATTTTATAGTACAACGTACCAATTAGTTTATCAATACAAATCGTTTAATTTTACTCTATTTTTCAAAGCTTTTTATCTTATCATTATGAGTGTTTTACTCCTCGTGACTTGACAGTTTCCTAAAAACTCTGTACCCTAAATATTAAAATAATGTGTCTTCACATAAAAGAGGTGTTCGCGATGTCCCAAAAAATAGATACTTGTACTTGTACCATCATCCATGAAGATGTCGTACAAGCTGCTTATAAGACTATGCTCCCAGCTGATACAATCACTAGCTTATCTGAACTTTTTAAGATTTTTGGCGATCCTACTCGCATTAAAATTCTTAATGCACTCAAATATTCTGAGATGTGTGTGTGTGACCTCGCTGCTTGTTTAAGTATGACACATTCAGCTATTTCACATCAGCTACGTGTTTTAAAGGCCTATAACCTTGTCAAACCACGTAAAGAGGGGAAAGTTGTTTACTATTCTTTAGCCGACTTACATGTTACGGCGATCTTAAATACAGGTCTTGAACATATCAATGAATAAAACTAAAGGTGGGGATATATATGAATGAACTATTTTCAGATCGTATTTTAAACACAAAAAAATCATTTATTAGAGAGATTCTTAAAGTAACTCAAAATAAAGAAGTCATCTCTTTTGCTGGTGGGCTTCCAAATCCTATTTCTTTTCCTATGGAAGCACTTAAAACTTCTATGAATAGGGTAGTCGATGAAAATGGCGCTAGTGCTTTTCAATATGCTACCACTGAGGGTTATTTACCTTTACGCGAGCAAATTGCTGCCCGCTACGAAAAACGTTTTGGTTTAAAAGTAAGTCCTAGTGATATTTTAATTACTAGTGGTTCTCAACAAGCACTTGACCTTATTGGTAAAGTTTTAATCAATAAAGATGACCATGTGCTTATCGAAAAACCTGGCTACTTAGGAACTATCCAAGCCTTATCACTTTATGAACCACAGTTTCACGGTATTGATTTATTAGAAGATGGTTTAGATATTAAGGCTTTAGCAAAAGCACTTCAAGATTATTCACCAAAATTACTTTACACTGTTCCTAACTTCCAAAATCCTACAGGTCTTACATACAGTAGAGAAAAACGTCAAGCTATTTGTGAGCTACTTCAATCAACTTCTACCTATCTTATTGAAGATGATCCCTATGGCGAACTTCGTTTTTCAGGGGAAGATTTGCCTTATATCGGTTCCCATGGTTTAGACCATAGTATTTTATTAGGCTCATTTTCTAAAGTTGTTACTCCTGGTATGCGTATTGGTTGGATTTGTACAACAGACAGTATGCTTATGGATAAACTCATCATTGCAAAGCAAGCTTCTGACTTACATACTAATTTCTTTTCACAATGTGTGATCTCTGATTATCTTGCTCATAATGATTTAGATGAACATATTAGTAAAATTAAAGTCCTTTATAAAGAACAAAGCTCTGCTATGGTAACAGCTATTAAAGCTTATTTCCCTGGCAATATAAAAATCACTGTTCCTGAAGGCGGTATGTTCTTATGGGCTACTCTACCAGAAGGTGAGTCCTCTTTAGACTTATTCAATCTTGCTTCCAAGGAAAATGTTGCTTTTGTTCCTGGTGAGCCATTTTATACAGAAGAGCTTACTTCTCGTACTTTCCGTCTTAACTATACTAATTCAGATACCCAAACAATAAAGGAAGGTATTAAGCGCTTAGCTAAAGTAATCCAAAATAAATAAGATTAAAAAGGAGGGATATTACTAAAAGATAATATCCCTCCTTTTTAATTGACCTAGACTCATTAAGCACCTTCTTATAACTTTGACTTAATGTAGTATAAAATTTTTTCTGCAATATTAACACCTGTACAATTTTGAATGGCTTTAATGTGTGCATTAGAATTAACCTCACATAAAACAGGAGTCTCTTCATCTTCAAAAAGTAGGTCTATACCTAGGAAATCCGCATCCAATGCTTTACTAACTTCTAGAGCCATTTTACTAAAAGCTTCAGAGGGCTGATAAGCTACTCCCATCCCTCCATTATTAATGTTAGCTCTAAAATCGACCTCGGAAGTTCTTAGCATCGTCGCTACTATTTCACCTCCTACTATATAAATTCTTACATCCTTACCTTTACTATGTGCCACATATTGTTGATACAAATGAGGTACTGTCATCAACTCTTTTCGTTTCATGACTAACTCTTCTCTATTTGTTACTAAATAAACTTGCTCTCCAAAGGAGCCAAAGCATTCTTTAACGATCATTGGATAGCCTAATAACTCTTCTACTTGTAATAAATACTGTTCTTCCTCTTCTACTGCATAAAACATCAATGGCGCCATAATTGTCTTTGGCATATGAATCCCTTTTCCTGCTAGATACTGAAAGGTCTTTGCTTTATCATCACAAATCTCTATTACTTTTGAGCTATTAAATACCTTTATTCCTAATTGCTCTAACTGCATTGCAAGCCTTATATCTTTATCTAGAAATAATACAAAATGAGGATATTGATTAAGTTTATCCCCTTTTAAAAAGAGCTTATTTTCTCTTATGCCTATTATAAGGTCATTATTAAAAATTAGTTCTAGTGTGATTCCTACTTTAGCACTTGCTTTTTGATAAGTCTCTACCATTTCCATAAAAGTCGATGTTTTAAGTGAACCATTGATTATTAACCAGCCTACTGTTTTAGTCATCATACACTGCCTCCATTCATGCTACTTTCTTCTATTTTAAGTCATTTTATACCTAATAAAAAGTGCCTAGGCAGTCAACCACTTTAGCACTTTCTCATGAGTCCCTCTTATTAAAGCCACCATTTTCCATCTTCATCTGAATTCATATTAGATGGTTCATCTTTTCTCAAATTAAACTGTTCTTGACCATTTCTTTGTACTTCGCCTGGTCTAACATCTTCAAGTGGTCGTAATACTTCACTTCTCTTACTACTTTCTTGTTCTTTATAGTCTCCCTTATCTTGCTCTTTCTTTTTACTTTTATTCTCTTCTTCTTTTGCTTTCTTTTCTAATTCCTTTTCCTTCATGAGTTTAATTTTTTCCGAGGAAACAACTTCTTTCTCTTGCTTCCATGGGTCTATGTATTCTAGTGGACTTTTTTGATAATGCATGCTGATATTGTTGTTTTTTTTCTGTCTTAATGTCCTTTCTAAACTGAAGCCTACTAAAATTGCTACCCCTATAGCAAGAATAATAGCAACAGTTAAAAATACTTCCACATGCTCCCCCTCCTATTGCTCTCAATTTTACATTTACAATTATACCATATATTTCAAATTTTATACACTTTTTTAACAATTTTTTCTATTTACTTTTTAATTGGTATTGTTCAACATCTTCTTTCTTTTCCTAGCCCTTTATAACTATTAATTGCTTCCATAATAATAAGGTCAAATAGTAAGCTAGGCTTTCTTCTTCCTAACCTCACTTACTATTTGACCTTACAAACTCCACTCATTTATCTAGCCCTAGCTTCTCTTTAATCTTGTATATATCCTGCAAGTTGCTTAAAAATAGGATTCTCAGGTTCAGTAGCATAGGCCTTCTTAAAGGCCTTACAAGCTAAATCTTTTTCTCCTAGATGATAATACGCAATACCTCTTTCCGCTAAGGCATTCATATCATCTTTTCTTTTATCAAGGTAAAAACTTATTTCCTCTACACAACTTCTATACTCACCTATGAGTCCATAAATAAGACCTAGACAATAGTGTGCATTTTCATTATCAGGCTCAAGTTCAATAACTTTTTTATAAACCTCTAAAGCTTCATTATACATTTTAAGGCTTAAAAAAATACTTCCCTTACATTCATAACCAATAGCTAGTTCTGGTTCTAAAGCAATAGCTTTGTTAAAACAACGCACTGCCTTCCCATATAAATCTTTGGCTAGAAACTCATCTGCTTTAGCAAAATACATTTCATATTCAGGGAAATTTAAAATAGATGCACCTTCTAAGTCCTTTTTAGCAAAAAGATAATTCATTTGATCTCCCGCATAATTATGTATATACATTGCTACATCTGCAATGACTTTTTCATTCTTTTCAAAGTAGATGCCTTCTGTCATTTCTTTAGCATCTAATAAGCGAAGTTCTACCGGTAATAATAGAGCCTCTGCTGCTGGTGCTACAATACTATATTTGAAAAATAAACGCTCACCATCCATACTTAAATACGTTTTTACTTCACGATAAATGGTAGCTTTCTTATACCAGCCAATTACTTTATTTTGACCTTCTCTATTCTTTGAAGTCCATACAACTGTTACATCTTCTATTTGTTCATCACCTGTTAAACCACCATCTATTTGCTCTAAGGCAATCTGGTCTAGTCCTTCACCATAGCCATAATAATAACCATTTACGTATTGAAAATTATAGCCACAAGTAGGTACTAATTTTTCTTCGTCACCTTCACCTGTATAATATTTCATCCATGGTACATTAATAAATACAATTCTCATGATTTTTCTCCTTTTTGCCGATAAAACTTGTTAATTCTAGTTTATCATCAAAATTTAAAATAGTAAATGTAAAAGCTTTACGAGTACATAGCCTATAGGCGCTAGTAAAATAATCCCTATGACATTATACCATGTAAAACACTTGAAATAGGCCTTTGCTTCTTCCTGATACTCTTTTACAAAAAGCTTATAGGAAATCACACTTGCTAGAGAAGCAATAAGAGTTCCCATGCCACCTATATTTACGCCTAATACTAGCTCCTGCCAGTTTTCTGTAAAAGATGCTAATAACATAGCCGCTGGTACATTACTAATAACCTGACTCATTATAAGCCCAGTTAAATAGGTATAGCCCTCTCCATTTAAAAAGCTCTGTAAGGTCGTTTTAATGATAGGAATAGCTGCTAGATTACCTATAAAAATAAAAAAGCCTATAAAAGTAATCAAAAGCGTATAATCTATTTTAAGTAATAGCTGTCTATTCATTAAAAGTGTGGTGATTATTGTCATACCAAAAGCAATGCGATAATCTAAAACGCCAACCACAGAGCCTAAAATAATGATAAACAGAACGAGAAAAATAAAAAGTTGCTTAGGTGACTTCACCTGTACACTTTCCAAAGTAATGGTGATGGCTTCTTTTTCCTCTTTTAATAATAGGCATCCAAGAAAAGCTGCAGCTACAATAACAAGTCCACCAACTACTTTTAAAAAGCTCATTAAACTTACATCATAGTATGTATAAATAAAAAGATTTTGCGGATTTCCCATAGGTGTTAGACTACTTCCCAAGTTAGCAGCTAGTGTCTGAAATACAACCCATTTAATAGGTATTTTACCTAATTTACGTCCTATAATAAGCGTTAGTGGTACAAAGGTAATGAGTGCCACATCATTTGTCATAAACATAGCTGCAATAAATGTTATACCCACTAAAACAAATCCTGTTTGCTTACTATTTTGACAACGTTTTAACAGGTTAACTGCTAAATAATCTAATAAAAGCTGTTCTTTAAAGGCAGCAATAACAACCATCAAATTAAATAATAATAAAAGCACCTTAAAATCTATGTATGACCACTTAGGCATTTCCCAAAAACAAGAAATGGCTGCTAATACTATAGCTACTGTAAGTACCATTTCTCTTTTAACCCAAGCTTTAAACTTCGTTAGTCCAATGTGCCGGTTCATGCTTTTTCTAATCCCCTCTTTGTTCTTATTTGTCGTTTTTTCTTATAAATGCTTTTCTATTATATCATACTTCAATAGTCTTATAATCACTATTCTCCTTATCCGCTGAAAATATTATAAAATTTATTCTCGAATTCTTTTGGACTTAAAGGCATTATTTTTATATACTTTTAACAATAATATCCAGCTATTTTAGTTACTATTGTTCAGTTTCCTGTAAATATCTTCATAAAGAAGCTAAATTAATTAATATTTTGTTATAAACAACAAATTTTTATACTTTGCAATGATTAATTTGCTGTTTATTTTTTATCAAAATACCGTTATAATAAGAGACAAGAAGACAAATAATATAACGATTATTATTTTCTCAAAAAAGATTAATGGAGGGCGTAATATGTTAGTTTCAGCAAAAGACATGTTAAACAAAGCAAGAGACGGTAAATATGCCGTTGGACAATTTAATATTAATAACCTTGAATGGACTAAAGCTATTCTTCTTACTGCACAAGAAAACAACTCACCAGTTATTTTAGGTGTATCTGAAGGTGCAGGTAAATATATGGGTGGTTATAAAACAATCGTTGGTATGGTTAATGGCTTAATTGAAGAATTAAACATTACTGTACCAGTAGCACTTCACTTAGATCACGGTTCATATGAAGGCGCTTTAAAATGCATCGAAGCTGGTTTCTCTTCAGTTATGTTCGATGGTTCACACTATCCAATCGACGAAAACGTTGCTAAAACAACTGAACTTGTTAAAATCACATCAGAAAAAGGACTTTCTTTAGAAGCTGAAGTTGGTTCAATCGGTGGTGAAGAAGACGGCGTTGTTGGTGCAGGTGAAATCGCTGATGCTGATGAATGTAAAAAAATTGCTGATCTTGGTGTAACAATGCTTGCAGCAGGTATTGGTAATATTCATGGTCAATACCCAGATAACTGGAAAGGTTTAGCATTTGATGCTCTTGAAAAAATCAATGATGCAACAGGTACTACTCCTCTTGTACTTCACGGTGGTACAGGTATTCCTGAAGAAATGATTAAAAAAGCTATCTCTTTAGGTGTTGCTAAAATCAACGTTAATACAGAATGTCAATTATCATTCGCAGCTGCTACACGTGGTTACATTGAAGCTGGTAAAGACCAACAAGGTAAAGGGTTCGACCCACGTAAATTATTAGCTCCAGGTTTTGAAGCTATTAAAGCAACTGTTAAAGAAAAAATGGAATTATTTGGTTCAGTTAACCAAGCATAATTCTTTTTATAAAAGAAGGTATTGTAACTCTACAATACCTTCTTTTATTTTATACTTTATATTTTTTCTTTAAGTATGACATTTTTTTAAATGTATATACTAAATATATTGTTTATATACTTGATTTTAAGATTTTATATATAAAATGCGATTATTCATAAACAATAACCTTATTTTCAACTCATGCTTACTACCAACTTAATAGGAAAAAAATACTAGAATAAAAAAAATCATATTACACATATTAATACCATAGTAACCGCAAAACATTCCACCTCTTCAAAGAGCATAGAATATTTCGTGGCTACTAAAAAACAAAAACCTTATAGGGGGCAACCATTATGTCAAACAAACAAGCTTTTGAATCTATGAAATACGAAGTAGCAAAAGAAGTTGGAGTACCTTTAAAACAAGGATACAACGGAGATCTTACAGCTAGAGAAGCTGGTAAAATTGGTGGAACAATCGTACAAAAAGTATTTGAAAGCTACAAAGGATCAAAATAGTTGATAAGCAAGAAAAAACCGTCTCCTTAGAGACGGTTTTTTCTTGCTTAATTCTTATTCTTGTACTTCGATCATTTCAGCATCACCAAACCAAAGTTTGCTTGTTGATGTTAATTCTAAATCATGTACAGAATCTTGAATCATCATATTAGTTACATAGTAGTAAATTGGAACGATTGGCATATCTTCCATTAAGATATCATGAGCTTTATATAAGTGTTCCATACGTTCTGCACCCATTGTTTCTCTTGATAATTGCATTTCTGTATCAAATGCTTCACTGTTGTAACGTCCAATATTTTGTGTATTATCAGATTCAAAGATTTCAAGCATTGTTTGTGGGTCATTGTAATCACCAATCCAACCACGACGTGCTAATGAATCAAAAGCATTATTGTTAGTTGTTTCTTGGAATACAGCCCATTCTTGGTTAGTTAATTTAACATTAATACCAAGGTTTTGTTTCCACATTTCTTGCATTGCTTCAGCAATTAATTTATGACTTTCACTTGTATTATAAAGGATTTCGATTTCTGGAAGTCCTACACCATCTGGATAACCAGCTTCAGCAAGTAATGCTTTAGCCTTTTCTACATCACCTTTTGGATTAACACCATAATCTCCTGCTGTTTCAGTGAATGAGTTTCCTTCATTATCTGTAATACCTTCTGGCATGAAACCATAAGCTACTTTTTGTCCACCTTTAGTTACTTCTTTTACGATTTGTTCACGGTTAATAGCAAGTGATAGTGCTTGACGTACACGTGCATCTTTAATCGCTTCATTGTTCATATTAAATGCATAGTAATATGTTCCAATTTTTGGCATGATATAGAATGTTGGATCCTCAGCAATGAGTGTTGGAATTTCATCTGTTGGGATAAATTCATTTACATCTAATTCACCTGCTGTATATTTTGTATGTGCTGTTGACTCATCTACAATCATATACATTACAATTTTTTCAAGATTTACATTTTCAGCATTCCAATAGTTTTCATTTTTAACAAGTACAATTTGGTCTCCCATTTTGTACTCTGACATTTTAAATGGACCATTTCCAATGTATGTTGCTGGATCTTTAGCCCATGCACCTTCAGAATCTACTAGGTCTGCTCTTACTGGCATCAATGTAGCAAAGCCTGTAAGACCTAAGAAGTAGTCAGTTGGTGCACTAAGTGTTACTTCTAAAGTTTTATCATCAATTGCTTTAACACCAAGCTCATCGATAGATTTTTCGCCTCTTGCAATCTCACCTGCATTTAAGATATTTGCTGATTCAAAAATGTACATGTATTCAGAAGCTGTTTTTGGGTCTGCTCCACGTTTCCATGCAAACTCAAAGTCACCTGCTGTTACAGGTTGTCCATCAGACCAAAGTGCATCTCTTAATTTAAAAGTATACACAAGACCATCTTCAGATACAGTATAGCTTTCTGCCATAGCTGGTACTACTTCCCCATCTTTTTCTCTCATAAGCCCTTCAAAAACGTTGTTAACAATATGGCTACCATCAACAGCTGAGTTAAGTTGTGGGTCTAATGTTAATGGGTCTGCTCCTAAATTGTAGCGAAGTGTTTGATCAGCAGCAAGTACATAATCTTCACCTGTAGTTGCTTCTGAACCAGTCGTACTTCCTCCTGTTGTATCTGTTTTGCTAGCACAACCAGCAAAAACCATACTTGATGCCATAACCATGGCAAGTCCTAATGTAAGTTTCTTTTTCATACTATTTCCCTCCTAAATATCTACTTAATGTTTATTGTAATGATTTAGACATGTAAATCATTACTCGTTATTTATAAAAAGGCTTATCTTACTTAGAGAAAACCCTAATTATTTTGAATATAAGTGACAAGCTACTTGATGTCCTGGTGCCACTTCTTTAAGTGTCGGTGTTACTTCTGAACAAATCTGCATACATTCACTACAACGCGTACGGAAGCGACAACCTGATGGTGGATTAAGAGGACTTGGTACATCCCCTTCTAATACAATACGTTTTTTACCTCTCGCTAGATCTGGATCTGGTAATGGTACTGCTGAAAGTAATGCTTTCGTATATGGATGAGCAGGATGTTTATTAATTTCATCACTACCACCAATCTCTACAAGATTACCTAAATACATAACCCCTATACGATTTGAAATATGTTTTACCATAGATAAATCATGGGCAATAAATAAGTAAGTAAGCCCCATATCATGTTGTAAATCCTCAAGCATATTAATAACCTGTGCTTGAATAGATACGTCAAGTGCTGAAATAGGTTCATCACAAATAATGAATTCTGGCTCTACTGCCAAAGCACGCGCTATTCCCACACGTTGTCTTTGACCACCACTAAACTCATGTGGGTAACGACTAGCATGATCTCTCATTAAGCCTACTCGTTCTAAAAGATAATGAATACGTTCACTTTTTTCTTTTCCTGTAGCAATATGATGCGTTTCAATAGCTTCACCAATAATGTCATTAATTGTCATACGGCTATTAAGAGAAGCATATGGATCTTGGAACACCATTTGCATACGCTTTCTGAAAGGTAGCATTTGTTTCTCTGAATATTTGGTAATGTCTTCACCATCAAATAAAATCTTACCGTCTGTTGGCTCATAAAGCTTAATGAGTGTACGTCCTGTTGTGGATTTACCACACCCAGATTCTCCTACAAGACCTAAAGTTTCTCCTTTTTTAATATAAAAAGAAACGTCATCAACAGCTTTGATATGTTTAACTTGTTTTCCCCATAATCCACTAGTTTTAGTAAAGTACTTTTTAAGATTTTGAACTTCTATTAAGTTTTCTCTATTGTCTTTGTTCATGTTCTCTAGCCTCCTTTACAAAACCTTTTACTTCTGGTGCATCAGGATGTAATAAATGACATCTTGATTTATGTGTCGATGTAACTTCATAAACTTCTGGTAATTCTTCTAAACATTTTCTCATTGCAAATTTACAACGATTGCAGAATGGACAGCCTTTTGGTGGATTTAAAAGATCTGGTGGTGTCCCTGGAATTGGCTCAAGTCTTTCTTTTACATCTGATTTAGGATTTGGTATGGAATTAAGTAATCCCATTGTATAAGGATTCTTAGGATCATAGAAAAGCTCTTCCACAGTTGCTTCTTCCATTACCATACCACCATACATAACAATTACTCTTGTGCAAAGCTGTGCAATAACACCTAAGTCATGCGTAATGAAGATAATAGAACTATTTAAACGATTTTGAATGTCTTTCATAAGCTCTAAAATCTGTGCTTGTATCGTTACGTCTAAAGCTGTAGTTGGTTCATCTGCAATAATAAGTTCAGGGTCACAAGAAAGTGCCATTGCAATAACTGCTCTTTGTCTCATCCCACCACTAAATTCATGAGGGTAGTTCTTCATACGTTCTTCTGGTGAAGGAATACCTACTAAAGTTAACATTTTAATTGCAATTTCTTCTGCTTCCTTTTGACTTACTTTTTTATGATTACGAATAACCTCTGTCATTTGGTTTCCGATTGTATAGACAGGGTTAAGTGCACTCATAGGATCTTGGAAAATCATTGAAATTTCATTTCCTTGAATTTTACGCATTTCCTTTTCTGATTTAGGAACAAGGTCTTCACCTTTAAAAATAACTTTTCCTTCTTTAATTTTTCCTGGATGTTGAAGTAATCTCATAACAGAAGAACATGTAACTGATTTACCACTACCTGATTCTCCTACTACTCCTAATACTTCTCCTTTATATAAATCAAAATCTACATCTCTAACAGATTGAACTTCTCCTAAATGGGTATAAAACGAAGTTTTTAATCCTCTGACTTCTAATATCTTCTCTTTATTCATCTTCTATAACCTCGCTTTCTATTTACGGAGTCTTGGATCTAGTGCATCTCTAAGCCCGTCGCCTAAGAAGTTAAATGCAAACATCGTAATAGCAATTGCTACTGCTGGTGCAATTAATTGGTAAGGATATGAACGAATACCACCTAAAGCGTCATTCGCAAGTGTTCCCCAAGAAGCTTCTGGCGCAGACACCCCTAAACCAATGAAGCTTAAGAAAGATTCTGTAAAGATGGCACTTGGAATACTCATTGTTAAAGAAACAATAATAGGTCCCATAGCATTTGGAACAAGATGTCTCATAATAATCTTAAATTTAGATACACCAATAGTTCTAGCTGCTAAAACGAATTCTTGCTCTTTTAAGCTTAGTACTTGTCCTCTTACAAGTCTTGCCATACCTACCCAATAAATAAGTCCAATAGTGACAATAATGGTTGTAAGACCTGGTTTGTAGACAACCATTAATAAAATAACAACCAATAAGGATGGTACTGAATTAATAATATCTACAATACGCATCATGATGTTATCTAATCTGCCGCCTTCATAGCCTGAAATCCCACCATAAATAACACCAATTAATACGTTAACTAATGAAGCTACAAGCCCTACTGTTAAAGAAATTCTTGCACCATATAAAATACGAATCCAAACATCTCTTCCTAAACGATCAGTTCCTAATAAGTTTGTTTGATTTCTTACCATTTTTTCTGGTGTTGTATCAATTTCTTTACCTTCTACAAAGATTTTATATTTAACACCACCATTTTTCTTTGCTTTTTTAGCATAAGAATAGTCAAGAACGACTTCTTTTCCACCAATCTCATAAGTCTTAGTAGAAAAAGCCATATCTTCTTCTATTGTGTCTGGTGCACTTAATAATTCACCCTTTTCACTTACTTCTATTAGTTTATATTCATTATGTACATATACATATTGTCCGTCCCAAAGCTTAGTAATTGCAAACCTTGGAGGTATATTCCCAAAACCAGGTTTTTGGTCTGAATAGCTTACTTCTGAAAACATCGGTACAAATACCGCTGTTAATGTAATTATTATAATTGTAGCAAGGCCTATCATAGCTAATACATTTTTACGAAGCATACGCCATGCATCTTGCCAGTAAGTATGACTTGGTCTGGATATTTGTTGAGATTGTTTCTCGTCATTATTTAATAATTCCCATTCTGAATGTTTACTCATGATCTGCCTCCTAATCTTTAAGTTTAATTCTAGGGTCAATATATGCATAAGCAATATCTACGATAAAGACCATTACGATATAAATTGCTGCATAGAATATAGTGATTCCCATAATAATGGTATAGTCACGGCTGGATACACTTTCTACGAAGTATTTACCCATTCCTGGAATAGCGAAGATTTTTTCTACTACGAAAGAACCTGTAAGAATAGATGCAATCATTGGTCCTACATAAGTAACAACTGGAATAAGTGCATTTTTAAGTGCATGTTTTCCTATTACTTTCCATTTGCTAAGTCCATTAGCTCTTGCTGTACGGATATAATCCTGACGTAATACTTCTAACATACTAGAACGTGTTAATCTTGTTACATAAGCAATTGAGAATCCACCTAAAGCGATAACTGGTCCAATATAACCTTTCCAATTTTCAAGTCCCCCAGCTGGAATCCATGCAAGCTTCTCTCCAAATATGTACATGATAAATGTTCCTATAACAAAGCTCGGTATCGTTACACCAATGGTCGCAATAATCATAATCACATAATCCACTGCGTGATTTTGTTTTAGTGCAGAAAGCACGCCTAATGGTATACCTATTACCAAAATTAAAACAACAGCTAAAGCTCCTATTTGAGCTGATGCTGGGAAAGTTTTAATAATAATTTCATTAACTGTTACACCTTTCTTTTTGAAAGAAACACCTAAATCACCTTTCGCTAGATTTCCCATATAATCTAAGTACTGTTCCCATAAAGGTGCATCTAGGTTATATTTCTCTGCTAAAGCTTTTTCAATTTCTGGTGTTAATGCTCTCTCACTTGTAAATGGTCCCCCCGGTATAGAGCGCATTAAGATAAATGTAATCGTTGCAATTAAGAATAAAGTTACAAGCATCGATACAATACGTTTTAAGCTATATTTGAACATAACCGTCCTCCTTCTCTCAAATATCTGATTGTTTAATTCAAATCCAACTCATTTGACTGATTAACATAATACATTATTTTATGATATTTTGCAAGTTAGTATTGTCATTTTTTTATTTTAACCGAGCTTTTATCGTATTAAGCTACATTTTTTGACAGTAACGCAATCGTATCTTGCAAATATCGTTTGTATTTCGTCAATTTATTCAATCAGCCCAGTAACATAATACTTCTTTTTTCTTCATTATATAGCTTACATAACTCCAATTATAAACTGATTTTCTCTCCAATCTATATCCAAATAAAAAAGACCTATTAGCGTAGCACCAATAGATCTTTTTTATTTACTTTTATTTTCATCCTTAAACAATACGGTTACGTATTTCCCCTATTTCAAAGGCTTTAATATTTTTAACAACTTCTTGCACCAGTACTTGGCGTGCCTCTACACTAGCCCAAGCAATATGAGGTGTAATAAAAAGCTTATCTTGCTTCTTTACGTCAAACAATGGATTCTCTGCATCAATAGGCTCATTCGCCAAAACATCTAATGCAGCACCTGCTATTAAATCTTCATTAAGCGCCCTTGCTAGTTCCTCTTCTACTACAATCTTACCTCTACCCAGATTAAGTAGATACGCACTGGCTTTCATTTTTGCTATTTCTTTATATCCTATTAAACCATGAGTATTTTCATTATAAGGAGCATGAATAGAAACCACATCACTAGATGCTAAAAGCTCCTCTATACCTACATGTTTATATTTAGCATCATGCGTATTTTGGCCTGAAGTAGAATAATAAATAATCTTCATGCCAAATGCCTCACCTATTCTAGCTACAGCTTTGCCAATAGCTCCAAATCCAATAATGCCTAATGTCTTACCACAAAGCTCATGAAATGGCCAAGCAATATAAGTAAAGGTCTCACTACTTGCATAACGTTTACTTTTCACATAAGCATCATAAGCACCATTATGTTCAACTAAATGAAGTAACATGGCAAAGGTATGCTGTGCTACACTCTCTGTAGAATATCCTGCTACATTAGCTACTGCAATACCTCTTTCTTTGGCATATACCGTATCAATATTATTATAGCCTGTTGCTAATAAAGTAATTAATTTCAGCTGCTTAGCATTTTTCAAATTACTTTCATTTAATACTACCTTATTGGTAATAATAACATCTACATCTTTAATACGTTCTTCTACTTCTTCTGGCGTCGTCAAATCATATACCATAACTTCACCACACACCTCAAAAGGTGTAATATCAATGTCTACTCCAAGTGTCATTGCATCTAGTATACATAGCTTCATTTTTGTTATTCTCCAATCTTTTTACCACATTCAGGACAGAACTTTACACCAGCATCTATTGGTATACCACAGCCAGTACAGAATTTCTTCTTCTCCACTACTTCCACCTTCTGACCACATTCAGGGCAGAATTTACTGCCTTTTTTAATCATACTTTGGCAATTACTACATAGCATTGATTCTGCTGCCTGCTGTGGCTGCTGAGCCACAGGCTGATTTACCTGCTGTGTATTTACAGCTGCTGCCTGTGCCATTTGATTCAGGCCTCCTGCAAAAGCATTTCCCATATGTAAGCCCATACCTAGACCCATGCCATTTTGCATCATAGCATTAAGTCCTTCATTTTCTGTGGACTTGCTCATAATCTCTAATTGTTTTAGAATTTGAATCTTACTTAGTTTTTCATTTTGAACACTACCTAAAATGTTCATACCGGTTAATTCTTTAAGATGTTTTTCAATTTCTTCTGGTAAACCAATATTACCAATTGTAAAATGGGTTATACTTAAACCTAATTTACTAAAAGGCTCTCTTAAAGTTTCTGACAAGGCTGCTGCAACTTCATTATAATTAGAAGCAATTTGTGTCACTGTCAGCTGTAAACTCCCAATAACATCAGTAAATTGATTAACAATAAAACCTCTTAGCTGCTCAGTAATATCTTCTAAACGATAGCGTGACTTAGTCCCAACAATATCAGTTAAGAAAACTACTGGATTTTCAATCTTAAAAGCATAATTCCCATGTGCCCTTACTTGAACTTGCCCAAACTCGCTATCTGGAATCCAAATTGGATTATTAGTCCCCCATTTATTATTTAAGAATTCCTTCATATTTAAAAAGTAAACATCTGATTTAAAAGGAGATTTAAAACCATAAGCCCAGCCTTTTAAATTTCCTAAAAGTGGTAAATTCTTAGTTTCTAACTTATACATCCCTGGCCCAAAAACATCACCAATTTGCCCCTGCTCTACAAAAATAGCTACTTGACCAGGTCTTACTGTAAGTTGTGCACCATTTTGGATCTCTTGATCTTCCATTGGATACATATACACAAGCGTATCACTACTTTCATCTAACCATTGAATAATATCCAAAAGCTGCTTTTTAAAAAATCCCATTTTAAAACCTCCCTTAACTCGTTTAAAAATAGCCCTTTCGAAGCCTAAAACTATCTATCCCTAAGTATACCAAGAAATCTCTTAAATAGCCATAGCCTCTCTTAATGAGTTGCTATGGCTATCTAGAATACTATTTAAAATGCCCATTCTCCAGCTTTTAAGATATAAAACGTTTCTCCTGAATGCGTAGTTGCTTTAATATCTAACTCACTACTCCCTACCATAAAGTCATTGTGAGTAATAGAAGTATTTGCTCCTACTGCCTCTAACTCTTCATCTGTCATAGCAATGCCACCTTCGATATTTGTAGGATAGCTACTACCAACAGCAAAATGACATGAAGCATTTTCATCAAATAGAGTATTAAAGAAAATGGTATTTGTTTTAGAAACCGGTGAACTCTCTGGTACAATGGCTACTTCACCTAAGTAGCAAGCCCCCTCATCTGTTTCAAGAAGCTTTTCAAGTACAGCTTTCCCTACTGCTGCATCAAAATCTACTATTTTTCCATTTTTAAACGTAAAAGTAAAATCTTCTATAAGATTACCTCCAAACACAAGAGGTTTAGTAGCTTTTAAAGTACCGTTGACACCATATTTATGTGGCATAGTAAAAATTTCCTCTGTTGGCATATTAGCTACAAAGTAAGTTCCCTTACCACTGTGCTCTCCTCCACCTTCCCATTTATGACCTTTAGGAAGTTCTACTGTTAAGTCTGTTCCTGGGGCTGTATAATGTAATGTTTTTATTTTCTTTTCGTTTAAAAAAGCACACTTCTGAGCTAAATTATCTGTATGTGCCTTCCAAGCTGCTACTGGATCTTCTTCATAAATACGAGTAGCAGTAAAAATTTTATCCCATAATAGCTCTTCTCTTTCTGTTTCACTAGCCTCTGGGAATATTTTTTTACTCCATGATGGCGTAGGCATAGATACTACACACCAACATACTTCAGAACTGCTTACCGCTTTCCTAAAGACTGTCAGTGCTTTTCCAGAAGCTTTCCCTGCAATTGCAATTTTATTAGGGTCAATATCTTTTAATAAGTCCGGATCTCCAGCACTAATACTAATAAAGGCTGCATTCTGTGCTACTAAATCTTCGTACTTCTTTACTTCCCACTCTGGAAACTGACCTAAAGTTTCTTCTGAAGCATAAGTATACGTTAACTTACTAATCTGCTCATCACTATATTCTACAATAACCTTTTTTGCCCCTACCTTATACGCACATTCAGTCATAGCTCTGGCAAAAGTTGCCCCTTCTATAGGTGTTCGAATCACAACTACTTGGTCTTTTTGAACATTTACCCCAACTTCTACTACTAACTTAGCATACTTATATAAATTAGTTTTTAAATCCATAATTTCATCTCCTTCATAGTATGTCTTTTATTTTATACAGCTACAAACTGATTATGCGTTTTCTCATAATGATAGCCAATAGCTGATAATCTTTCTATAATGACTTGTGGGTCTTGGTCGTAAGTTTTACATAGTTCTTCTAAACTATCTGCTTCATCCCTTAGTTTTGTATTGATAAGACTTAATAATAAATAAGGATCCTTTTTATTTAGCATATTTTTCCTCCTGTTTATTTTTCTTCTTCATTATAGATAGTCTAATAAAGTTTGTAAACGACCACTATATTTCTTCATTAGTATAGGTTTTATTTGTGTATTTTTATTTATTGTGCTTACTATTATTTTTGCTATAATAGTACTATCACTATAGACCAGTTGGCAGAGTAGATATAAGTGCGTTAAGTGCTAGATGGACGGGAAGTTGCCACTAGACGAAAAATCTTTTAGATTTGCGGTACTTATATCGCATTCCGCTGCCAAAAGCAGCGCTTCTTTACCTTTAGTTTTTTTGACTAAAGTTACCAATTTAAAAGGAGTTGCTAAAATGAATAGAAAAATAACAACAAAAGACCTTGCTTTATTAGGTCTGCTACTTGCTCTTAAGATTATATTAGGACGCTACTTAGCTATTGACTTTACAATTGTACGTATTTCCTTTGCTTTTATAGTAAATGCCCTCATTGGGTATTTATTTGGGCCTTGGATAGGAGCTGGCATGGGTGCCTTAGGAGACATTTTAGGTTACTTTGGTTTTCCTCAAACCTTTGGTTATTTCCCTGGTTATACCCTCTCTGCCGCTCTTTCTGGATTTATTTATGGTTATTTTCTTTACTACAAAAAATGGTCTACTTCTTCTTCAATAACCTTCTATGTACGCCTCATTTTGGCCGTAAGTATTGTAGCTATTTTCTGCAATCTAATCTTAGGTACGATTTGGACTAGTATGGTTATAGGAAAATCTTTCATGGTTTTACTCAAACCTAGAATGCTTAAGAATATATTACTTATTCCGTTAGAGTCGGCTGTACTAATAGGTATGTTTAATTACTTAGGTGTCCACCTGAGAAAACTTCGTACAATCACCTAACAATAAGCATCAGTAATACTTAATTTACCAACTGTCCATAGTGAAAAAGGGATGTTGCCTAAGCAACATCCTTTAATTTTTATTCATTTTCATATAGCTACGCATTTTACTACTAATATTATTAGGTTCTAACATTTTCATTTCCACAGGAAGCGTTACTGTAATCTTAGTATATTCTCCCTCTACACTTTCTATGGCTACTTTTCCATTATGCTTTTCTACAATGTTTTTTACCATTGTTAGACCTATACCACTACCTTGGTACTGCTCTCTGCTTTTATCTCCTCGATACATACGTTCAAATACATAAGGCAAATCTTCTTCTGCAATACCAATTCCACGGTCTTCTACTGTAATAGTACATTCTTTTCCTTGCATACTTGTATATAGTTTTATTTCACCTTTATAGTCACTAAATTTAAAAGCATTAGATAATAAATTCATCCAAAGCTGCTTAAGGGCATCTTTATCTCCAGACACCATTACATTTTCTGTTTCGTGATGTTTAATGTGATAGGTTATTTTCTTTTCTTTCGCCACTATTTTAAAGGCATCAAACACTTCCTGTATGCTTTCATTTAGATTAATTACTTTAAGATTCATACGTAATTCATTTTCTTCAACATTTTTAAGCAAATCTAGATTATTAAGTAGCTTTCCAAAACGTACAACCTCTTGATAAAGAACGTTCATTTGTTCTTCATCTATTGGATAAATACCATCAATCATGGCTTCTAGATTGCTTTGCAGAATATGAAGAGGTGTACGAATTTCATGGGAAACATCTGAAATAAGTTTCTTACGAATTTTATCCTGTCTTTCTAACTTCTCACCTAAATAGTTCATACTATGACGTAAGGTCTCAATTTCTTTAATTTTACTTTTAAGAGGATATCTTGCATTAAGCTTTCCATCTGCTAATGCAATAGAAGTCTTACTAATACCATAAATATGATAAGTAAATAATCTAGAAACATAAAGCCCAGCTAAAATAAACCACATTAAAATCATACTTGAACACCATATGATGCTTACATTAACGTTGTTCTGAAACTTCAAATCATTTTTTGTCAGTACATCACTGGGATAATAACCAATTTTTACATAAGCAATTAGATTCCCGTCTTTATTATAAACTGGACGTTCTTCTTGCCTATATAAACTAGGGTCTACTTGATTCGGATATTTCTGATTAAGATCTCCGATAAAACTTTGCTCAGTTTCTCCCCACATAAAACGCTTGTCTGGTCCCAAAAGGGTAACCGCAAAGTTACCCATATAATTTTCAAGTATGCTTTGTTGCATTACATTATTTTCTAGCTCTCCTTTTTCATAAAGCTTTTCTACAAGGGCTACAATGCTATTCCCCGCTTCTCTAATATTATTATCAATATAAATTTCAAAGTTTCTCTTAATGCTAATATTAACAATTAAAGAAGTTGTGAACACCATAATGCAACCAATGCTTAAGAAAATAGAAAAAAGTTGCTTACGAATGGATATCATGCATGTTCCCCTTCAAACTTATACCCTACGCCTGTAACAGTCTTAATGTAACGTGGGTTTTTAGTATCTGTTTCAATTTTCTTTCTTAAATTCTTAATATGCACATCAATGGTACGATCAAAACCATCAAAATCTATTCCCATAACTGCTTCTATAAGCTGATCTCTACTAAATACACGCCCTGGAGCAGAAGCTAATTCATAAAGTAAATCAAACTCATTAGGTGTTAGAGTGATCTCCTCATTATCAATTTGTACAATACGTTCTTGTAAAAAAATCTTAAAATGTCCTTTATCAAAAATAAGCATTTCTTTATTTTCTTCTCTTTGTTTTCTCGTATCCAGTGCTTTCACACGGGCTACTACTTCTCTTGGACTAATAGGCTTTACTAAGTATTCATCTGCACCTTTTTCAAAACCTTCAATTTTACTATCTAAAGTACCTTTAGCTGTAATCATAAAGATATGCACATTAGATACTTGTCTCATTTCTTTACAAATTTCCTCGCCTTGTATATCGGGAAGCATAAGATCAAGGAGTACGATATCTATTTTATTTTTATAAAAACAATCTAGCCCACTTCTGCCAGTATAACAAGTAAATACTTTATAACCTTCTTTTTCAAGATACTTGGTCATTATGTCAGCCACACGTTCTTCATCTTCTATTACTAATATATTCATCCTAATCTTCCTTTCTAGATGGAATTAATATAACCGTTTTTTATTATTATAAAACAACCATATGAAGAAAGTGAAAAGCCCATAAAAATTATCAACAATTGATTTTATAAAATTATTAATTGTTGATAAATTATCGTTTTTACTTTACAATAGTAAATATATTGGGTAAGGGGGAATAAAAATGAAATATACTTTCAATGATAAAGAACACTTAATCAATTTTATATGTAATGAAATTATTACCACAGCTGAGGCAACAGCTATGCTCAATTGTTCCAGACAATATCTTGACGAACTTGTAAGTAAAGGTAAGATCACCCCCATAAAAACGATCAATCGTGTTAGACTTTATTGGAAAAATGACATTGTGAGCTTATTACAGAGAAAACATAGCAGTTAAAATAAGCTAGCTTCTAATCAAAGAAGCTAGCTATTTCTTTTTCATTCAATGTTTCTTTTTCTAATAAAGCTGAAGCTAAACGTTCCAGCTTTTCTTCATGAGATTTCATTAAAATTTTTGTCTCTTCATATAAAGCTTTCATTTTTTCTTGACACTTCGTGAGAAGCTGTTCATATTCTAAGGTCTGTTTTCCCATAATAACCTCTATATTGACCAGACCAAATTCTTCATCCATACCATATTTCACCATGTAATTCTTCATATCAATACTGGCTTTTTCAATATCATTACTAGCTCCTGTTGTAACATAGTCCTCCCCAAAAATAAGTTCTTCTGCTACACGGCCAGCCAGGCTAATTTGAATACGTCCTAAAAGTTCCTTCTTAGTTAAATACATTTTATCTTTAGGCACATTCATACTAAAACCACCTGCACCCTTAGTGCTAGGGATAATGGTTACCTTTGTTACACTATTTTCCGGTGCTATGAGCTTTGTGATTAATGCATGACCAGCTTCATGATAAGCAGTAATTTTACGATCCAGCTCACTAATATTACTACGATCTTTCTTTTCTTTACCTGCAATAACAGTATAGAAAGCTTCTTCAATATGACCCTCATCAATAATAGCCTGTCCTTTAGTGGCTGCTAAAATAGCTGCTTCATTTAAGAGGTTTTCTAGCATTGCTCCCGTAAAAAATACAGTTTGTTTAGCTAATTCATTGACACTAACTTCACTAGAGATAGGTTTATTTTTTAAGTGTAATTGGATAATAGCTTCTCTAGCTGCTAAATCTGGATACCCTATTTCAATATGTCTATCAAAGCGCCCTGGTCTAAGAAGAGCATCATCTAGCATATCTAGTCTATTGGTAGCTGCAATGACAATTATACCTTCATCTTCTTTAAACCCTGACATTTCTGTTAGTAAGGCATTTAAGGTTTGGTCTTTTTCATCATTACTTTGCGCAACATTTTGACTTCTCTTCTTACCAATAGCATCTATTTCATCTATAAAAATAACTGCTTTTTCATGTTTTCTAGCTTCTTTAAAAATATCCCTTACACGGCTTGCACCCACACCTACATACATTTGCACAAAGTCTGAACCACTGACAGAAAAGAAGGCAACACCCGCCTCTTTAGCAATAGCCTTAGCCATAAGTGTTTTTCCTGTTCCAGGTGGCCCATATAAAATAAGCCCCTTAGGCATTCTAGCACCCATCTTGGCATATTTCTCCGGATTCTTCATAAAGTCAATGACATCCTCCACTTGCTCTTTGGCTTCTATATTTCCAGCAATATTAGAAAAATCCACTTTCAAATCTTTAGCTTCAACAGCTCTTTGACTCATTTTCATACCGCCATTACTAGCACCAAACTTTTTAACACTTCTAAAAATCACAACAAATAACCCTATCATCATTACCATACTAAATACATATTGTATGGTATACGCGGTACTTTGAGCCACTTCTTCTACCTTTATTTGTTTTAAAAGAAGCTCTTCCTTAAATCCCTCTTTCCTTGGATTATCTGTTGTATAAATAGTATCATCTTGCTTTAATTTAAATTGTAATTTAGGTCCACTACTTAAAATAACTTCTTCTATTTTATTAGCGTTTAAATCATTTAAAAATTCATAATAACTAACGCTATAATCCTCTTTATGTTTCTGAGTATAAATACCTGCTATAGTTAGTATCATGACTAAAATAATACTAACTATCATTCCTACTCGCTTTTTATTCATATTTCCCCCTTTAGGTCTTTCTCCTTATATAAGAGTGAGATTAGTTTGCCACTGTAATAGCATTATAACGTAGGTATTAGGCCTATTTCACTAGTGAGTATATGGAAAACGCGCAAAAAAAGAGAAGAAAGACGACGGGCCTTTCTTCTTGAGAGAAGGTATTTTATTCTAGGGGTAGCAAATAATTAAATATTTGCTGTAACATCTGGGGGAAGTTACAAGTACATTATACCAAGTGTTTCCCGATAAGATTGCCCTAATTTTTTCAAATTTTACTTTATTTTTTATGTATTTTTAATCCCACTTATTTTTTATTGTTATTAATACTTTCTTTATTGCTATTTTTTTTACATAATTGTTCATACTGCTTAATAATCTTCTCGATATCATCTGGTTAATTTTCATTTTTATGCATTTTTATTATTTTTAGACACTTATAACTTTCTTTATTAGTGATATCTTGGAACATCTCCCAAGTGCATATTTTTACTTACCTGATCAATATGCTTATTAGTGAGTTCCTCTGCTTTTTCTCCATCTTGTTTTTGTATCGCTTTAAAAATAGCTGTATGCTCTTTTAATAAACAGGCTGCTCTCCCAGGGGTTGCAATAGATTCCATTCTTGTTTTTTGTACATAGGTATGAAAATCTGATAACATTTGTTTAAGTATTTTGCTTTTAGTTGCTTTATAAATCATATCATGAAAGCGATGGTCTAATTCGCCTATATGCACTAAGTCTTTCTTAGTTACGTAGAATTCTGTTAACTCAAGCACTTCCTTTAACCCTTCTAACTCTTCAGGGCTTATACGTTCTGCTGCTAGTCTTGCCGCCATACCTTCAAGGCGACTTCTAATCATAAAAATATCTTGTACATCTTCTTGAGATACACCAGTAACAACTGTTTCTTTGTTAGGGATAGACTGTACTAGTCCCTCTAATTCTAATTGCCTAATAGCTTCCCTTACAGGTGTTCTACTTACATTGAGTTCTTTTGCAATCGTCGCTTCTCTTAAAACATCCCCAGTCTTATATTTTCCCTCTAGTATAGATTCTCTAATAGTCTTAAATACTTTTTCTCTCAGTGACGCCTTATCATTTGAACCGGAATCAAATATCACGTCGTTCCTCCTCATTTTATCTTTTGTATATTTGTATACAAATATATTACCAAATATCCTAGAAATTACAATGGTATTCCTAATATTGAATCCATTTTCCCTCTATGTCTTTAAAAGCAATCATACTCTCCTCAATAGTGCGACCCACTATTTTCCATTCACTTGTACTAATATCTATCACTGTTTGCCATTTAATCATGACTTTATAGTGCCTATTTACTTGCTTTTGTTCTAGATCGTCATATTCTTGATTGGTTAATTCTACAGTTTCTGTAATACGGCTATGTAAACGTCCCTCTGCATCTATAGTTACAGAATCTGCTTTATAGCTTACATCTGTACCTATAATATTCTTTTCAGCAACATACCATGCATTAAATAAATCTAGCTGCTTTTCTTTTTGAGTCTGTGAAAAATAAGGATTTAAATCCTCACTTGTGCGTTTGCTAATAGCATCTTTATAACTTTGATAAAAGTCGCTTAAAAACTGTTGCCATTTAGTATTCCCCACTTTAGAAAGACTATAATCTTCAATATCTATGGTATTATTTCCTTCAGTAATTCTAACAGACATATTAACTGGGTTTAAATAGCCTTCAGGGTGTACTAATTCTAGCTGATAATTTCCCACTAGAATATCTGGCATTTGAACAATTCCTTGCTTACTTATTTCACTTAACTTGTCTAATCTTACTTCTAAATGAGGTGCACAAATGATTTGAACCTGACCTAGTGCATAAGGTAATACAACTTTTTTTGTCTGAGGAATTTGGAGCATTTGATAATACGCTTTATCAGCTTCATGAGGTAGCTCTACCTTGAGCATATACTTACCTGGCAAAAGCTTTTCCCTTTTGTAACCGATTCCTGGTTCATACTCAAGCTTTACATCTCCCAAAGAAACCTCTGAACCATTAGGTGCTATAATTTGCACCTCTGAAAACTCAAAAGGAAAACAAATACGCCAACCTCTACTTTTTTTATTTAAAACCAAGGCTTCTTTTTTTATCTCGCCATTAAATTCATACGCTAAAATATATTTTCCATTAAACCAACCTACTTTCGAAACATGAATAAGCTTATTATCTTTAGCATAAAATCGATTATAGTATTGCGTAATGATTGTTTTATCGTTTATTTCCTTTAAGGTGTCTTGATCTAATAAAGAGTATATTTTCTCATACTCTTGCTTATTAAGTGCTTTTACATAGCTATCAATAGTATGCATAGGGCCTTGGTAATAATGCCACATATATTGAGCACTTTTAAAAACCAGAAAAACCATGATAACTGTCAAACAACTGATAATAACTATATTCTTCACTGGATTCTTTTGCATAATAATCCCTCCTATTTTATAATTTATATATATGATAGGAGGGACAAGTTTATCACTATTGTTATTTTTTTTCAAATTGTTTGCAATCTGTACTGTAGGAAGACTTATTATCAGTAGCTTGTTCTATTTGTATATGCTCTAAGGTGCAGTATTTTTCTTGTAAATGATGATGTTTACACGACTTAACTTGGCACCCAATACTCATATTCATAATCATAAACTCAACTCCTTTACAATAATAAGTCTATTTTTTACTATTTCCTTATAAATATACTCCTCTTTACTTAATCTTCTTAAATATAAAAGGTGCCCCAGCTGTAATCCATAGGAGAAGAAGTGCGTATTTAAGCATACTCACAATTTTAACTGCTGGTAATGCTTTACTTAAAACAAAGTACAGCAAAACAAGTCCACTAATGCCAATAAGTATTTTTTTCAGTTGTATACGCCAACTTTGCACTACTTCAAATTGTATATACTTTTGTTCAATATATCCTCCGCAAGTCATCCCCCATAAAGCTGCCGCACCTTTATATAAATCTGCGTCCACCTTAAAAATCATAACTAATAACACAACAATACTTACACCCAAAACATGAGCTTCTTTAATCTCCCCTTTATCGCCTAAAAGTTTATTAGCTAACAAAGTAAAGATTATACCAAAAAAGATACCGCCTAATACATCCATAGGCCAATGTACACCTAAATAGATTCTAGACAATGCTGTTAATAAAATAATACAACTTCCCAGAATATACATACCTTTTGTACGTAGCATCAACATGGCACCATACCAAAAGCTTGTAGCTGTTTGTGTATGACCACTAGGAAAAGAAAAGCTTGTAGCCGTTTCTGCTCTTATAGGTGTTACAACACCTACATCAAATGGTCTAGGCATCTGAATTAAATTTTTAATGATTCCATTCCCTACAAAGTTAAATAATACCATCCACGCTAAGCGTTTACTTTTAGCTTTATCAACACACCAATATAGACCTGCTAAGATAGCTACGATAAATAAGCTCTCAGCCATTATAGTAATGGTGGTCATGAGCAAAGTTATTGGCTCTGTTCTCATTTGTTCAAAAAACTGAAGAATTTTTATCTGTATATCCATTTATAATCTCCTTTTATTAAATTTAGTACATTCAAAATAATCACATTATGTTGTATATCTCTTGCTTTTGCTTTACAATATAGGTATTAAGTATTTTTATGACAAGGAGGTTTTCTATGGAGAATCTGAATGTACAACAGTCCTTGCATCTTTCTCCTCTCAATTATTTAAAAAATGCTTTGAGTTTGCTTCAACAAGAGCAATTAAAAGATGCTTTACAATCTATAGATGCAGCCATTGTTTTTAGTGGTAATTCTTCTTTTTACATTTATCAGAAAATACGTATACTATATAATTTAGGTGCTCTTCAAACTTGTAGTCAGCTTATTGTATCACAACTAGAGTACTTATATAAATATAGTTCATTATATATTTTATGTCGTACTATAGATTATTACCAAAAGATTAACGTTTGTAACCTTGAGGAATTAGAAAACTTATTAAAAAATGTTCATGTTCCTTACTGCTTAGCTAGTATTTACAAAGAATTGATGTTCCAAAAAGAAAAACCTTTTTTAGCAAGAGCACGTAAAGCTATGGTTCAAGATGACTACTCGTTATGCATCGCTTATACCGACCTACACTTAAAGCTTAATCCAGCTACAAAAGACTTAATTCACATGAAAGCGTACTCCTATCACATATTAGGTCAATTACAACAAGCGCTTCCCTACTATAAGGAATACTTAAAACTCAATGTGAAAGATCCTAAGGCCTATACGGAATTAGGAATCATTTTATTAGAATCAGGACAAATAAGTGAAGCCCTGGAGTACTTTGAAAAGGCATCTTATATGGATCCTACTAATAAAGAATATCTATCTTATATAGCAGAATGCCAAATTGCATCTAAAAAATATGATGCTGCCGTTATTACTTATCAAACGATAGAGAAATATTATAGTACTGATATACAAAACTATTTTAACTTATCCTATGCATATAAAAAAGCTAATAAAAAATATCTCTCTAGACGTTATTTAAAGAAAGCTAAACAACAGCTCAAAAAAAAGTACTGATTTAATCAATTAATGTATAGCAAAGGGGTACGATGGTATGGATAATAACACTGTAAATACTACCTACTTAGACCTAAACAGTATAGATTCTGAAGATTTCGAGAAATATCAACGTTTTACAGAACAAACTATTTTTGATTTGTCCAAGCAAATTACTGAATTAGAGCAGAAGCTTAATGTATTTACTAATTTATTGGAAATTAGTAGCTATATTAATCAATACATTAAAAGCCAAAACTTATTTCCACTCATTAATGACATGCTTATTGGTGTGTTTGGAGCTAAATATTCTACCATTTATATCAAATCTGATGATGACTATGTACAAGTGACCTCCAAGAAATTTTCCTATGATTATATTGAGATGGAAAAACAACTTATATTTAAGCATAATGAAGAGGAGTTTATTATTAATAGTGTAGAACCTATCTATCCCGCTAAGGAACCGACAACTGCTATCTATTCCTGTTTAGGTGTACCTATTAAAATTAATAGCGGACCTCTAGGTTTTATCCTTATTCAGCATCGTGAAAAAAACTATTTTTCCAAAGATCACTCCACCTTTCTCTCTTCATTAGCTAACCATGTTGGAGTCGCCATTGAAAATAATTTACTTTATAATCAAATTAAAGAAAGTGCTTGTAAAGATGGCCTTACTAATATCTTTAATAAAAAATACTTTTTTGATACGATTTTATCTATTCCTAACTTAGCTCAGCAATACTATACTATTGTTATGATAGATATTGATAATTTTAAAAAAGTTAATGATACCTATGGTCATCCTTACGGAGATATTGTCCTTAAAATGATTTGTTCTATTATTAAAAATAATACACGCCCTAATGATATTGTTGCTAGGTATGGCGGAGAAGAAATTATTGTCTACTTTAATAATTTCTTTGACAAATCATTAGTTGCTAAACGCATTGAACAGATGCGGTATCAAATTGAAACCACCTCAATTCCTGGTGATGGATTTGAATCCTCTGTTACTGCAAGTTTTGGAGTGTATATTAAAACAGATGAGATGCTTTCTTTAGATGAAGTCATTAAATTAGCCGATAGCAATCTTTACATCTGTAAGCGTACCGGAAAAAATAAATTTCTTATTAATGAATAGTTTATTTTTACATATTAAAGGAGCTATGATTCATATCATAGCTCCTTATTATTTTTCAGTATATCTATTTAACTAAGCTAATTCTAAGGCAATTTCCATCATTTGAGTAAATGTATTTTGTCTTTCTTCTGCTGTTGTTTCTTCACCTGTAATCAAGTTGTCTGAAATAGTTACCATAGCAAGTGCATTAACACCTGCTGCTGCTGCTTCCATGTAAAGAGCTGCTGCTTCCATTTCTACTGCTAGAACACCCATTTTTGACCATCTTTCAGTCGTTGTTGTATCTGCATTATAGAAAATATCAGAAGAAAGGATGTTACCTACATGATAAGGTACATTATTTTCTTTTGCTTTTTCAACTGCTTTTTCTAATAAACTGTAGCTAGCAACTGGTGCAAAAGTACCTGGCAAATTATATTGAACGGCATAATTAGAGTTTGTACAAGCTCCTATACCAAATACAATGTGACGCAGTGGTAAATCAGCACTCATACTTCCTGCTGAGCCAATTCTAATGAGATTTTTACATCCATAAACATGAATAAGCTCATGAGAATAAATACCAATAGATGGCATTCCCATACCAGTCCCTTGTACAGAGATTCTCTTACCTTTATATGTTCCTGTATAACCAAACATATTTCTTACTGTATTGTACTGAACAACATTTTCTAAGAAGTTGTCAGCAATATATTTTGCTCTTAATGGATCTCCAGGTAATAAGACAGTTTCTGCAATATCTCCTGGTTTTGCTGCGTTATGTGGTGTTGACATTGTTCTCGTCCTCCTAATTGTATGTTTGGCTATTATTTTTAGCCATGAAGTTTGGCTTCTTAAATAGCTTATCCCATTTCTTTTAAGATATCACTATTTAAACAAACCTTTTTCATAGTATAACACATTTTCTAGGAGTTGAACACGCTAGTTTTATGGTCTATGAGCTCTTGCATAGCAAGCCTTACATATTTTTCTGGCACCTCTTGAATTACCTTCAGGCCATACAATTTTCACTCTTGTTCTTCCACAAGCCGGGCATGTTCCTCTCCAGTTTCCCTCTGCTTTAATTACTTTACCTCTTTTAGATTTTGCCATAAGTTTATCCCCCTTTTAACATTTAATACTCTATATAAATGTACTCAGGAGTTGTCCACTTTATGACTATTTTAAATTTTTTATACGCAACTTCTTGAGCTATTAGCTCATTATTATTTCTATTTATTCAACACTTGACTAAGCTTCGTCATATTGACTTAAAGCTTCTATATTTAATACCACTTTATAAAACTCTGGATATTCTTGTTTAATCCGTCTCATACAACGCTTACAAAAAACTACTCTTTCCTCAGTATGACTACGCAAATATCTTTTATGTCCCCAAAGATGTGTAAAAGATTGTTGCCCTTCATCAAACAACTGATTCACTTCTGCAAAAGCAAATATATCTATATTCTTCTCTTCAGCGCACATAGCTAGTAGCCTCTGTTCAGCAAATACCATATAAGTTAAAGGGTCTTCACCTTGAGCTGCTTTCATAAATCTTTTGCACTCACTTACATAAAATTGTTTCAAATCCTCATCACCTATATACATAAATGCTGTATTACAAGGTCTAACTTCCCAGTTACAGTTTGAAAGAAATTCATACTCTGAAGACATATGAAAATATGATTTTGATGGATATACATTGGGGTAAAGTTCTTCCTTATGAATAACTGCAAGGGAGTGCTTCTTTAATTCTTCCTCTAGTCTATTCCAAACAATAAAATCTGTATCAATCATGACACAAGGGACTTCTTCTTCTGCTAAGGCATAAAGCTTCCCTGCTGCCCAAAATACCTTAGGATTCAAATGGGGATCTATGTCCGTTAAACGCTCCTCTATACCTAAATTCCATAAATGTTCTAGTCCTAAGTGCCGATAATAAGCTGCACCTATGTCATCTGTTATCATTTTTATATCTCCATTTAACTCCTGCCATTTAAGGGCAGACAAAATGGTAGTGAGTAGTTCAAAATCTTCCACATAAAAATCACCTTTTTGTGACTTAAAAAAAGGACCTGTCCATGTCGAATGAAATGCGCGCATACTTGTCCCCCCTTATATCAGATTTAAGCCATATCCCTCTAATCCTGAACCTGAAGTTGCTCCCACATCGTTCATACTTGCCATCTTCATCACTCCTTCAGTCTATTCTTTTTTCTTCATTACTATTTCATTATATCATTTGTAGATTGTTTTTACAATTTACATTATATTCTAAATAAGCATTATATTTCTTGTTAAAATGCTTTATAAGTTAACTTATTCTTTTTCTATTTCATAATAATAAGGCTAACACTTTATGTACCGACCCCCAAAAGTTAGACCAAAAAATCTAACTTTTGGAGGTCGGTATTTTTTATGGCTAAGTATACTTTTGAACTTAAATTAAAGATCGTTCATGATTATTTGGATGGTAAAGGCGGAAGTGATTATCTGGCAAAGAAGTATTCCATTAAGGCTCCATCACAAGTGAAGCGCTGGATCAATGCCTATCAAGAATTTGGTGAAGAGGGTCTAGTAAGAAAGCGACAAAAGAAAAAATATTCTGTTCAATTTAAGCTGGATGCGATAGAGTTATATCTAACAAGTGAGCTGTCCTATCGTGAAGTTGCCAACACACTTAACATGAACAACCCTAATTTGATCGCTAGTTGGATGCGTCAATTCCGTGAGGGTGGGATCGATGGACTCTCAAAAACGAAAGGATGTACAGCTATCTTGTCTAAGATAAATGAACCCAAAAATAAGAAAAAATCTACAACTAAAGCAACGTCTAAAGAACGTGAATGCATCGAGGAGTTGGAGAAACGAGTCCGTTCCCTTCTAATTGAAAATGCCTTTTTAAAAGAATTGAGGAAGCTGCGAAAACAGGAAGCCCAACAACGACGAATGAAGCAATCGCACGAATCATCGCAAGCCTCCGAGGACCGTTTAAATT
>JAEWMQ010000091.1 GCA_023393125.1 Bacillota bacterium
GTAAAAGCAGATGGTTATGGCCATGGTGCAACGGAAGTAGCTAATTTCTTACAAGAACAAGGTGTAAATCGTTTCGCAGTAGCTATTGTGGCAGAAGGCGAAGAATTAAGAAAGAGTGGCATTACGTCACCGATTTTAATTTTAGGCTATACCCCACGTGCAGACATTAAGGCACTTATAGAAAATGATTTAACACAAACTGTTTTTTCTTATGAAATGGCAAAAACCATATCTGATGAAGCAGGGCGTCTTGGTAAGAATGTTAATATTCATTTAAAAGTAGATACAGGGATGGGGCGCATTGGGTTTTTATCATCACCTAAAAGTATAGAAGAGATTTTAATGATTGCAAAACTTCCGCATATTAATTTAGAAGGTATTTTTACACACTTTTCTACAGCAGATGAAGAAGATACAAGTTATACAAAAGGACAATGGAGTATATTTGAAGGCTTTTTAAAAGAATTAAGTGAAGTAGGGCTTGAACTTCCTATTATTCATGCAGCTAATAGTGCAGCCATTATGTGTCATGAGTACACACATTTGAATTTAGTAAGACCTGGTATTATTCTTTATGGTTACTATCCTTCTCCTTATTTAGAAGGGAAAATACTAGACCTTCAGCCAGCCATGACACTTAAAACACAAGTTGTTCATGTAAAAGAATTGCCAGAAGGGCAGTATGTCGGCTACGGTAGAAAATTTTATACCCATCAAAAAACTAAAATTGCTACGATTCCAGTCGGTTATGCAGATGGTTATTCAAGAAAATTAGGTAATAAGGGCAGAGTACTGATAAGAGGACAGTATGCGCCTATAATAGGAAATATTTGTATGGATCAGTTTATGGTTGATGTGACTCATATCAAAGGAGTATCCGTAGAAGATGAGGTTGTACTCTTTGGTAAACAACAAGATGCAGTGATTCCGGTTGAAGAAATTGCAGATACATTAGGTACCATTAATTACGAGATTGTATGTATGATTGGTAAAAGAGTTCCACGTATTTATATAAAACCTTAAAAATTTGAATAACATCGTATAAATTTATGAAAAATCGGCAACAATGAAAATAGCTAGTTAGGAGTAAATCACGATGTTACTAGGGAGTGATTTGCGAATGGCGAAGTCTAGAAGTGATTTTCAGTTGACCAAAGAAAATAGAGAAACAATCCCTGAAATCAAGAAAGAAATAAATACGATGAAAAAAGGCTATAAGGAGATGGCAGCGATTAATCTAGCGCTCTCGAACCTCTATTTTGAAATAGAAAGTGAGGCGGAGTCTTATTACGATCGCGTAGCGGAGTGTGAGTAAAGTGCAAGTAAAACGTGGAGATATTTTTTATGCGGACTTAAGTCCAGTTATTGGTTCAGAACAAGGGGGCATTCGCCCTGTATTAGTAGTACAAAATGATGTTGGTAACAAATTTAGCCCTACAGTCATCTGTGCGGCAATCACTTCAAAGATTAACAAAGCAAAGCTACCTACACATGTAGAGATAGATGCAGCAGAATATGAGCTTGTTAAAAATTCTGTTATACTCCTAGAGCAAATTAGGACGATTGATAAGAGACGATTAAAGGAAAAAATCTGTCATTTAGATGATGAGCTTATGGCACAAGTAGACAAAGGGATTATGATTAGTTTTGCATTACAATAAAATACATAACAAATGTATCCGGAGACTTTCTTAAGTCTCCTTTTTGTTATAAAGACTAATGATGAGCTCCGTTTTGGTTAAACTATTTACTAATAAAACATCTGAGATGAGACAAGAATGTAATTTAGGAAATTGACTTTGACACTTGAATAAGATGTGGTAGAATAAAGGTTAACATTAAGGGGAAACTAGAGTTTGCAAAAGACGGCTTAAAGGAGATTGACATGGAGTTAACGAATGTTTACATACAGCTTGGTATTTTATTTGTACTTATGCTCACAGGCTATTTATTAGGAAAGCTTAAGTTTTTTTCAGCAGAGAGCAATGCTACTTTTTCAAAGTTTATTGTTAATGTGGCATTACCGGCAGTTATTATTTCTAGTATGAATATGCCACTTACAAAAGAGAATATGAATAGGGCGCTTAGTATTTTTGGATTATCCCTTATTGTATATACGGTCACTTTTGTAATCGCTTGGTTTGCTTCGAAATGGTTTTCTAAAGATGAAAAGCAAAAGGGTGTTTTAAGCTTTATGCTTATGTTTTCAAACTGTGCTTTTATGGGTTATCCAGTATTAGGAGCCTTACTTGGACAAGAAGCTATTTTTTATGTAGCTATTTACAATATTTGCTTTAATATTTTAGTTTATACTTTAGGTATTAAACTCTTAGAATCAGGCAACAATCAAAGCAAAAGTTTTGATTATAAGCTTTTAATTAATCCTGGAATTATAGCGACTTTAATTGGTCTTTTGTTATTTGTGACAGGTATACAGCTACCAGCATTTATTAGCGGAAGTATTGATGCTATAGGAGGGATTTGTACCCCACTTTCTATGATTGTTATAGGAAGTATGTTAAGCTTTTTATCATTAAAAAAGATGTTTGGAGAGAAAAAGGTATATATATTGGCAATTATAAGACTTTTTTTACTTCCATTCATTATTTTTACATTATTAAAGTATATACTAAGGATAGAGGATTCATGGCTTATTATGATTCCTGTTATAGTAGCTGGTATGCCTGTAGCTAGTAATGCAGCAATGATGGCAGAAACCTATGAAAGTGATGCAGAATTTGCTTCTCAAGGTGTATTAATTACCAATTTACTTAGTTGTATTTCGATACCGCTACTCATATACTTTATTTAGCTATTATGAAGAGATAAACATGCATATACTAGAATGAACGCATCTAGTTAATAAGAAAAATAAAAATAGAAAAAATGGGAGGGCTTTAAAATGTCAGATGTATTTAGTAAGTTAGGGGACAGCTTAAAATCAACACTCAAGGTAGCGACAGAACAGACACAGAAATCAGTAGATCAAGTAGCTTGTAGAACTGATTTGTTGAATAAGAGAAATGAATTAAAAAGATTATTTACATTACTAGGTGAAGCGCAATACAAATGCCATGTAGAGCAAATTGAAAGTGAAGACAGAGACGAGCTTTATGCTAAAATTGATGCACTTAAATTACAAATCACAGAAGTTGAAAAACGTTTAGGTGAAATTGTAACAACACAAAAGAGTAGTCTTGACTCTTATAAGAGAGAAGTTAAATCAACATGGAATGAACCAGAAACAAAAGAGAAGAAAGCAGATCTTGATGAAGATGGCATTGAAATTTTAAAGGTTTGCCCAGTGTGTAATACAGGCAATCATGAACATGCAGCTTATTGTATTAAATGTGGTAACAAATTTGAATAAGCAAATGAAATGCAACATGAGTACCTGAGACAAAGGAGATGAACAACATGGAAATTAAGTTTACACCACAGGCCCAAATGGCCATTGAATATGCTGAACAAGTTATGACAGATTTTAGACACGGTTATTTAGGAACTGAACATTTGCTTGTGGGGCTTATTCATGCCAAAAACTCTGTTGCCCAAAAGGCTCTTGAGGCATGTGGAATTACAGAAGAAGATATTTTAGATAAAATTAAAGATATTATTGGTATGGGAGGAAGTCCACTAGTGGTAGCTAGGGACTTCACTCCACGCGTTAAACGTATATTTGAAATGAGTACCCAGCTTGCAAAGCAGCTAGGAAGTGAAAGTATTGGAACTGAGTATCTTTTGATTTCAATTCTAAAGGAAAAGAATTGTATAGCGGTTAAATTGTTAGAAACATTAGGGATTAATGTAAGCAAACTTTTATCTGTTTTAATGGAGATGTTAACAGGAAGTTCTCAAAAGACAGAAGCGAGCTTTAGTATGACTAAAACGGGTGTACCATCAACTAAGTCTACAACACCTACTTTAGATAAATATAGTAGAGACCTAACAGTACTTGCTAGAGAAGGTAAGTTTGACCCAATTGTTGGACGTGAGAAAGAAATTGATCGTGTGATACAAATTCTTTCTAGAAGAACTAAAAACAATCCTTGCTTAGTAGGTGAGCCAGGAGTAGGTAAGACTGCCGTAGTAGAAGGGTTAGCACAAAAAATAGCATCAGAAGAAATTCCAGATTTATTAAAAGGTAAACGAGTGGTTTCTTTAGATCTTTCTTCTATGATCTCTGGTACTAAGTATAGAGGAGAATTTGAAGAACGTATTAATAAAGTCATAGAAGAAGTAAGATTAGCAGGAGACGTCATCTTATTTATTGATGAGCTTCATACTATTATTGGAGCAGGTGCCGCTGAGGGTGCTATGGATGCTTCTAATATTTTAAAGCCTTCTTTAGCAAGAGGAGAAGTTCAGCTTGTAGGTGCTACTACTTTAGATGAATACCGTAAACATATTGAAAAGGATGCAGCACTTGAAAGACGTTTTCAACCTGTACAAGTAGAAGAACCTAGCGAAGAACAAACTTTAGAAATATTAAGAGGAATTAAAGATAAATATGAAATGCATCATCAAGTTCAGATTACTGATGAGGCTCTTAAAGCAGCAGTTAAGTTATCTGCTCGCTATATTGCAGATCGTTATCTACCAGATAAAGCTATTGATCTTTTAGATGAAGCTGCTTCTAAAGTGAGACTACGTGCTTTCACTTCACCTACTAACATTAAAGAGTTAGAACAACAACTAACGACTTTAGGTGAACAAAAAGAAACGGCTATTATTAATGAAGAATATGAAAAAGCCAGTGAGATTAAACGAAAAGAAAATGAAGTAAAAGAGAAAATCGCCAATGCTAAAGTAGAATGGGATGCTAAGCATACGAAAAATGACCAGATTGTTGGTGAAGAGGAAATAGCAGACATTGTAAGTAGTTGGACGAACATTCCTGTCAGACGTTTAGCAGAAGAAGAAACTGAACGACTAAAACAAATGGAAAAAATTCTTCATGAACGTGTAGTAGGTCAAGAAGAAGCTATTGTAGCTGTTTCAAAAGCAGTTAGAAGAGGGCGTGTAGGGTTAAAAGACCCTAATAGACCTATTGGTTCCTTTATGTTCTTAGGACCTACTGGGGTAGGTAAAACAGAATTAACCAAAGCATTAGCAGAAGCTATGTTTGGAGATGAAAATGCTATGGTACGTGTAGATATGTCCGAGTACATGGAAAAGCATACTGTCTCTAAAATGATTGGTTCTCCTCCAGGTTATGTAGGGTATGATGAAGGCGGGCAATTAACAGAAAAGGTGAGACGTAAACCTTACTGCGTTGTTCTCTTTGATGAAATTGAAAAAGCCCATGGTGATGTATTTAACATCCTTCTTCAAATTTTAGATGATGGACATATTACAGACTCTAGAGGTAGACGTATTAATTTCAAAAACACTATTATTATTATGACATCTAACATTGGAGCAAGAAGTATTATTGCACCTAAAAAACTAGGCTTCATATCAACTGAAGATGCAGAGAAGTCTTATGAAGATATGAAGAAAAATGTAATGGAAGAAGTTAAGCGTACTTTTAAGCCAGAGTTCTTAAATCGTATAGATGAAACACTTGTGTTCCATCCATTAAGCACAAAAGAAATTAGAGAAATTGCAGATATCATGATTAATAGACTTGTTAAACGTATCAGCAAAAATGTGGGTATTGAAATTAGATTAACTGAAGAAGCTTTAGATTTCTTAGGTAAAAAGGGTTACAATCAAGCTTATGGTGCAAGACCTCTTAGAAGAACCATTCAGACTTATATAGAAGATAAGCTTTCAGATGAAATTTTATCAGGAAACTTCAAAGAAGGCGATGTTGTTTCGGTAACAGTAGATGGAGAGGTATGTGTATTTACTAAGATAGATTAAAGTAGAAGCATTAAAGCGGAACTAATATAAATATGCATATACTTTTTACTTGGCATCATGTATAATAAAAGTACAAGTAGGACAAAAAATAGAGATAAACAAAGAGAGAAAACATTGGAGGATTTAGCAATGGCAGTTGTTAATGAAATTATACGTGTTGAAGAAAACGGGGCACTTAGCTTTGGTAACTACGAACTTCAAGAGAAAACAAAAGTATTAGATTTCGAAGTAGAAGGTAGACTTTATAAAGCAAAAACTTTTTATGAAGTAACTAAACTTAAAAGAGATGGCGCTTTAGTATATGAGTCTTTACCAGGAACAGCAGTGCATCAATTTATGGTTACAGATAATAGTGTAAGCTTTGAAGTAGAGGGAAATGGTAATTCACAAATCACTTTAGAATTAGAACCATCTACAGAGTACAAACTTATGATTAGTGATGTAACAGTAGGAAACATTCGTTCAACGATTTCAGGGAAATTAAGCTTTTCTGTAGACTGTGCAAAAGAAGCACAAACTGTAGTGCTTAAGAAAATAAAATAATGCAACATATAAAATCGCCCAAGAGTAAAAATCTCCTTGGGTGATTTTTTTAGTAGAAGTTTTAGGTACATGAGAGGAAAGTTACTTATAAATAAGGGAATACTAAAAAAGGTGATAGAGACAATGATTTGACTCTTTTCTGATAGTAAAAGCAAAATGATAAGCAGATAATAGAAATGGTTTCTACAAGCAAATAAAAGGATTATAATAGTAATGAGTTATAATTAGTGAGTGTCATCTGTGATAGTGAGTAGAGCGTAATAATACATTTCTAACCGTTGTATTGGTAGTGAATTATGAATTATCATAAGTGAATAAAGGATAAGATAAGATAAGATAAGAAAGGAATGACTATGGCAAAAGCAAAGCAAATTTATGTATGTACAAGCTGTGGGCAAGTTTACTCAAAGTGGCAAGGAAAATGTGATGCCTGTAAAGAATGGAATACTATAGAAGAACAGCAACCAGAACCTATAAGAAAAGCAGGAAGTAGCAGAAGTAAAGGTAGTATTACTACTAAAAGATTAGTTGATGTAGAGGGTAGTACATCAGCCCGTATTATTACTGGAATTTGTGAATTTAATCGTGTAATGGGTGGAGGTATTGTTAAAGACTCTCTGACTATTATTACAGCTAGACCTGGAGCGGGTAAATCTACTTTGTTACTTCAAGTAGCCCAAGATGTAGCCAGCCAAGGAATGAACGTTCTTTATGCTTCCGGAGAAGAAAGTGAGAGTCAAATTAAAAATAGAGCAGAACGTATTTTAGATAATATTCATCCGAATATATGGATTCATTCAGATGTGAGTATGAATCATGTATTAGATTTAATAGAGGAAGTAGAGGCAGATCTTATTATTATAGATAGTATTCAAACCTTTATTATGGAAGAATATAACTCAAGACCAGGTAGTCCTGTACAAACTATGGAATGTGCCAATGCCCTATTACAAGTTGCTAAAAATGGAACAAAACCTAGAGCTGTTATTATTGTAGGTCAGATGACAAAAGATGATGAAATTGCTGGAGTAAGAGCTTTAGAGCATTTAGTAGATGCGGTACTTATTATCGAAGGAGAAAGTGGTGAAGAGCTCAGAGGCGTTATAGCATCTAAGAATCGTTTTGGTTCTACAGGAGAAGCAGCCTTCTTTGCTATGACAGAAAGAGGGATGGAATCTATAGAAAATCCATCTGAGTATTTTATGACCACAAGAGAGAAAAACGAGCAAGTTTCAGGCTCAGCACTTACAGTAGTTAGAGAGGGCACAAGACCTATTATTGTAGAAGTTGAAAGTCTAGTAAGTACTTCCTTTACACCTTATCCAGCTAGAATTAGTGAGAATATGAAAAGAGAACAACTCAATACCCTTATTTCTATTCTAGAGCAAAGAGGTAAAGTGCAGTTATATGATAAAAATGTAGTTGTAAAAACAACAGGGGGACTCAAGCTTAAAGAGCAGGCAGTTAATTTAGCTGTACTAATGAGTGTTGTTTCCTCTGAAAAAGGAAAAGGTATACCAAGTGATACCATCTTTATAGCTGATATAGGGTTAACGGGTGAATTAAAAAGAGTTCCTACTTTAGAAGCTAGACTAAAAGAAGCAGATCGTATGGGTTATAAAAGAGCTTATGTAGCAAGGAAGAGTTTACAAAGGGAACTAGCATTTAAAAATTTACATGTGATTGAAAAAAACACATTAAGTGAGGTCATCTGGAGTGTGTTTGAGGAACGAAAGGATTTACCTTTTTAAATAGTACTAAATCTAGGATATAGAAATAAAAAAATACTGCTTGATAATGGCAAAGTAATGTCCTTATCAAGCAGTATTTTTTTATTTAGTATGTTATGTTTAAGTGCTAATTTATGTTTATTCCTCTATAGTAATAGCATCAACTGGGCAAGAACCACATGCGTCTTGTGCAGCGTCTAATAAATCTTCTGGAATAGCATCAGTAATAGGTTCTGATAAACCGTCATCATTCATACTAAAAACTTGTTCACACATAGATGCGCATAAACCGCATCCGATACATATATCATGATCAACAAATGCTTTCATATTAAATACTCCTTTTATAAAAATATTATTCTACTACAGATAGTAGATTACTTTCTTATTATAACATGAAACACTATTTAATGATAGTAGTTATTACATATTTAGGGTTCAATAAAATCCTAAATAGATCTAAGAGAGGTGTAAATGAAATTTTAAGTTTATTAGGTTGCAGAATATCTTGTTATAAAGTTTTTTTGCAACCTAATAAATGTGGATTAAATTGCTTAAAAATAATTGATACTCAATGGATTTAGTTTTAACACTTGAAAGCTAGATGAATAGTTTACATAAATTAACTAAGTAATTCTCTTGCAAATTATAAACCCTGTTGTTATAATAATATTAGATTTTAGAGTTGACATAAAATGTAATTAATGCCAGTAGGAGGAAAAAGAATGAAGACGGAAAAGAAAAGACAGAAAAAGTCATTTATTGAGACCATTGGTAGAAAAATACCAGATCCAACTATTATATTTATGATATTATTTGCCATCACCATGGTATTAACCTATTTCTTAGGTGGAAAAGAGTTCTCTACCGTAGCTCAAGATGGTAGTACAATTACTTATCAAATTAAAAACATGTTTGAAGCAGAAAATATGAGATGGATTTTTGATAATGCACTACTTAAGAATTGGTTATCATACGGGGGTGGTGTACTAGGTACAATCCTTATTGTAATGTTAGGTGTTGGTTTAGCGGAAGAGTCAGGGTTGTTATCAACACTTATTAAAAAAGTAGGCCTTAAAGTATCAGATAAATATTTACCATTTGTACTTGTGTTTTTGGGAATTATGAGTAGTGTGGCAACAGATGCAGGCTACGTTATCCTTGTACCACTTGCCGGTTTACTTTATGCAGGGCTTAAGAAAAATCCTCTTATTGGTATGGCAGCAGCCTTTGCTGGGGTATCTGCAGGGTTTAGTGCGAACTTAATTCCAGCAACACCAAGCGATATTATTTTAGGAACTAACGCACAGGCATTTGCAGAAGCTCAAGGTATTCCTTTTGTAACAGCAGCAGGAGCACCAATTACACCAGCAACAATGCATTATATTTTTATTGTTGTGTCAACAGTGGCATTAACCCTTATTGGTGGGTTTATTACTATTAAATTTATTAAGCCTAAATTAGAAAAACAAGATTATGTTATTCCAGCGGATATGAATTTAGATGAGTTTACTGTTAAGCCAGAAGAAAACAAGGCACTTAAATGGGCTGGATTAGGTCTTCTTATTGCTGTAGCAATTGTAGCACTTCTTGCATTTGGACCGTTAGCGCCTTATGAGGTAGTAGATGAGGCAACAGGAGTAGCTAAAACTGTTACACCATTCATGGATAACATTATTTTAATTATTACTTTCGTTTTCTTTGTGTCAGGTATATTCTACGGTTATAAAGTAGGTAAGTTCAATAAATCAGATGATGTTGTAAAAGCAATGTCAAAAGCAATGAGTTCAATGGGATCTATTATTGTTCTGACATTCTTCTCATATAACTTCTTAGCATTACTGAGTGAGTCACAACTTGGAACTTACTTAACGTATTTAGGAGCAACAGCACTTCAAAATATGGGACTTGCTGATTACCCAGTACTTCTACTAATTGGATTTATTCTTACTACAGCAATCATTAATCTATTTGTAGGTGGTATGACATCAAAATGGATGTTATTGGGACCAATCTTTATTCCTATGTTATATAATGTAAATAATGCAATGACACCAGATTTAGTCGCAGCAGCATATCGTGTAGCGGATTCGTCAACTAATATCATTACGCCACTGATGTCTTATGCTGGTTTAATTCTAGTATTCATGAGAAAGTATAAGCCTGAATACTCAGTAGGAGATTTAGTTAGTTTAATGTTCCCATATTCTATGGCTTTCTTAGTAATATGGTCAACAATTCTTATCGGATTCTTTAAATTAGGTATTCCATTAGGATTTTAAGTAAATCATAGGGATGATAGGAGATAGAGCTCCCTGAAATATAAGAAACCCTGGATAAACTAGAAATATCATTCTAGTTTATCCAGGGTTTTCTGCATGTAAGCATTTACTGTGCAAAAAAGGAGCTAACCTTTATGGTTAATAGGATTAAAAAAGTCTCCTATATACTTAAGGAAAGTACCATTTAAATTACAGTATTATTAATAGTACTTATTGGGTTTCAATTTGCCCGCGTTGGTAAATTTCATGTCCAATAAAATCTATTTTTAAGTCTTCCCAAAATTGATCCTTGAATACAGGAGGAAATATAGGGATACAAGAAGATTTTAATTCTTGTTCTGAAATGAATCGACATTCTTTAATATATTGTTCTGCTATTTCAGGATCGGTGCCAACTTCTAAATCCTCAATATTATCTACACTGGTTAAAAAAAACATACCAAGATGATGTGTATTAATACTATAATCTACATATTCACTCATATAAATAAGCTGCATAGGACGGCAACGAACATGACATTCCTCTTCAACTTCACGTACAATGGTATCAATAACACTTTCCTCAGGTTCCATGCCACCTCCTGGTAGGGTCCACCATTCAAAGCCTGTACAGGGGTCTTTTTGACGAAGAACAAGTAGTTCATTGTGTTCATTTAGTATGACAGCAGCAGCTCTTGGTCGTAGATTCATAAAAGCCTCCTCAGACTCGTGTGTCATTAATCTACTAGTAGTATAGCATGAGTTGTGAATAATAAACAAGAAAAGTGTAAAGTTATTAAATATTTAGTCGAGTAGTTAGCGTAAGGAATACTTGCCTAGTAATTCAGTACGATATTTTTCTTTTTCTAATATATCTGCAAGTGAGAGGCCAAAGGTGTTGGCTATAGTGGCTAAATAAAATAAGACACGTCCTAATTCTTTTTCAAAAAGCTCTTCACAACTAGGACATAGTTTTCCGGAAACATGAGTATTCATCATTTTTTTGATTTCTTCTATAGATGAATCTTCAGAAAAGGTATAGGTTTGTTTATGAGCTTCTATTGTAATACAACCGCAAGTAGTAGCAGCTTTGGAAATAGTTCGGCAGAGGTGCGTACAAGCATCTTGTAATTTAGTTGTTTGATCTAAAATACTTTTGTTTCTTATTAAAATAGTATCAATGAAATTTTGAAATTCTTCAATTTGGGTGGACATAGCTTTCTCCCTCTTTATGGAAATTATACCTTATTATAGCACATAAAAACTGAATAATAAATAATAAAATAAATATTTGAAATATTAGTGCTTAACTGAAGTCACAATAATGACCTAGGATAAGGTTGTTTTTTGTAAAAAAATAAGATAAAGTAGGCTATATGTAAACTTAGATATGTACAAAAAAAGCAAAAGTTGATATAATTAAAATGTTGTTTTGAGAAACATACATGCTTTATTAGCAACTTAAAAAAGGGGTATTAAGATGAAACTTAACTTTGATTACAAAGGCACCAAGATAACCTATGACTTAACGTATAAGAAAACAAAGGCGATATCTATCAAAATTACTGAAGAGGGCAAAGTGAACGTTATTGCACCAATAGGTACCTCTATTTATGCTGTCATGGATAAAGTAAAAGGAAATGCACCATGGATTATCAGTGAGTTATATCGCAATAAACCTCAAGTATCAGAGCCACAATTATTAGAACAATATACGTATTTAGGAAAGAATTATAAACTAGAAGTAGTAACTAATCCTGAACTAAATGAAACTAAAGTAAAGATGTTAAGAGGAAAGCTTGTGGTTGAAACTTGTACAGAGTCAAACTCGGAAATAAGACAAGCTATTATTCGCTGGTATCAGCAAAAGGTAAATGCAAAAATTAAAGAACGTTTAAAAGCATATAAAGAAATGTTCGAGATTATACCAGAAAATATAGAAGTAGTAGACAATGATACAATTTTATTCCGTGGTAATGAAACAGGTATAACTGCTAATGTAAGAGTAGGGATATTACCTGTAGATGTTATAGATTATATTTTAATAAGTAGTTTGTGCCGTATAAATAATTTAATGGATACAAAAGAAGTAGAAAAGATGGAACAGCTCATTCCAAGCTTTGAAAAAAGTAAAGAATGGTTAGAAGAAAATAAGAATAAGTTAACTCTATAAAATGTGTTGACAAGTAATGAGTGTATCTAGTATAATTCATGAAGTCAGCACAGAATGGGTTGGCTAAGAAAAAATAAAGCCTTGACATATAACAAGAGAAATGATATATTAAATAGGCGTTTGTACTTTGAAAACTAAATACAATCAATTATAGATTTGCAAGTTATAGTGATATAACTTGCGCCTAACGATAAATGTACACGCATTGTATAATGCAAAAATGTTTGTCAGGGTGTAAAATCTACAATTTAACCGATATAGTCAGAAATGACTTAAAACATTCTTTG
>JAEWMQ010000017.1 GCA_023393125.1 Bacillota bacterium
CCCTTTGAGTATAGGGGTACTATTATTGATAACGGCATCGATTATCCAGCGGGTAATAATCACGGCTCTATTTGCTGTATCAATGGACAATGGTATATTTTCTACCATCGCATGACTAATGGTACCATTATGTCTAGACGTGCATGCGTAGAAAAGATTGAGTTACTATCAAATGGAACGATTCCACCAGTGGAGATGACCTCCCTAGGCTTTGAAGATAGTCTATCCCCTTATCATATTACACCTGCCGAGCTTGCCTGTGTGCTAAAAGGAGGCTGCTTGATTACGGAAAAAAACATTATGACAAGGTATATCACAGGGATTATACATGGGGCGATTATAGGTTATAAGTATTTTGATTTCGGAGAGGATTTCTCAAGTAAGACTATGGAATTCGCCATTCAGGTGAAAGGAACTGGCTGCAAATCGAAGATTAAAATCTTGCTAGATGACTATGAAAATGGAGTAGAAATAGGTGTTTGTCATATAGGAAGTGATGATGGTATTTATCATGCCAGAATTACTAACGTAACAGGTAGGCATGCAATTTATTTTAAAGTGGAACAAGATGTAGGTGGATGGTTTGTAGATATGTTTAAGGGAAGGCATTTATTTGAATTGGTGCATTTCACCTTTACTAAGTAAAAGGCCCGGCGACTCCCTATCATTCATACTTATCATCTATAATGAATAAAGAGCTGTAAAACGCTAGATTTCATATGCGTTTTACAGCTCTTTGACTATACATTAAATTTTACTCGTACGACTTACTTTTTTAGCGCCTAAAATTAGTTTGATGACTTGAATAACCACTAAAGGTACAAGTGACAATACGCCAATATTGATAAACTGTTCTTTACTCAAGGTTGCAATTTCGAATATGCTCATGAGTGGCTTAATGGTCATAATCATTGCCCATAATGCTACGCCTAACAAAGTCGCAATCCAACTTGCTTTATTACTAAACACCCCTAAGTGGAAGAGAGATGCCTTACCTCTACAATTTAATCCATGGAAAAGTCTTGCTAAACATAGGGTTGAAAATGCCATAGTGCTTGCAGTCAGGTGATTTACCTGTTTTCCCATATAAAATGCCACTAAGGTCACACAGCTAATTAATATTCCCTCAAATAATACCTCCAAAGCAAAGCTTCTTGATAAAAGGGGCTCATTCATTTTCCTTGGCTTTTCCTTCATTATGTCTTTTCTATAAGGCTCTACTCCAATTGCAATAGCTGGCAGGCTATCTGTTACTAAGTTAATAAATAATAAGTGAAGTGGTACAAAAGGATTTGGAAGTGCCAGTAGTGAGCAGTATAAAACGGTTAAAATACCTGCTGTATTGCCAGAGAGTAAAAACTTAATGGCGTTCTTAATATTTTCATAGATATTTCTACCATTTGAAATTGCCTTTACAATAGTTGAGAAGTTATCATCTGTTAAAATCATAGAGGCTGCATCTTTGGCTACTTCTGTTCCCGTAATTCCCATAGCTACTCCTATATCTGCTTGTTTAAGAGCTGGGGCATCGTTAACACCATCTCCTGTCATAGCTACTACATTACCATTATCTTGCCATGCTTTGACAATACGGATTTTATGTTCAGGGGATACACGAGCGTATACGCTAATTTGATCTACCTTATTTCTAAGCTCTTCATCTGATAAGGCGTCTAATTCTTTGCCTTCAATGGCTTCATCCATATTGTTAAGGATACCAATTTGCTTTGCAATAGCTGAAGCTGTGATCTTATGGTCTCCTGTAATCATAACCGGTTTAATGCCTGCTTTTATACAATCTGCTACCGCCTGTGCACTTTCTACTCTAGGAGGGTCCATCATAGCGATTAAGCCTAAGAAAGTCAGGTGATTCTCGTCTTCAAGAGTTAATCCCTTAGTACTGTCATAGGCTTTGTAGGCAAATGCCAATACCCTTAAAGATTGCTCGGAAAAGCTTCTATTCGTTTGCTTAATCTGCACTTTATCTTCTTCTGTAATAGGCCTAATACCTGCTGCTGTTTGAATATGGTCACATCTATTTAGTATGACATCAAAAGCACCTTTTGTAATGGCTACCGGCTCCCCTTTAAGTTCATGAGCTGTCGTCATTAGTTTTCTATCTGAGTCAAAAGCTAGCTCTGCTAATCTAGGGTATGTTTCTCTTACTACCAATTCATCTAAGCCATAAAGCTCCCCTAAATCAACTAAAGCCACTTCTGTAGGATCTCCTATTTCTTTAGCTTCCCTCGTAATAGCATCATTACATAGTAAGCTCATTAAAGTTAAGGTATGTTCTATTTCATTCTCTTTATTCACAGCACTCGTTTCTATGACCTCTCCATCTACAAAAAGCTTTTGTACCGTCATTTTATTTTGAGTCAGTGTCCCTGTTTTATCTGAACAGATGACAGAGATGCCACCTAAGCTCTCCACTGCGTGTAATTTACGCACAATAGCATTTTCTTTTGCCATCTTTTGTGTGCCAAGTGCAAGTACAATCGTAACAATAGAGCTTAAAGCTTCTGGAATAGCTGCTACTGCAAGAGAAATAGCAAACATAAAGGCATCTGCTGGGCTAGCTCCTTTTGCTATATTGAGGGTTAAAATAATCCCACAAATAATGAGTATAATAACCGCTAATTTCTTCCCAAATTGATCTAGACTCACTTGAAGCGGTGTTTTCTTTTCTTGGGCATTTTCTAATAAGTTGGCAATCTTACCAATCTCTGTAGACATCCCAATATTAGTGACAATAACCTCTGCTCTTCCATAGGTGACAAAGCTTCCAGAGAACACCATATTTTTTCGGTCACCTAGACTTATATCAGCTGCCGAAATAGTCTCAGCACTTTTGAGGACACTTTCTGCCTCACCTGTAAGAGAGCTTTCATTGACCTGCAGATTATAGTTTTCTATAATCCTGCCATCTGCACTTATAAAGTCCCCTGCATCTAGGAGCATCAAATCTCCTGCCATTAAATCTTTAGAAGGAATCTGAATCGCATTCCCATCTCGCTTTACTTTTGCCATAGGAGAGGCTAATGCTTTGAGGGCATCTAGGGATTTTTGCGCCTTGACATGCTGCACTGTACCTAGTATGGCATTGAGCATAATAACAACGATAATAACAATGGCACTTTCTAACTTACCTAGAACCCCAGACACTATGGCTGCCACTATTAAAATCATTACTAAAAAGTCCTTGAACTGCTCCATGAAAACACGAAACGTACTTTTTCTAGCTCCTTCTACTAATTCATTATGTCCATACTTCTCCTTTAATGCTCCTAAGTCCTTAGATTTTAGTCCTTCCCGTGATGTTTGTAATAAAGAGATGACTTCTTCTGATGATTTGTTGTAATACCTATCCATTTGATTGAACCCCCTTGTATATTGTCTTAGTGGAGCTTGTAACTAACTGCTTATACCAAAAAAGACTCTATAGCTGAATAAATAATCCCAGCTATAGAGTCTCACACAACAAATTAAGTTATCATTGCCGGGAAAGTCTCCGAATTGACGACAATGAATCTAGATATACTAGCAGTTACTCCCTCTACATATATATATGATTGTAACTGAGTATAATTTAACTTTTTATTATTGTCAATTATTTTTTATCATTTTTTATATAAATTATAATAAGCAACTAAAAACTGCTATGAGAAAGGCGATTGCAGAAGCTACTTATTTTTCGCTTTTACAATCGCCTTTTTAGCATGTTTAGTGCATAGGTACCCAGCTATACTCATAGCCATAGCTGTAGCCAGATAGAGATTCATGCATAATTTCTACCCAAATGACTGATGCCTCATAATCAATATAGTAATCGCTTACACTCCAGTTTCGACTTTGACTTGTATAATAAGTAGTTATTGAACTATACTCAGGTGCATCATAAATATAGGTTCCTGAAGGTAAATATACACCTTGATAATAATATTGACTCGCTAAGTTTTCTAACTGACTTCTTTTTTGTATTTCTTCCTCTTCTGCTCTTCTTCGTTCTTCTTCAATTCTTAAACGTTCTTCTTCTGCTTCTTTTTGGCGCTCTATTTCTTGCTTAAATTCTTCATCTGTCATTAACTGCAGCTCATACTCTCCCTCACTACTTCTTAAAGTATAAGTTCCTTCTAAGCCTTTGGTGAAAACTAAATTATCATCTAGCGTTATCTCCCAGCTCTCTTCATATTCTGAGTAATTATTTATTGTAATAGTTTGTTCTTGCTCTGCCGTAATTTCTATCTCATCTTTTGTTAATGGAAGTGGACTTACTTTTGAATCTCCCTTTTTAACCCCAGTGTTATAAATACTAAGATTACTGTCTTTGTCTAATTCCATAACAAATCCATATTCCTCACTACTATACTTCCCAACAATGTCTTGATACTTAAGCTTTCTAATATGTTCCATATTATTGAACGCTACAGCATCATATTCATCCAGATTATCAAGCATTACTTTAATGTTACCATCTTCGCTATAACGCATAAATTTATAAATAGGTTCTTTACCATTTTCTTCTATGTAGATTACATATTTACCATATTCTGTCGCTTTGTAATAATCTTTTACTTTTTGTGCTATTTGCTCAGGCTTGCTCACAATCTTAGAAATATCATTCACTCCAATATCCTTTTGCACATAAAGCTCATTGTCAACATTCAAGTACACAATATAATTATTAAATACATCATATGCTTTTACATCATTAGCGATTTTTAACTTTTCTCCGTTAATTAACAAAGTTAATTCACTATCTTCACTTTTAGCAACTACCTTTTTACCATCCGCACTTACACTAATAGCCATAACATCGGATAAAAGTTTATTTTTTTCAACTTCATTAAGTGCCTGCTTGGCAAGTTCACTATCTTCTAATGCTTTCTTATTTAATGCTGGCATACTTATAGCGTACAGCATATTATCTCCATTAATATAGTAAAGGGTATCTATATCTGCTGCATATTCATATGCTAAAACTTCTTTTTGGAATTTTATAGGTTCTTGTCCTTTAATTTTTACATATAAATCCTTTTTACCCCATTCATTACCCCATTCATTACCCTTTTGGCTTCCTAAGAAAAAAATGACATTCTGATTATTTGATACAGATAGGGTATCCATTTCTATATAACTTAAGTCAATTTCTTCTTCCTCATCACTTTGCCCGTAATAAACACAGTATTCTCTTTTGTCATTCTTAATATTTTGATAGGCAACTAATGAGTCACTTAGCACTTTAAAGTCGTATACATCTTTTTTAATCTTTTCTTTACCAATTTCTTTATTATATTTATAAAGTGCTCCATTTTCTTCTGTAAAATAAAGTGTTTTACTTACTTCATCGTACTCATTTGATACATAAGCATATTCAAGGTCACTTAATTTTTCTTTACTATCATCTTCTATATTATAAATATAAGTGCCAATACTATTATCTTTGTACGCACAGAAAATGATATTTTTTTCATCTAGGGTGAAACGTATATAGTTAGTATTTACCTGTTTTGCTACCTCTATAGGCTCTTCACCTAACTTTGTTACAAATAAATTGGATGATTTGTCAACATAAGCAACCTGATTGGTTTTTGGTGCAAAGATATATCTATCAAAGTCTACTTCTTTTGCAATAAGCTGCTTTTCCTTTCCTTCATTTTGGAAATACAAATTAGCACTGTTACTTTCTTTGCCCTCTCCATATTCCATTATCAAAAGGCTATTAAGCTCATAGTTATCTATATAAGTTCTAGTTAATTTATTTTCTGGATTAAGCACCTTATACGCTGTAAAGCCTGTCCCTATACTTAATAAAATAACCATTAAGCCTACTATAACAACTTTACCAGTCTTCTTTTTCTTTGTTTTTGGTACTTCTTCTACTAAAGATTCTCCACAATAGGCACAAAAAGTGGATTCTTGATCATTGTCAGCATCACAAGCTTTACATTTTATCATGTTGTTCATTCTATCTCTTCCCCTTTAGAACATTAATTATAGTATATTTCTTCTCCTATACTTTCTAATCTCTCTCCCATTTTCTCAAATACTTCTCTTACATCTTCATATGAGCTATCTAATAAATCTTCCCCTTTATTAGATAGTTTTGCAATTGGCTCTTTAAGTTCCCCTACTGAGTAGGCCCCTTCTAATACAATCTGTTCATCCCATTGGTTGGTCAGTTTAATTGTATCAAAGGTTGCATCAAAGCCTTTAGCTTTCTTAATATTTTCTAACTTCCCTTCTACTTCTAGACTTGTAACATCATCGTAGTCATCCTTAAATTTCCATACCACATCAAAATCACCTGTTTTTTGATTAAAACTTGCTTCGGAATTTAAAGTAATTTCATCATATCCATCCGTAATTTTTAATTCATTAGAAGCCTCATATTGATTATTACTTAGACCTGATTCACGTTCGAAGGAAAAACCTATGCGTTCTCTATCTTGTTCTAATGCACATTCAAGCATTATATTATCATAAATATTTTTTCCTCCACTAAAGTCTACTTCTACGCTGGCTGTTATGCTATCATCCTCTATATCTAATTCACTTTCTGACTCGAAATAAATAATTTCCCCTTTATGGTTCATATAAATTTCATAAACAACCTCGTTTTGTATCCCATCTTTAATGGCTTCTACTAGCTCGTCTATATTTTCTAAAGCATTTTCATACTCCCATTCACTCATTCCCATGGATAAAAATATATTTTCAAGTTGATTATCATTTTGTATAGACTTATTCAAACTACTAAGTAATTTTTTAATGATTTTTTCTGAAATAGTTATTGTGTATCCTTTATATGTTTTGCTTTTACCATTCATTTCAAAGTTACGTTCACTTGCTTTTTCTACAATCATTTGACTATAAGTATCTTTTAACAGTGACTTATTATCATTAATATACTCTCCAAAAAATTCTGTCAGCACATTAGGATCCAAATCTTCTAAGTTAGTTTCCGTATCATAGCCCATATAGTGTAGCAAGTACTCATTTAATTCAGATTCCTTAAATTTACTTGATAAATTATTTTTATTCAGGTAAAAATACTCATCATAAAGCTCTGGTATGTAAAACATTACTTGTTCTTTATCATTATAAATAGATGTATTAAATAAAATATCATCTTTGTAAAGTGCTGCAATATTGGCCATTAATTTATTAGCTTTTATATCGCTAGCAAACTTAATGTTAATCCCCATATTTTTAGCAAAAGAATTAGAATATCCTCCTACTTCAGCTCTATTCATATTAAGCTTTAATTCTTGTTGTGATTTTCCTGTGAATATTGTATTTAAAAGCTCCTGTTTTCCTAGTTTTGCATCAAGAGCAGTCTCATAACTAGAAATAGATTTAAAGGTTTTTAGAACTGCCCTTGTAACCTTTACTTTAGGTGTATTTAAAATCGCACCTACGCTTATTGCTCCTATGCCAACTATGACTACTACTCCTGTAATAATTTTATGTCTTTTTATTCTGTCTCCCCATTTTGTAAAGTCAATTAATCTCTTTCCTGCAACCTCTTTATTTGAAATTGGCTCACCTGTCTTTGGATCAAACTTTAATGGCATATTGTCATTTTCTTTTACAAGTCTTTCACCAGTTTTAGGATCAAACTTCGGTGACATATCCTCACTTTCTTTTACAAGTCTTTCACCTGTTTTAGGATCAAACTTCGGTGACATATTATCACTTTCTTTCACCAGTCTCTCACCTGTTTTAGGATCAAACTTCGGCATTAATTCATTATTTTCCTCATTCATATCAATAGCTCCCCTTCTTTTCTGTTGTTTAACTGACATTATTATTGCATAAGATTTTTTATTCTACATTATTTTACATTATATATTATTTATTTTCAATTCCAACTATATTTATTATCTAATTTATCTGAAATTATTACAAATAATGATAATATCTTTATTAAATGTGATGTGGCTATTTCATAATGTTCTAACCTGCTATATAGCTCATAAAGACTATTCCCTAGCATTAGTTTAGGTTTTATAAATTTCTCTCACATGTCTTACAAAAATAAAAGGTGCTGCCTGGTCATTAATATTTATAAACTTTAATAAATAAAGAGCTGTAAAACTAGGAGATTTCATACTAGTTTTACAGCTCTTTTACTACATGATAAAGCTAATTATTCAATAGTGATTCATAAGTCTCTTTACTTACTCTACTTACCTGGGCTGTTTTCACATTCACTTTACAATAAGCAGCTTCAAATGTTCCTTCCTCTTGCTGCGCTACTTCTTCTGGTGTTAAGTAATAGGTATAATCCATAAAGTAAATGTCATCGTCTACTTTAATGGCCGCTTCTGGGAATTTTCCCCCATAGTAATCTGTGTCATCCACCTTGCAAAGTAGTCGATGCTGCTTGGTCTCCTTATTGTATTCACAAATAAAGTAGTCACTTTCTCCTTTATGGCAAACAACTTCATAGACTAATGCCCCTTCTTTGGCAATACTACACTCACTATCATCATAGTAATACTGCGCAATCCACTCTTGATATTCTCCTGTTATAGGATCTATACGCACACGAGATAGGTTATGTCTAAAGGAGCAATATTCTACTCTAATGGTTCCTCTTTCCGCCTCTAAAATATAGGATACTCCCATGCCAAAAACGCTCTCTCTTTCTATCAACTTCATGGCTTTTCTTTGAACCAAATCATAGCGCCATAAGGTATCTTCGTTATAGTCATCTATAGTATCATGTCTCCTTATGGCAAAATAAACACTACTCCCATACTGCCATAAAAACTCCCCTGTTTCCTTTTGTCTTTTATAAGCCTTCCTATAAAATGCATCTAAGTTAACTAGACGTCCCTTATTATCTTGCTCATCAATCATCCATAACACATCATTTTCTACTTTATAAGTCATGATATCCTTATGTTCTCTTTTGGTGAAGGTCTTCTCTGCTTCTAATGGTATGATTTCTCCACTTTGTTTATCTACCTGATACCAATTTAAAGTGGCTGTTTTGTCATAAGCATGTACCACATAATACTTACTTTCTTCATGGTCCACCTCTATATAAGCTGGTATTTCTTCCCCTCGATAATTGATGTACCATTTAGTAAATAAAACAGCCTCGCTTGGCGTTAAAAGTTCCTCTTCACTTTCTTGGGTTGTGTCCGTCTGCCCTGCTAGCTGATTTCTAAACTCCACTTCATCAAGATTTGTGAGCGTGAGTTTTTTGTCAGCTAGGATAAGCTCACTTTCATCCCAATAATAGTGTTTTTTAAAAATGGTGTTAGGTGATAAAAAGACCTCATCATTCCAAAATCTATTTTTAAAAATATCCATAGTAAAATCTATCCCTCTTAGTGGCGAAAGCTTTATTTGATCCTTTTCACCTAGGCCTGCTTTTGATACTTCAAATGCCGCTCTCCCCTTTTCTTGTCCCTCATTATAAATAATCATCTCTTGACCTTTAGCCATCTCAATGAGTATGTCAAAATCTTCATTGGCATAATAACCTACCACTTGACCATACTTTAATGCACTTTCATATAACTGATTATTAATTTTAATCATACTGTAGTCGTCTACATTTTCTATAAGCGTTTGTATGCCTTGCTCTTTGGTATAGAGCATAAGGCGAGTTCGTCCCTCTTTGCTTTCAAAGTATGTCACATAGGTTCCTTGTGGCGTCACTCTATAATCCTGAGACCAGTAGCTGTCGCTGTCCAAGTATTGAAATACCGTTTCTTCTACTACCTCATTATTTACAATAGACTTCACATAACCCTGATTATCTTCCCCTTCATAAATCACATAAGTATCAAATACTTTACTATATTCTGTATTAGTGGCTAATAAAAAAGCTCCCTCTTCGGTAATCAAGTATAGCTTATTATCTCCATATATAGGACGCCTTCTACTTATCACTAGATTACCATTAGGACTTATACTAAAACTATCCATTTCCGTAGCTAACTCTTTTCCCTTTCCTTCTGCATCATCTTCTACAGTGCTAATATCTACGCACATCAGGCCCCCTTCACTCATAAGATAATAGAGCCTATTTGTCTTAGAAATATGTTCAAAGTTTCTCACGTCCCCCACTGCTAATACAATACTTTTCTCTCCTTTTCTTTGCATATATAGTCCCGCGCCATCTTCTTGTCTCCCTCTAAAAAAAGCAACAGCTTCCCCTTCTATATTTTCTACTAGAAATTCAGATATGTACTCTGCCTTAAGCTGTTCTCCCTTCATTGGTCCATTTAAAAAAGTATAACTCCCCTCCTCTTGATTTGATGCCGCATATAAAATTATTCCCTTAGCTTGACTCACATAATCACTAACTTTCTCAGCTATCAATTGGGGGGCTTCATATGCTGTGCTACAATAAAGGTTATTTTCTTTGTCTACATAGCAAAACATCAGAGCTTCTTCATCAAAAGTAATTGTCGAAAAGTTAGGATTTAATTGCTCGGTACTAAGACCTGTCCCCACTTCATGTGTCACTCTCTCTTCCTTATCAATAATAACGTAGGAGATAAAACCATCCTCATCATAAGTCAAACAAAATAAATATCTACCACTCTTGCTTTCCTCTATACCTGTTTCATCAATAGATGCTACTATTTGCTTTGGCTCCTTACCTATTTCAGCCATGTATAATGCACTATTTTCATCTTTATAGAAAACAAGTCTTCTTCTTTCATCTAAAATAAAATAATTACTATCTTTTCCTAATACGTGGTCTGCGATGTGCGTTTTCTCTCCTATAAACGTCTGATAATAAAGGCTCCCATAAAGGCCCACTTCATCATATTCAAATGCCAAGAAACCTACTAACGGACTCTCTTTTGCTTCATTGTCCCCTTGCCTTATATTTAGCTTAATGATTACCCCACACATAACACCAAATACTAAAATGCTTACTGCAATAAGTATTCCTAATCTTCTCCCCAAACCTTCTCTTCCCATAACTTAACCCCTCACTCCATTGTATATTGATGCTTATCTATCCCCAATTCAAAGGTTATTCGCTAAAAATATCCACATTTTACTCACCTATTCACCTTTGCTCTATTTTACTATATTTTCTTAATTATTTTTACAATTATTTTCTTTATTTTATACGACCAGCTCCGTAATTCTTTTTTATGGTATGAGATAATCTATAACCATTTTAGACCAATAAAAACTTGTACCACTAGCTAACAGATCAAGAGAAAAAGGCGAACACCTTGCATATGCCTGGTGCTCGCCTTTCAACTTATATTAATCTAATAGTTTTCCCTCTTCATAACTTAGCTCTTCTTCCAATATACTCAATAAGTGAACATGTATATGCTAAGAAATGGATAAACTAAACACTCATTTTCTTAAGTTCTTGAAATGTAGCAAATACAATTTGCTCTGCATTTTCTCCTGTAACTTCTTCAAGGTTTACCATCCTATAAATAACATACTTCAATCCCCAATAGTTTTTATTAGCCACTTCTTCATTAACAGGTATCGAAAGCATATATTCCTCATTAAACTCTTTAATCTCAAACTCTTTCACATCGTCACATAAAGGGTTGTCTAGTACCCAGTAACTAGCTGGTGATATTCCTTTGCTCCAATTAGGCATACCATCATATACGTATTTCCCTATGTATATCTCTCCATCTCGTAAACCAATGTTAATACTATATAATGGACCATTTCTAAAATCATTGTCTAAACTTTCATCATTACGATCCTGATAACATTTAATAAATGTATCTACTAACCATCCGCTATAATTTACATCCGACTTATAACGTAAGAAACGTTCTGTTGTTACTTCATATCCATGCTCCTCTGCTTTTACATCGCAAAATTTCATAAGCTTATCAACACTCTCATAAGTCTTTGTAAGTACCTTTATAGCATTAGCTAAATTAGTTTTCAAATCCATAATATACCGTCCCCTCTATTTGTTTATTAATATTAAAGTTGATACTTGGGATTGCTTCTTTCTTGAAATCAAAAAATACATCTTTTGACTCGCATATGGTCTCTACCTCAAATCCTTTGAATCGATCAAAGCCCTTTCTTGTCATTAAATCAATCAAATCTTGAAGTATGAGCTTCTCAAATGCATTTAATTCGTGGCTACTTACTATACTTTTAAGTTCTTGTAATATTTGTTCCCATGATATGCAATATAAGCTTGCTTCCATATTCTGTCCTGATCTAAAGTACATATCATATACTTGTTGACATATAGACTCTGCACCTTCTTGCCTAGCTATGAATAAAAGGAGCGCTTGCTTGCCATCTATTAAAGCCTTATTCCTTATTATGCGCATCTCACGAACAAGTTGGTTATTAGTCTTCTCAATATCTTGCACATTATCCTGAGAAGATAGGCCACTCTCATATTTAACTTCTATGCCAATTACTAAATTCCCCACTTCTAATACTGCATCTAACTCCCCTTGCTGATCATATGGCCAAAATGATATTTTATCATTCCAAATATCTTGGATCACAATCCTTTTCATTTCATCTGATAAAAGTGTAGTCCCATATATATGTTTTGCTTTTTCTAAGATAATTTTCATTCCCTTTTCAAAAGGAATGTACCTTAAATTCCCCAAAAAGTCTCCTGTCAGTTGATCCTCTAGCCGCTCACTTAAATTGCTTCCTGAATGACTTATCTTACCATATACTTCAGCAATCAAGTTACTTCCCCCATCCTCTTAATATATCCATTATCAAACTTGCTTATTTTTCTTCTTTCAATCTCTATTATTCTATATTTTATTATCTTCTCATAAGAATAATGCACCCCAAAACAACACCACTTATAACAAACATCAACATTATTTATCTTTTATGAATTAATATAGACGAGGAAGCCTCGAAAATTTCGTTATAAGCTATACTATAAGCTGATATTCCTAAATAAATAAACTCTAAGCTTAAAAGAGGCAAAAATCTTTGAATCTGTGAACTTTTAAGTATAATAGCTGTGATACATACACCTAGGAAAATCCCTATACTAAGAGGCAAAAGACGCATGATTGGTTGCCACTCAAAATAATTACAAAGTGCTTGCCCTAATCCTAAACTATATCCTAAATTGAAAAGCCAAAGAAAAATAATCATACTCTTTTTAGACTGTGTGTTCTGATTCACTACTTATCACCTCTAGGAATTTATTTTCTTCTTCATCCACATAACCAGTAAACACTATACTTTGTATATCATTATGATTAAATAAATAGTTGTATTTATTATATAATAAATTCTATATTTTCTAAATTTTATGTACCAAATATACATTTATCTGTCTGAATGACTTATTTAATATAAAAGGCTAAAGCACTATTTTTGAAGCCTTTTCTGACGTTTCTGCTAGACCTCTAATCTCTGTAGCTACTACTGCAAACCCCTTTCCTGCTTCTCCTGCTCTAGCTGCTTCAATAGCGGCATTTAGTGCAACTAAGTTAGTTTGTTAGCAATGCCTGTTATGACTTCCATGGTACTTGCTACTTCTTCTATCATCTCTAAAGATTATCACTTTGTAAATCTCCTATCTAACATTTAGCTTTTACTATCATTTTAATATGTTATAATATTCTATATATTTTAATCATTATATATTCGGAGGTTTTATATGGTTAATTTTTCTTTCATCTATGTGCTTATCTTATCTTTTGCACTAGTAGGCTCTTCTGGTGAGTCTATTGGCTACATTGACTCTCTCTCTCAGATTTGTGAGAAAGCTATATCTGGTATTTCTTTTGAACGAGACTATACACTGACTGCAGATCCTAAAACTAGTTTAGCTTATGACCTCTATCGCCCACAACTTTATTGCCCACCTGCAGAATTTGGTTATACCCTAGCCCTGGAGCAAGTGCACCAAATTCATATCAAATTAAAGGGTTCCCTAAATCCTGCCAAAGCCACTGGCAATCTAGAAATTTACCTTGGTTTTAATGCCCCCGCTACAGAGCTTGCTTTAAAAGCTTATTTACTAGAGGACGGTATGCTTTATATTCATAAAGACAGCCTAGCTTATCTTAATCAATTAGCTACTAGATATCCTAAGCTTCTATCTCTATTTTCTTTTGGAGAAGATGAGCATTACTATGTTTCTACCTTACTCAAAAAACTAAACGGCATAGAATACTTAGTTTTTGATTTAAATGAGAGTGTATTTTTAACCTCTTGCACTGAGCTAACCCAAGCTACATCTTTTATTAAGGACTTATTAACTACTCTACCAACCCTACCTCAAAATGCCTCCTCCCTGGTCACCCAAGAAGGAGATTCCTATACGTTTAAGCTAAATTTCAAAACACTTCTAAATGAATTTAAAAACTATAGAAATCAACTTCTTAAGTTTAGTGATAATGAGCTTTTAGATAAACTTACCCGCTTTAATACCTTTTTATTGAAATACAAGTTACTTGATAAACCTATTGAACTAGCAGATATTATAGCTTTTAAGAAAACACTATCTCATTTGGATGATAAAACATTAGATGAATTCTACACCATCTATACTTATGACCACTTGCTAGAGTTTGACCTAACCTCTACTGTGAGCAAGGAAAATATGAAGTCCAAGCTCTCCTTATTATTGCAAGGTAGACCCCTTATAACACTCTCCAGTACACCTATTAAAACAGTATTTTCTTATACACCTATAGACAAAGGAACCATTGATTTACTGAAACATTCTTCTATAGACCCTAGTAAAATTCCCCTGAAGTATGCTGCCATCTCCTTAACACCCGGTGCTACCAAAGGTTATTTGCTAGACGCTAGTCGCTATGAGGTCATTGATTTATTTAATTTAGAAAATACCTACTATGCCCCTGCTCAAGCTGTGGGAAAAAGGTTAGGGGCCCAAATACTTTGGGATGCCAAGTCGAAATCTGCTTATGTACTTGTAGACAACACGAAAATCTCTCTTCAAGGCCGCCTAGTCAAAGGCAGCTCTACCATGAAAGAAGGGTATTATATCAAGCTTAGGGAACTAGAGAAACTAGGCTTTCAGGTGTACGCTGAAAATAATCAAGACTCCATTATACTCCATATATACGAAGGTCGCTTTGATTCTCATACTCTTGTTACGCCCGAAACCAAAATTGTATTAGTAGACAATCATTATGTGGAGGTAGACCCTAATAAGCAAGTAGAGCGTTTCAGAAAAGTACTTACCAAAGAAGACTTAGTACTGCTTACAACGGATACTGATGCTGATTACTTATCCGATTTTGTGGAACGATATCTCATTTATACGGATGGTGTCCATACTGAAGTAGATTGGAATAACCCCGACTGCGATGACGATGGTCTATTAGATGGCGAGGAGGTATTCTTCGACCTTACAGATTTTTTATTTACCACAACTGACACAGGTGAGAAAGTCCTTAAGTATAAACCAGGTGATGTACTTATATTCTATAGTTCCTTAAATAATGAAGGCTATATGTCCATTGAATCCCGATAAAGAATATCAATTAAAAAGGAGGGCTCTATGCTTATTGTACTTTTATACTTAGTTATAGTTTTTGCGTATATACTTATCATATTCTCTACCTTTATGAGATGGATGACTTATTCAAATTTAGTAGCAGAACAACGATTTTCATCTTTTATACAAGAGTGAATTTAATTATTTAGTAGTGCTTCATAAGCCTCTTTACTTACTCTACTTACCTGGGCTGTTTTCACATTCACCTTGCAATAAGCTGCTTCAAATTCCCAATTCTCTTTTGCCACTTCTTCTTCTGGCGTTAAGTAGTGGGTGTAATCCATAAAATAAATGTCATCCTCTACTTTAATGGCTGGTTCTGGTAGCTGTCTTGCATAAAAATCTGTGGTATCTACCTCACAAAGTAGGCGGCGCTTCTTGGTCGTCTGATTGTACTCACAAATAAAGTAAGCCTGTTCTCCTTCTGGGCGAACAACTTCATAGATTAGGTCACCTTCTTCAGCAATTCTACACTCTCTACCATTGTATGCATACTGTGCAATCCACTCTTGCCTTCCCCCTGTTATAGGGTCTATACGCTCACGAGATAACTCACGCCTACCAGGGCAATATTCTATTCTAATAGTTCCTCTTTCTGCCTCTAAAGTATAGGATACTCCCCTGTTAAAAGCACTGCTTGTCTCTGTAAGCCGAACAGCTTTTCTTTGAACTAAGTCATAGCGCCATAAAGTATCTTCGTTATATTCATCTAAGGTATCATATTTTCTTATAACAAAATAAACGTTATTGCCATACTGCCACAAAAACTCTCCTGACTCCTTCTTCCTTGCGTAATCCTTAATGTATAATGCATCCAAATTAACTAGTGGCCCTCTATTTCCTTGCTCATCAATCATCCATAGCACATCACTTTCCACCGCATAAGTCATCTTATCTTGATGTACTACCTCTTTAAATACGACCTCTGTATCTAAAGGTATGATTTCCCCACTTCGTTTATCCACCTGATATTGATGTGGTATAGCCATATCCTTCCCTTTTGCCTGATTGACATCTCTATCATATGTACGCACTACATAATAATCAGTTTCTTCATGGTCTACCTCTATATGCCCTGGCATCTCTTGCCCCCAATACCCTATGTACCATTTAGTAAAGAGAATTGCCTCATCCGGGGTTAAAAAATACTTTTTGCTTGCTTGGGCGGTGCCCTCTTGTCCTTTCAGCTGATTTCTAAATGTAGCCTCATCTAGCTTACTAAGGGTAAGCGTTTTGTCACCTAATATCAGTTTATTTTTCTCCTCATAACCAGCTTCTGTAAAAATGGAATCCATGGATAAAAAGATTTCATCATTCCAAAAAGTGTCTTTAAAAACATCTACCGTAAAATCTCTTCCACTTAGTGGAGAAAGTTTTATTTCTTTTCTTTCATCGGATTTTCCTACTTCAAATGCCACTCTGCCTATTTCTTGTCCACCACTATAAATAACCATTTCTTGATTTTTAGTCATCTCAAGAAGTATATCAAATGCTTCATTGGCATAATAACCTATCACTCCACCATACTTTAATGAGCTTTTATAGAACTGATTATTGATTATAATCATGCCATAGTCATCTACATTTGCTATAAGCATCTGTACGCCTTGCTCTGTGGTATACCGCATAAGACTAGTTCGTCCATCTTTCCTTTGAAAGTAGTTCACACAAGTATCAAGCGCCTTACTCTCCTCTACATGATCGGCTAATAAAACAGCCCCCTCTTCGGTCGTCAGATATATCTTTTCATCCCCGAATATAGATCTACTTTTCCCTATTATCATCTTACCATTTGGACTTATACTAAAGTCGCTCATACCAGTAGCTAGCTTTTTCTTCTTCCCTATTCCAACACTTCCAACACTTTCTACAGTACTTATATCAAGACTCGTTAGATTGTTCTCCCCATCCAGATAATAAAGCTTACTTTCTTGAGGCGTATAATGAAAACTTCTCACATTCCCCATTGCTAATAAAATACTTTCCTCTCCTTTTCTTTGCATATATAATCCATTGTTACTGATTCGTGATGCGCTAAAGAAAACAACTGGTTGGTCCTCTATCTCCTCTACGGTAAACGACCAAATATACACCGCTCTCAGCTTTTCTCCCTTCATGGTACCATTTAAAAAGGTGTACTCCTCCTCTTGTTCTCCTTCTACCTTATATAAAATAACACTTTTATCTTCTCTTACATTACTAACTGCCTGCTTAATCAGTTCAGGTGGCTCATAACCCGTGCTACAATAAATATGACGTTCCCTATCCTGATAATATAATGCTAGGTTAGTTTCATCAAAAGTAATTACCGAAAGGGGATTGTTATACTTCCCGTTATACTCTTCCCTGATAAAGCCTGTCCTTACTTGATGTACTACCTTCTCATCTTTATCAATAATCATGTAGGATATAACACCCTCATCATCATGTGTTGAACATACCAAGTATTTGCCACTAGTACTTTCCCATATTCCATTTTCACCAATAGAGGCCACTATTTGTTCAGATTCCTTCCCTATTTCCGCCATATATAACCCGCTATTTTCATCTTTATAAAAAACAAGCTTTCTTTCTTCATCTACTATAAAATAGTTACTATCTTCTCCTAATATATGCTCTGATATCAGCATTTTCTCCCCTGTCAATGTCTGATAATAAAGGCTCCCATAAGGCCCTGCCTCGTCATATTCAAATGCTAAGAAACCTACTAATGGACTTTCCTTTACTTTATTATCCCCTTGCCTTATATTTAGCTTAATGATTACCCCACACATAACACCAACTGCTAAAATACTTCCTAAAATGAGTATTCCTAGCCTTCTCCCCAAACCTTCTCTTCCCATATTCACTTACCCTCTCACTTCATTGTATATTGATGCTTATCTATCCCCAATTCAAAAGTTATTCACTAGAAATATCCACATTTTACTTATTAATTATCCTAATCTATTTATATACAACCGCTTCTTAGATTTTATGCTTGGTAGATTCTAAAAAAGCAATAACCTTGTATTCCTTATACTTGGTTATCGCCTTTTCTTTTAGGTTATCTCTTCGGAGATTTAAAAAAACCTTTTAGCTTTAAGTCTTCCTTTTTACCGGACTGGTTATTCTTTGTTTTTGTCTCCTTCGTAAAGGCACCACCGCCATATAATTTCCCTTGTGGCATAAGGATACTATTGTAGTAGCAACTCGTAATCTCTGTTTCATATTGAGGATCTCCATTATCAATGCCGCCCTCTCCTACGATGCATCCTATTAAATCTTTGCCACTAACTTTACCTGAGAAATAGGAATCGGCTATTTTGCCCCCTCTTAGATTGCCTACTAGTCCGCCAGCTGCATCTTCTTCTGCTATGACCTCTGCTAGTGCGTAGCAGTCTTTAATCTTCATAGAGGCAGTGGAACCTACCAGGGCTCCTACTTCTGATCCCCCACTTATTTTTCCTGTTACATAACAATTAACCATCTGAGGAGAGTCACTCTTTTTGTAAGCAATATTATCCCCCACAAGGCCTCCTACACCAAATCTTCCTTGCATATTACAATTTTTTATGCCTAGATTTTTCACTGTAAAGCCCATTGTTGTTCTCCCGAATAGACCTATATCTGGATAATCTGCTTTTATGCTAAGGTTTTTAATGGTGTGATAGTTGCCATCAAAGGTAGCATCAAAGGGATAATCTCTCCCAACAATTCCTGTATCTGAAGGCCTATACCAACCTATGGGTGCCCAGTTGTATCCCTTTAAATCAATGTCCTTATCTAAAATGAAGGTCTTGCCATAAAAGCTTTCGCCTGTGTTAGTAAGCTGAGCAATTCCTGCAAGCTGCTCTGCTGTTCCAATGTGATAGGTGTCTTGTTCTGGTTTATACCAAGAGGTGTCTGCTAACTTCTCTATATCCTTTGAATTAAAGTAGTTTCTCCAGTCATAGAGGCTAGGATCAGCTTCTATGATTTCCTCTTCTGGATAATCATATGTACCTGACCACACAGCAATCCAAATACGATGGTCTTCTAAAAGATAGATGCCGCCTTCCTTGACATCACAGGTTACAGTATGATCCTTGGTATTTACATCACTCTTATCTGTTATTACCTCAAACCACTGCTCATCTTCATCAAGCCACATCACTACTAGATCTTCTTCTTTGGTGTCTCCTAACTTGGTCACATCATATTTAAAGGTAAGCTTTCCATTTTCAATAGGTGTATTCGTTTCTAGTTTCACTACGCCTCCTACTAAGCCTACTACTTCAGAAGGAATGATATAAATCCCATAGATATTTTCCAAATAAGCTACGTTCTCTAGCCCTTCAGTGTTTTTCATCTTAAAGCTTACTTCTGTAACTGCAGGCTTGTCCTCATCTGCGATCTCTAGTACCAATGGTGCTTCCGGATTAGGTTTGGTAATTGAAGGTTCTGACATAGGTGTAGGTGGACTTGTGTAAGAAGACATGGAAAGTAGCATTATTAATAACCAAGAAATTACTTTCATTTTATCATCCTTTCATATATACAATTTAGTTATCCTCTATTTTAAAGGACTTAATTACTTTGGATTTTCAATATTATATATGACCATTTTAGGCCAATAAAAACTTGTACCACTAGCGAACGGATCAGAAGGATTATCTGAGATGAAATCAGGTAGGAAAAATAAGTAAACAATCTTTTCTATATTATTTATTGGAATAGGTGGGTTATTACTTTCTTCTACAAAGATATCATCATGACTCACCGTAATATTTCCATCCTTTTCAAAAACATATAGGTAACTCTTATACTCACCATCATTAAGAACCTCTAACGTCTGATTATTAGCATCAATCTTCAAAGTAGGTTGCCAGAGTCTTAATATATCCCTTGGATAATAGAACACATCTATGTTTCTTGGTAATTGGTTAATCGAGCAATTGATTTCCATAACTTCTATCAGATTTTTATCAGCTTTCTCACTATCTTCTTCATATGTATCAATTTGTTCATGGATTAGATTGAATCCATCTTTGTAATCCGTTAATACCTTATTAGGGATAAAAATAATATTATTATAGTAGCCTCCTGATCCGATTAAATCTACACTAGGAGATAGCATTGTTCCACTAGGATAATCTTGCAGCCTTGTTTTATTCTGCTCCCTTATTAACTTTATGAGATCTGCTTCTTTATAAAACAATTCTTCCACATTTCCTTGTAATCCTTCTTTTTCTTTACGTTCATTATAAATATCTACTAACGTAGTATATGCTACCTCATAAGACTCAGGTACATATATCATTCCTTTAGTTTTTGTAAACCCTTCTTTCCACTCTACATGTTTCTCCCCCTCTTCTTCATATTTTTTTTGTACATTATTCTTGTTTTGCATGTTGCTTATTTCACTTGCCCCATAGCATCCTAATCCAATTAAAGCTAGACAACCAATTAAAATAATTTTTTTCACTTATCTTCCTCCTGTTAACTTTCATCATATCCCCCTTATTTGAATTCATTATACCTTAAGCCCTTATTGTTTTGTTCTTTTTATTAAATTTTCTGATTATTAATATTGTAATCTTTACTATTCACTTAGGTAGCTATGAAGGTTTAGCTGAAGTCTAGGCAAAGAGAAAGGCGAACACCCTGTATCTGTTCGCCTTTTTAGGTTATTATTAGATGCCTTCCTAAGTATCATCCGTTTTTTAGTTTTTCCTAGTAATGGTTGCTTCTTTTAAGTTATTATTCCAATCTACAGTTATACCTTTAGCTTTAAAAGCCTTAGCAATTTGAGAAATAGGAAGTAAAATACGATTATTTTGTGAGACAGCTGTTCCATCCATTACAATTGTTTGGCTACCTACAGTCATTATATTGGAGTTTAACTTCACCTTAATCACATCACTACCGTCAATAATGGTTGCCTCCTTATTTTTTGAGTCCCAAGTAATTTGATTCTCGTTTATGCCTAAAGCATAAGCTGTCTGGCGAAGAGGTAAATACGTTCTTTGACCAATTACAGCTGGTGGTGTATCCATTGGAGATTGCATCACACCATCTTTGGTCCAGTTTTTGTCATTAAGTCTAAATTTAACTACCTGTTGTACTTTGTTATCTATAGAAATATAAATTGACTTTTCCTCTTTGTTTCCAACTCTATCTTTGACAATCACTATGTAATTACCTGTCTGTGTAACAGGATAGTTTACAGTACCGCCACCCGTTGCTATATTTGCCACCTTGCCATTAACAGTAAGCTCTGCAATCTGGTCATTGTCCTTAGCTGTAATCACAATTACTGTACCATTGGCTGTTTTATTTTGTGAAAGTACTAAGGTTGGCTTTTCCTTATCAATAATTTCATTAACATCTACATAAATACTCTCTGTGCTTTCCATGTTAAGGTCATCCTTTAAGACAACTTTATAGGTCCCTGACTTACTAACCTCATATGTTACTTCATCGCCTTTAGAAGCAATATTAACATTCGTATTATTTACAGTTAATGTACTAAGTTTGTTACTATTGGTAGGCTCTCCTTCAATTATGAGGTACCATTTCTTATCCTTATATTCTTTAGTCACCTTTAAGGTAGGCTTATTAGCATTGATACTTACTTTGTACTTCTTAGTCGTTTCATTACCAGCATCATCTGTTACAACTACTGTATATTCCCCTGCCTTAGTCACTTCATATTCTCTAGTATCTCCGGTTTCATCAAAGGTAATGCGTGTGCCATCTACAGTTACTTTGGCAATCTTGACATTATCAGATGCTCTTATCACCAAGTAGTATTTACTATTTCTAGTCGTCTGCCAGACTTCTACTGTCGGACTCGCTGTATCCTTGACTGTCACTTTATAAGCTGTACTTCCAAAGTTCCCCTTCCTATCTTGAAAGCTAATCGTATAAGTCCCACTTGATGTCATCTCACACCTATATGTGCCTGATACGGCATCTCCACTAACTAATGTGGCATACTTACCGCCTACTTGTACATAGTTTACTCCACTAGGATCGTTAAGTGAAATCATTAGATAAGTCTTACCATCCTTCTCTTCAGTCCATGCACCATTAAATTGAGGTGCCACTTTATCCACCACCTCTATGCCCCCAGGCGTTGTGATATTTACTTCTGCACTTGCCAGTGCTAATACTGCATAATTTACAGGGCTATACGTCTTGGCATATAAACAAGATAATTGTCCAGTAAATACTATACTCGTCGCTAAAACACTTGCTACTCTCTTATTTAATTTCATATCTATTACCTCCCCTTTCATAGGTTATGTGACTATTATAAACTCATTTTATTACAAGTGAATTGTATTTGCACTACTTTTCAAATTATTTTTTATTTTACAAATAAAACAGCAGTCATCTCGTAACCATTACTTGATGACCGCTGTTTTTTATCTTCATTATTATTTTACAATTTCAATAGCTTTTGCTGATGGTATCCAAAGAACATTGGCACCAAGTTGTTCTGAAATATAACGAAGTGGTACAAGCGTTCTATTATTTTGAATCATAGCTTCTTGTCCTGAACCTTTGCCTACTCTTAGTGTAAGTACTTCGTCTCCTTGTATGATTGTTACTTCTTTTAACTTACCATCCCATTTAACTTCTGCTTCTAGATTTTCTGCGATAAAACGAAGTGGTACCATAGTACTTCCTTCTATGATTTGTGGTGCTATGTCTTGTACTTTATTAGTATCATTTACTTCTGCCGTATTGCTACCCACAGTAAGATTTACTTTAAGAAGTTCTTTGGCTTCTACCATACCATAAGTGCCTGGTTTACTGATACGTGCTGTAAAGGTCTTTGTTTTAGGATCGTATTTACCACCTAATTTAACTACTTTTACACTACCATCTGCTTGCACTTCATAAGAAATTAGTGTTAATTGTCCTTGTTCTTTTACTACGGCTTTTGATAGATCTATAGTTACCTCAATTGGTTCAAAGTAACCTTTTAACTTCTCTCCTGCTGATACAGAAATATCTACCAGAGCTGCTTGTACTTGTGTAAGATTACTATCTGCTTCTATATGTTTCTTAATAGCCGCAGCTACCTTTTCACTTGCTGGTACAATCCCTACTTCTAGTGGCTTCTTAGCACCAAGTACCTCATTACTATTAATAAAGTGTGAATTAAGTGAAACAGTTACTCCATTACCACTAATAGCTACACTTTGCCCCGTATCTACTACTTTATCTAATGTAGATGTGTTGATTACTACTTTATTATTGCTATCAACAGAAACTGCTGGTGCTTTACCATTATTTAAAGCATCTTGAATAATAGTATCTACATTATTCTTATTTGATGAAGATGAACCGCCACTACTACTGCTACTATTGTCGTCTGTAGTAGGTGGTGTTACTGGTGGTTGTGGATTTGCTGGTGATATGAAGCTTAAGAAATCTCCAAAGATAATATTACCTTGTGCATCTCTTTCATATCCATTTTCAGGTGCTACTAAGCTCTTGAAGTTGGCATCTGTAAGTACTACTCCTTTACTATTAGCAGACTTTGTACCGTCATAGTAGAAGTTATCTACTGATGCTAATTCAGTTGGGAAAGTATCTTTTTGGCCTGGAGTGCTTCTATAAGATACATTTCCGGTTGCTTTAAATTGTGGTGTTACATTAGTATATACACCCCAACTAAAGTTTTTGCCGCCATTGTCATAGGATACACAGTTTTCAGAGATAACTGCTGGGTTAGAGTTACTATCAAAACCGTTAGTATTATTATTAAAGGAAATACTATTTTTAATCGTATGTTTAACAGCAATTCCTTCTCCACCAAGTTTAAATCCGTTACCGTCACCTTTACCTTCGTAGCCATTAGTAAGTCTACCTGTGTCATAGGCAATACAGTCTTCTAGTAATACCGCACCGATTGGACCTGTAGCTGCCTTACTATATAAATCCCATGCATCGTCAATATTGTTGTGAGCGATACAGCCTTTAAATACGTTACCATCACCTACTGTAAGTTTAGCTGCAAAGCCGTCTGCATTATTTTCTGAGTCGTCTTTGTTATCATAAGATGTACAGTTAAGGATCATATTGTAAGATGGCCATTCATCATAACCGCCTGCACCTACATAACGGCTAATTTGAAGTCCTGTATTCTTATTAGCAACAGTCGTACATAACTCAACTGTATTGTGGTTACCACCTACACGTATACCTGTCATTGGTGAGTTAGTTACCTCTAAGCCGTATACATGCCAGTAGTCACTATCTACATTAAGGGTTGCATCATATGCACCTAACTTCACATTGCTACCATCGATGATAACTTTTTTACCTGGTTCTGCTATAAGTGCCTTTAAACTTTGTGCAGTTCCTTTGTTATCTGGACTAATCACTATTGGGCTAGTTGGTTTATAAGTACCTTCTAACATCACAATCGTTTGCCCTGGTCTTGCAAAATCTATAGCTGTTTGTACATCAATTGGATTTGTTTTACTACCATCTCCTGATGCAGTTCCTGTTGGAGAAACATAAATACTTGGACCATTTACTTGATAATTCTTATAAGTTACAAAGTGTGTCTTAATGATCTTATCGTAGCCTGTTAGATTTTGTGCTGTATCAGGTGTAAAGGTAACCGTAAAAGGTGTAGTTGTTCCTTCTGTTAATTTTGTATTTTGTACAAGTACCTCTCCTGCTTTTACTTCTTTATCACGCGCAATAATTGTCTCGCCTTGTTTAATAGTTACTGTACCATTTGCATTACTAGTTACTTTAAGGTCATAGTCTTCTAGTGCACTAGAAGTTAGAGAAACGATATTCATGCTTGGCGCTATAGCTTCTTGTGGCTTCTCTACCTTTGGCGCATCTGTAGCTGCATCTGTTACTTTAAAGTTAACATTACTCACCTCAATAGTTGCAAGACGTGCTGCATAGAATCCTACATAAAGTTTGTCATCTTGAATACCCATTGCATCTGGCTCATAGTGGAATGATTTAACAACTTTAGAACCATTATTAAGCTCTCCTTCATAGCCACTATTTGTCTTTCTAAGTGTTAAACGATAAGTCTTAGCTGGATATGTGTTGCTACTTGTTGGTCTTGTTTCATCTAAAACATCTTCTACCTGTCTACCAGTAGCTGCTCCTGATGCATCTGATGCTGTAACACCTGCACGCATGAACATCTTAGTATTTCCTCTATAACCACCTACTGCTGCTATATTAGAACAGAAGATTGAAGAATCACCCATTGTACCTATAGCATCTCTTGCCATAATGCCAAAACCTTCTTGATTATCTGGTGTTGGTTTTGCAAAGGCTTCTACTTTAATATCTGCTGAAAGTTCAAAGTTATCTTTGGCATTATCAAGTTCTGTGTAGTAATAGGTAATACCATCTTGATAAGAGTTAGTTACCTTACCACCACCTTCTAATGCAACTATTCTTACAATTGGTTGACCATTGCTATCAAGTACAAGCTCACCATTTTCATCTTTTTTATACTCAATATAGTTCTTAGCGGTAGATACTGATTGCCCAAAGTAAGTAAAGTTCCATTCGTATTGTTGTGCTTCTCTTACAGAAACATCGAAAGTGATTGGACTTAGCTCAGTATTATTAGGAGTAATAGTCATTGTATATACCCCTGCTTTTTGACTATTAAAAGTGCTTGTATCTAATTGATATCCACTACTAGTCAGTACTTGTTTTTCACCACTATCATATACAGTTGATACTTCAAGAGCATCTACATCTAAAGCCTCTCCTACTGTATAAGTTGTTTTTGGTAATTGAGTAACTTCAATTCCTATTGCCGTCTTTTCTTTAACTTCTAGTGGTAATGTAGCAGTTTGACCTTTGTAACTAATAGTTATGGATTTATCCCCTGCTGTTAGGGTATCAAAATGAGTGGCATCTATAGTGTATTCTTTAGCATCTAAAAGTACTTTTATATCACCATATACTGCTTTAACAACCATACCTCTATTATCTAACTCTTCACCTAAATAATAAACTGTTTTAATAGGTTCTTTAGTTATTTCTACCCCTGTTAAAATATCTGCTAATACTTCTATATCAAAAGAAGTCCCTGAATCTGGTGCACCTATTGCATTATCGTTGTCTTTATAAGTAATTGTAACAGTCTGTCTTCCTGACTGTTCCATATTAGGTTGACTAAGGATATATTCTTCCTTTGTTAACTCTCTTACTTCTCCTGTGTTAAATGTTGCCTTAACGCGAAGCCCACTTGAATCAAAGGTATCTCCTAAATAATAAGTTGTTTTAGCTGGTGTAACTATAGGCTCTAAGGCTGTACAAGTAAGTTGTGAAACCGTAATATCAAAACTCGTTTTTGCTCCTGCATAAGCAAGTGTTATCGTTTGTGTTCCTAACTGAGTGCCATCAAAACCATATACCATGAGCTCATCATTTGAAACAACTTGGCCATCTGCGCTAACTACTAAACCACTTAAATCTAAAGGTTGATTTAAGAAGTACTCTAGTTTTGGAAGGCTTTTAATATTTAAGCTACCTACTGTATCAATTTTTTCTAGTGACAAGTCACTATACTCTACCTCCGTAGCACGAGCAGCATAGATTCCAACGTACATTTTGTCCTGAAATAGATTATCATATTTATCTACGTATGACTTACCATCAACCGTAAACTCATAGTAATCCCCTGACTTTCTAATCGTTAAGTCATATGTATTATTGGCTTTTGGCAGTTGGTTAGAGAAAATATATTTTGCGTTGTTTCTATAGTCGCCACCTTGTGTTTTTCTAACAAAGTTTTCTACTACTGATTCTAATCCACCAACACCTAACATTTTACTACTTGCAGGTGAGTCTGTTCCTGTATTTGCAACGCCATTTTCTCCAATTGCATCTCTTACCATTAATCCAAAGGAAACTTGGGGGTTATTAGTAAAACTTTTCACTTTTGCCTTAACACTAATTTCAAAATCTTGAGTAGCCGGAAGTTCTACATAATGAAAAGCTATTCCATCTATTGTCCCTGATACTTTACCTTTGTTCCCTAAACTTTTAATCGTAATATTTCCTGTTGCTTCATCTACAACTACTTCATTATTAGCTGTATCAATGCTGTTCCCAAATATAATAGGATTAAACTGAAGAGCAGATTGAGTAGCTACTCGCATATTGATATCAATAGGTTTAATAGCTGGCACCCCTGGCTCAATATCAATGGCTGGTCCTGTTGCAATCTCCCCTCCAAATATACTGCTATTAAGATTTGGTATTTCTTGCTGTTGAATCTCTGCCTGTAAAGGAATTGCCCCTACAACTAATGTTGATGCTACCAAAGTTGCTAAACGTTTTTTTGATTGATGCCTCATACCTTCACTCCTTAGGATTTAATCACTTACATATATTTATATATTTCAAAAAACTTTTCTTATTTATTAATTATATACAAATAGTAATTTTTGCACAACTTATTATAATTATACATAAAATTTATGTGCAAAATATTGCATTCATTGCAACCAAATGACAATTTAAATCATATTTTTACGATTATTCTATATATTTGTTTTTTATTTTATTAAGAATTATATTTATAATATCCACCTTATAAGTATCTATTTAATCAAGTAATTAATAGGGTGAAACAAACAAAGTTTTAAAAACAGAATCTGAAGACTAAAAAACGCTCACCTAGTACGATACGTACTGGATGAGCGCTTGTTTATGCTTTAAATGATTGTTGCACCATCAACAGGTAATACAACCCCTGTAATATAGGAAGCCATATCGCTTGCAAGGAATACAAATGCATCTGCAACCTCTTCTGCCTTACCAATTCTACCTAATGAAATCTTTGCAATAATAGGTTTAATAACTTCTGATGGTACTGCTTTCATCATGTCTGTTTCAGTAACACCTGGTGCAACTGCATTGACACGAATGTTGTCTTTCCCTAATTCACGAGCGAGTGACTGAGTAAGACCATTAACTGCATATTTTGATGCAGGGTATCCACAGCCGCTAGGTTGTCCATAGATACTTACAACAGAGCTGGTATTTAAAATAACACCGCCGCCTTGCTTCTTCATAATAGCTGCTGCTACTCTTGAAGCATAGAACACAGCATTTACATTAAGGTCCATGATTTTGTCAAAGTTCTCCGGAGCATATTCATAAATACTATCACTTGCAGAAATACCTGCATTATTTACCATAATGTCTAGAGCGCCGTATGTAGCTTTAATCTCAGTAAGTGCTTCCTTAACACTGTTATAATCACCAAGGTTTGGTGCCATTGCTCCAATAGTTGCTTTGGGAAATTCTTCACAAAGTAAAGCATGTGCTTTCTCTGCACTCTCTTGACGAGATCCAAAAACAATAACAGTAGCATTGTTTTGAAGATATTTTCTAGCAATCTCTAACCCAATTCCTCTTGTTCCACCTGTAATGACTGCAACTTTTCCATTTAACATGTTTTCATTCTCCCTGTTTTTATATTTTCTTTTCTAAATTTAAAGAAGCTATTTTGATTAAGACTATGTAAGATAATCGTTCAAAACCTAGTAAATCTCTTAAGGGATAAATCTTTTTATGAATGTTTTAGGGTATTTAGAGGCATTTTTCAACCTTTTTCGTTCTAAATACTCAAAATAATCCTAATTTCATTATACATCTAAACCTTTGTTTGTCAATAATTCTACAATCTTTTCTATCTTTTTTCGCCTATTCCAGAAAACATCTACCATTAACTACCAAAAAGGCGCCATACATCTTCAATCTATGGCACCTTTACTATATATTTTTATGACTTCTTTTATCTAATCAATAAGATTATTTTCCACTAAAAATTGTCTTGCAACTGCCTCTGGTTCTATTTGCAATTCATCTACCTGATAGTTAAGATTGATCATGGTTTCATCAGTAAGGTAGCTACCTAATTCATCTAATACGTCTATAATCTCTGGATAACGTTCTACAATCTCCCCACGTACAATAGGCATAGCATAATAAGGTGGAAAGAAGTTTTTATCATCTTCTAGTACAACAAGATCAAATTTCTTTAACAATCCATCCGTTGCAAAGGCGTCAACCACATCAACTTCTTGATTCATCAGGGCTACATATCTAGGAGAGCCATCTAATCCAATAGAATCTTTAAATGCTAGGTTATACTTCTTCGTTAATCCCATCATACCATCTTCTCTATTAAGGAACTCTAAGGTTGTCCCTGATACCAATTCACTGCTATATTGTCTAAGATCACTAATGGTTTTAAGGTTATACTTATTAGCAACCTCCTTGGTTACAGCTAAAGCATAGGTATTATTAAAGTTCATTTGTTTTAAGACTTCAATATTATATAACGCTTTAAAATCTCTTTTAACAGTAGCATATACTTCTTCCATATCACTAATAGGCGGATTACCTAGGGTATCTCCATAAGCTGTTCCACTATATTCAATATACATATCAATAGCATTACTTTTTAGTGCGCTAAAACATACTTGTGTTCCACCTAAATTAATCTTACGCTCCACCTTAATATCTGTCCTATCTTCAATTAAATCAGCTACCATATGCCCTAAGATCATTTGCTCTGTATAATCTTTTGTTCCAATTGTAATGGTTTTGTCACCCTTCTTAGGTGCTGCAATTGTGGTAAATAAGAATACTACTACAAGTATAGCTGCTACTCCCACGCAGATCACTTTATAATAGACCTTTGAAAGCCTACTTTTGGCTGGATCTACCTTTTGTAAACTAATGGGTGTTACAAGCTTTTCAACAGTTGCTACTAAGAAGTCTACTAAAAGTGCAAGTAAGCACGCTGGTATTGCACCTGCTAAAATCTGATTATTGTTAACCGTTCTAATACCTGAAAATACAAGGTAACCAAGTCCACCTGCACCAATAAAGGCTGCCATTGTCATGAGTCCTACTGCTGTTACAGCTGAAATTCTTACGCCTGCCATTATAACAGGAAGCGCTAGTGGAATTTGTACTTTAAATAATATTTGAAGTTTTGTCAGACCAATACCTCTTGCTGACTCTACCGTTTGAGGTGGGATACTATTAATTCCCGTATAAGTGTTTTTTATAATAGGTAATAAGGAATAGAGCACTACTGTGACTATGGCTGGTAATGTTCCAATGCCTAAGAACGGAATTGCAAATCCTAAGAGTGCCATACTTGGTATAGCTTGTATAACATTTGCAATACCTAGTACAGGTTTATTAAGTTTCTTGATATAGCAGATTAATATGCCTAATGGAACACCTATTAATATAGCAAACCCAACTGATAAAGTAGTGAGCTTGATATGTTCAATGAGTAATCCTATAATCTGGCTACTATTGGATGAGATATATTCAAAAAAGTTCATCTTACTCCGCCTCCTCTATGTACTGTCTACTAAGTGTTGATACTAAGCTGCTTCTCGTAATCACACCACAAAGTTTATTATTTTGACCTATCACAGGAACGGCTGAAAGATTATTTTCATTCACCATTGTTAAAACATCTATCATGCTATCTTCACAATTGATTGATAAATAGTCCCTTTTCACTATGGACTCAATGCTCTTAGACTGATCTTGCACACGCCTAAGCTGATTTGTGTTAATAATTCCTTTTAAAACTCTTGTCTTTGAATCAATCACCATAAGACTATCTACCTTTTGTGACTTCATCTTCTCTATACACCTAAAAACGGTATCCTTCTCATCGCATGTTACAGGTGTATCTAGCATAATATCTTCAGCCTTAATAAGCTCAGGTGAAGTCCAGATTCTATTTTTTCCTACAAACTCAGATACAAAATCATTAGCTGGATTCTTAAGTATATTCTCCGGTGTATCATACTGTACAATTTCACCTTTATTCATAATACAAATCTTATCTGCTATCTTAATAGCCTCATCCATATCATGGGTTACGAATACAATTGTCTTACGAAGCTTCGACTGTAACTGTACAAGCTCCTCTTGTAAGCCATTTCTTGTAATAGGGTCTAATGCAGAAAAAGGCTCATCCATCAATATAATATCTGGATCTGTTGCAAATGCCCTAGCAACCCCTACTCTTTGTTGCTGCCCTCCACTAAGCTCCGTAGGATATCTATGTAAAAATGTTTCACACTCTAGACCCACCATCTCCATTAACTCATAGGTTTTCTGGGTTATTTCTTTTGGATCCTTCTTTTCTACTCTTGGGATAATCTCAATATTCTCCTTGATAGTCATATGGGGAAATAAGCCTGTTTGCTGAATGACATAGCCTATATTTCTTCTTAGCTTAATAACGTCCTCCGCACTAATATCTTTATTATTAATAAAAATTTTACCCGTTGTTGGCTTTATGAGTCTATTAATCATCTTAAGCGTAGTTGTCTTCCCGCAGCCACTAGCTCCGATGAGTACAACCAGCTGTCCTTTTTCAATCTCTAGTGAAATATTAGAAAGTACTTTTGTATCTTTAAACTTTTTAGTTACATTTTCAAATCGTATCATTTGCATCCCTCCTTGGAAGTAACAACTTAATGTTAACACAAAGTTGTTACTTGTGTCAAAAAATTTTACTTTATTCACGAAAAAAGCACACTTTGTCTAAAGTGACTAAAGTGTGCTTTATTATTATATTTCATGAGGATATAAAAATAAACGAACCTTCTCTAGGGCGTCCTCGTCCCCTACAAAATAATATATATCTCCATTACATAGCGTTGCATACGGACCAGGTGACATAAGCAGTCTATCTCCTCTTTTAATGCCTATAATCGTAGCGCTTGTATTGTGCCAAAAGTTAATATCTGCTATTGATTGATTCAAGTACGGTGTAGCTTCTGTAATCTCAAGCTCAAAAGGTACAAATGGATTAATTGCACGAAAACGATCTGTTTTATCAATCAGCTCTGATAGATGAGCATGCAGTATTTCAACCTCTTTTTTCTGACGATTGATATCATTCATAATTTCCTTCTTGAGATCATTAATGGTATGAACCTCTTGGTACTGTTTAACAAATTGTACAGCCTTTTCATAAGATTTAATAACCACGCCGCTGCCCTTTGCACTGTCTACAATCTCCAAATCAGCTAAAACACAAATGGCACGTCTCGCTGTTTCTGGCGATACACCATACTGACTGGCTATAGAGGATCTTGCATATATTTTTTCCCCAACTTTATATTGCTGCTTCACAATTTTAAAGGCAAGATCTACTGCAATCTGCTGATATTTGGGTATATCTATCTTCACTTTTTCTTCCATATTGGTCTCCTTTTGATTATCCTAAGCCCTACTCTATCTATTTATGATTTATATTTAGGCATAATCGTTCTATCGTTAAATGATAAAAATAATAATTAAACAGCAAAAATAGTATACCTAACTTAATAGTACATAGCAACACTAACCATGACATGCCTCAAAAATGCAATAAGGCTTAAAACCAAAAATCGTTTTAAGCCTCAGTATTAGTATGTATTGTTTACTCAGCTACATAACTGTTTCAACGTGCCTTTGGATAAAATAAGAAAATTAGTTTATCCTCCCAACTATTAATTAAATAAATCCCCTTTATCCTTATAATATTTGATTGCAAATATACTTGAAAAAGCACTATATAAATATATTATTACTAGTATTAGAGTATATAAATTTAATATTGCAATTCCATTATTTAGGGCACCCATTAAAAAACTTACTATGGCAAAAAATATTGATACCACAGTTATAATATAAAGTGATATTAAGTGCAATATAAAACCTATCTTATAAAATCTACTTAGTAAAATTGCAATTATGATAGATAAACATATTTGAGCAAAAAATATTATCATATAAATTAAAACTGTATTATCAAATGATTCTTCAGTTCTATATAACATATAGGATAAAGGAAGTACCAATATGCAAGTATTTATTACTAAGTTATATGTATAAAAAGAGTGTTTGCTTAAAGAATCTTTATTGTTAGGATTTATATTCTTTTTACTTGCATTATTTGACATATTACTCTCCTTTCTAATTACATTTCTAGAATATTAGGCATTCTATTTTCTGTTTCTTTTAACCATTTCAAACCTATTTAATGGTCCTATTTGTTTATAGAAGTTGAGCATATCATGTCTTTCAAGTATAGGATTAAAAGGGTTGAAACCCGAATGTGAATTTCCATCATTTGCAAAGAGGTCCCTAGATCTCTGCACTGGCAAAGCATACACCTATACAGTACATCATTAAGTTTGTCATACTTCTTATCATCTATCTTATACTGCTTAAAGGCATTCCCTGCCTTATTTATGTATTTATGAGCTAGGTCTATTTTTTCTACAGCCTTCTTTAAATCAAAAGAGCCTTTAGGTAGTAAAATTTATCATAAACTCTCATACTTACCTAAAGGCCCTTTTATAAAACACTCTATTTCTTTACTTAATTCTAAAAAGCAACTTATATCACATCACATTGGGCACCTATAAATGTAACTTCTTCATCTACTAATCTCATACCTATTCCTAATTCTATATCCCACTTTGTGTTAAACAATAAGGCAATTTTTCTCTTTGGTAATTCTGGATATTCTATAATTACTGATATTGGCTTAACCATACTTGCTAAGTCACTTACCTTTTCAACCTTTGGCGCATATCTATCAGCCTTTTCTTCAAACATCGCACGGTATTCTTCGCATATAGACTGATAATATTCAAAAATAGCTACTTCTACCTTTTGCATAATCTCTGCTTGTTTTTCCATGAAACGATTATATGTTTCTCTTTGAAGCATTGTAATTCCATTTTTTACTTCCCCTTCAATAGCTAGTTCCACATCCCACTTCTGATTAAAAATATTAATATTACATCTTCCTACCCAATCATACTTATATTCCAGACATCCAAATAACTCATCATTTACTATCATCATAATAATCCTCCGATTCTAATCTATATTCTCCTACACCACCTAAATGCTTAAACACAGGATGGTTAATACAACTAGGGATAAGTTGCATTGTTTCCATATCATTTAATTCATTTTCTTCATTGGTCAGAGTTGCTTGTTCAACTTTCAACTACTTCTGGCTCTAGTTTAAAGTAAAGTGTACCTTTCTCAATTTCACCTGCATAATAATCAACATTAAATGCCCAGGCCATTGATTTGTCACCTTAAACTCCACTCCATAGCCATCCCCAACATATTTAGTAGGTTTAACTTCTATTTCCCCGGTGTAGTAGTCTGGGAATCTACAAGAGCTGACATAAGTATAATATTTAAAATATTAAAATCCTGTCTAAAACTGTCATATATACTTTTTTCAGTAGAAAGTGCTAATAGTGTGTAATCTTTTGTAATTGCTACACACGATATACAAAACGAACACCACTTTAGGCTTAATTCCCAAAATGGTGTTCATTTCATAGCTATATTTGATTAACGCCGTTTTTTAATCCAAATTTATATCTCTCTAGTTACAATCCACTATTATGCAAAACAAAAAAGCTGTTGCGGTAATGATTTTTCAATCACTACCACAACAGCCTTATCTTAATCACTTTTAATGATTATGCTTTTGTAACGTTTTCTGCTTGAGCGCCACGTGGACCTTTTGTAATATCGAAGTTTACTGTTTGTCCTTCTTCAAGAGATTTAAATCCATCTCCTTGGATTGCTGAGAAATGTACGAATACGTCATCTCCATCTTCTCTTTCAATAAATCCAAATCCTTTTTCTGCATTAAACCATTTTACTGTACCTGTCATCATGTGCGGTACCTCCTATTTTGTATGAACTAAAGTTCTTTATTTTTATTTTTTACTTTTATAGCTGGGCTTAAGCCCTGCTTTTACACAGTTATTTCCGAGTAACTATGCTTTTGTAACGTTCTCTGCTTGAGCGCCACGTGGACCTTTTGTAATATCGAAGTTTACTGTTTGTCCTTCTTCAAGAGATTTGAATCCATCTCCTTGGATTGCTGAGAAATGTACGAATACGTCATCTCCATCTTCTCTTGAAATAAATCCGAATCCTTTTTCTGCGTTAAACCATTTTACTGTACCTGTCATGTGCG
>JAEWMQ010000001.1 GCA_023393125.1 Bacillota bacterium
CTGCTGTTCGTCTTAAAGCAATCTCTCTAAGTGCAACAAGGTTTTCCTTAGCAAAAAAATGGCCTATTGCACTATCTATCCTGTTTTGATGATAGATTTTCCCCTCTTTTAAACGCCTGATAAGTTCTTCTGGCTCAATATCTACTAATTCTACTTGATTAGCTTTATCAAATATTTCATCAGGAATACGTTCCCTTACAATGACACCAGTAATAGATGCAACAATATCATTTAAACTCTCTATATGCTGTACATTAACAGTGGTATAAACATCAATACCTACCTTTAAAAGTTCCTCTATATCTGAATAACGCTTTCTGTGGCGACACCCTTCAGCGTTGGTATGAGCTAGCTCATCTACCAAAACAAGTTTAGGATGCCGCAAAAGTACGGCATCCAAATCTAGTTCTTTAAGGGTTATCCCCCTATATTCTATTTCCAGAGGCTTTATCATCTCAAGCCCCTCCAAAAGTGCTAAAGTCTCCGGTCTTGCATGAGGCTCTACATAACCTATGACTACTTCCTCCCCAGCCCTTTTCATAGCATGAGCAGCATCCAACATGGCATAGGTCTTTCCCACGCCAGCAGCATAGCCAAAGAAAATCTTTAGCTTTCCTCTGCGAGCTACTTCATTGCTTAAATTAATCTGCTTTAACAAACTCTCTGGATTCGGTCTTTCTTCCATGACTTCATCTCTCCTTTAATACCCTTGCCTTTACTAAAAGCTATTAGCTATTTAATGTTCACTATATAAAGTAAATTTATATCACATAGTTGCTAGAAATGAGAGGTTATACTTATTTATTGTTCTTCTCTAAATAGCATTTTCAAGCTCTATAAAATCCCATCCAATGCTAAATTAACTTCTAGTACATTAACCACATCTTCTCCAAGTACCCCTAAGAACTTATGAGTCGTATATTGATCAATAATCTCCTTTACTTTTTCCTCTGATAATCCTCTTGCTTTAGCTACCCTACCTACTTGATACTCGGCTGCTGCAATAGAAATATGAGGATCTAATCCACTACCTGATACGGTTACTAAATCTACTGGTGCTGGTGTATTGGTCTTATCTGGGTGTGCTGCTTTTACCTTTTGTACTCTTTCATTAACAAGCGTGTCATAGCTTTTGCTTGCTGGACTCAGATTAGAAGGTACGGCGTACATGAGCACCTTTCCATCCTTATCTGTAAAAGTCTTCGTATCAATATTCATTACTCTTCCCCATAAATACTCATCACCTGTAAACTGCTGTGCTAATAAAACACTACCATATTTCTTTCCGTTAATCTCGATTATACTCCCGTTAGCTTGTTTATTAAAGCACACTTGTGCAATCCCCGTCATAGCAAAAGAATAAATACCCCCACATATGATTGTTAAAACTGCAAAAAAGGCTAATGCTCTAGGCAAAACACTTTTAAATATTTTCATTATCAACACTCCTTACTTTCACTTTCTCCTTTAATTATCTTTTAACTATATCCATGCCTGTATAAACAACAACAGAAATAACTACATTTAATCCTTTAGACTATATCTAGTGCCACGATGATGATATCAATAAGTTTGACTGCTATAAAAGGAGTAATCATACCTCCTAACCCATAAATGAGTAGATTTCTAGATAATAATTTCTTTGCAGGTAATTCCCTGTATTTAACTCCTTTAAGTGCCAGTGGAATAAGCGCTATGATAATGAGTGCATTATAAATAATAGCTGAAAATATAGCACTTTCTGCGCTATGAAGTCCCATAATATTTAAGGTGCCAAGACCTGGATAAAGCCCCATAAACAAAGCAGGTATAATAGCAAAATACTTAGCTACATCATTTGCAATGCTAAAGGTTGTTAAGCTCCCTCTAGTCATTAAAAGCTGCTTGCCTATACGTACAATATCTATAAGCTTAGTAGGTGAAGAATCTAAGTCCACCATGTTGCCAGCTTCTTTAGCTGCTTGTGTACCTGTATTCATAGCTACAGCTACATCTGCTTGTGCTAAAGCTGGTGCATCATTAGTACCATCACCTGTCATAGCTACTAAGTGTCCTTCACTTTGGAATTTTTTAATCATCTGAAGTTTAGCTTCTGGTGTAGCTTCAGCTAGGAAATCATCTACACCTGCTTCTGCCGCAATAGCTGCTGCTGTCAGTGGATTATCTCCTGTAATCATAATAGTTTTAATCCCCATTTTGCGTAGATCTGCAAAACGTTCTTTAACTCCTTTTTTTACAATGTCCTTTAAATAAATAACACCTAGTACCGTTCCGTTTTTAGCAACTACAAGAGGTGTTCCCCCTATCTTGGCTATACGCTTAACTGCTTCATCACAATCTGCTGTATAAGTGCCACCTAATCCAAGAACATACTCTTTAATAGCTTCTGCTGCACCTTTACGTATTTCATTGCCTTCATAATCAATACCACTCATTCTTGTTTTGGCTGTAAAAGGAACAAATACACCTTTTAATTCATTCATATTACGACCACGGATACCAAATTTCTCTTTTGCTAGTACCACAATACTTCTACCTTCTGGTGTTTCATCTGCTAAAGAAGCAAGCTGGGCTGCATCAGCTAATTCTTCTATAGCAACACCATCTACTGGAATGAATTCACTTGCTTCCCTGTTACCAAGGGTAATTGTTCCTGTTTTATCTAGCATTAATATATCTACATCTCCTGCTGCTTCAATGGCTCTGCCACTCATCGCTAAGACATTAGCCTCATTTAACCTGCTCATGCCTGCAATACCAATGGAAGAAAGTAGGGCACCAATAGTGGTAGGTGCAAGACATACTAAAAGTGCTACTAACGCTGTTATTGAAGTTGGATTACTAATCCCTGCTTCCTTAGCAGAAAACAAAGAATAAGAATAAAGTGAAGTGGTTACAAGAAGGAAAATAATTGTTAAGGCAATCAGTAGTATTTGAAGGGCTATTTCATTAGGCGTCTTTTTCCTAGCAGCACCTTCTACCATGGCAATCATCTTATCTAAAAAGCTTTCTCCTGCTTCACTAGTGACTTCTATCACTAACCAGTCTGAAGTTACTGTTGTTCCTCCCGTAACAGCACTACGATCACCACCACTCTCTCTAATGACAGGTGCTGATTCACCAGTTATAGCACTCTCATCTACAGATGCCACACCTTCTACTACTTCACCATCTGCCGGAATTTGTTCCCCTGCTTTTACAATAACAAGATCCCCTTTTTTAAGGCTAGCAGAAGAAATATCAGTAATGAGTGTTTTCTGTGAGATAGATGGAATTTTATGCGCATTAACCTCTTTCTTAGCAGCTCTAAGAGAATCCGCTTGTGCTTTTCCTCTGCCTTCTGCAATAGCCTCTGCAAAGTTAGCAAATAATACTGTAAACCAAAGAACCACTGTAATACCTAAAATAAAACTTGGTTTTGCATCTCTTAAACCTATTAACGCTAACACAAACAAAAGTGTCGTTAAAATAGATGAAACATATACGAGAAACATCACTGGATTTTCTAGCTGTTTTTTAGGATTCATCTTTAAAAATGAATCTTTGATAGCTCTAGTGAGCATCTTTTTATCTGTAAACGCACCTTTTACTTTTTCTTTCATTTTACTCATCCCCTCTTTATACAAGCATTTCGAAGAATTCTGCTATTGGTCCAAGTGCTAAAGCTGGAAAGAAGCTAAGCGCCCCAATGAGCAGAACTACGACAATTAAAATGCCTACAAACATGACATCATGAGTAGGAAGTGTGCCTGCACCTGCTGCTACCTTTTTCTTTTCTACCATGCTACCAGCTATGGCTAAAGTAGCCATCATAGGTACAAATCTTGCAAATAACATAGCTAAACCAATACTTATATTTAAGAAAGGTGTATTAGCATTAAAGCCTGCAAAAGCTGAACCATTATTTCCTCCTGCTGAGGAGTAGGCATAAAGCACTTCTGAAAAGCCATGAGCACCTCTATTGGTTAAACTATTTGATACTCCTGGAATCAGAGTAGCAATACCACTGCCTATTAAAATGGCTACTGGCGTTGCAAGGCATACCAAAACTGCCATTTTCATTTCATAAGGCTCTATTTTCTTACCTAAATACTCAGGCGTTCTACCTACCATAAGACCTGCCATAAATACTGCTAAAATAATGAACCCTATCATACCATATAAACCACAACCAACACCGCCAAATATCACTTCTCCTAATTGTATTTGTAACATGGTCATCATACCACCTATTGGTGTATAGCTATCATGCATCGAGTTAACTGAACCGTTAGAAGCTGCTGTTGTAAAAGCTGCCCAAGTTGCTGAAGAAGCAATACCAAAACGACTTTCTTTACCTTCCATATTACCTCCAGCTTGATCTGTAAGAGATAAGTTAACGGCTCCATTTTGTGAAAGCTGAGGAGTAGCTTGTTGCTCACTTAAACCAATGACACTAAGGGATACAGCTAGCATAATAAACATAGCCGCAAAAATAGCTCTTCCTTGCCTTTTATCTTTAATATTTCTTCCAAAGGTAAAACAAAGTGCCACTGGAATTAATAAAATAGAAATCATTTCAATTAAGTTGGATACAACGTTTGGATTTTCTAATGGATGGGCTGAGTTAACCCCAAAGAAACCTCCACCATTTGTTCCAATCTGCTTAATAGCTACTTGACTAGCTGCAGGCCCCATAGGTACTACTTGCTCTGTCACTGTGGTGCCATCTTCTAAAGTAATCGGCTCCACTAAACTAACTGTTTCATAAGGCTTAAAGTTTTGTACTACCCCTTGAGAAACAAGTCCAATCGTAACAACCATAGATAATGGAATTAAAATATAAAGAATAGATCTCACCATATCTACCCAATAGCTACCAATGCCTTTTTTCTGCGCTCTTACAAAACCTCGAATGAGAGCAAATAAAACAGCTATACCTGTTGCTGCTGAAACAAAGTTTTGAGTTGTAAGCCCTAACATCTGTGAAAAATAACTTAAGCTACTTTCACCTGAGTAAGCTTGCCAGTTGGTATTCGTCACAAAACTTATAGCTGTATTAAAAGCTAAATCCCATTTCATTCCTTCTAATCCTTCTGGATTTAAAGGGAGGTATTTTTGAAATATTAATACGAAGAAAACAAGGATTAACCCTACTAGATTAAATGCTATAGCACTCAAAGCGTATTTCTTCCAGTGCATTTCTTCCTTTTCATCAATCTTTAATAATTTATAAATACCTCTTTCACAAGGTAATAAGATTTTAGAAAGCCATACCCTTTCTCCATCCATTACCTTGCCTATATATTTTCCTAGTGGTATCCCAAGAGCCACTAAAATCACTAAGTAAATAATATATTGCAATGCTGTAGACATTATCGTTCATCCCCCTTAAAAAATATCGTTATTAAATAAAGAACGTTACTCTCTCCTTAATTCTTTTTTAATCTAACACACAGAAAATTAGTATAGTATTAACGTTCTATAGAAAGATATAAAGATTGCATTAAGATAGATCATCTATAAAAATCAACATAGGCAAAGATACAAAAAGAGAGGCATAAATCTTGTTTTAGATTTATGCCTCTCTTTCTACGCTACCTTACTTTCTCCTTTATATACCTATCCCAATACTCTTCTAATGTATCAATGGATTTTTCTTTCATTTCTCTTGCTATTTCAACTCCCACATAAGTTATATGCCATGGTTCATACATGTATCCTGTAATTTTTTCACTTCCTTTAGGATATCTTAAAATAAAACCATATTTGTAAGCATTTTCGCTAACCCAACCTGCTTCCTTAGTATTTTCGAAGTTACTCATACTACTATTCACATTATCTAGATCTATAGCCCTTCCTGTGTGATGTTCACTATACCCAGGTCTTGCACTATATTGGTCTACTTCTTCTTGCGAATCCTGCTTCAAATAATGATTATATAAATTTCTTTGATATTCAATACTTCTATACCCTGATACGCCTCTAAGTGTATATCCTTCATTACTTGCATCTTGTACCATTTTTTCATATGCCTCTTTTGTATCAGATGTTACAAGAGGCCCCGAGCTTAAAGCTACCAATTCCTTTGGCTTATAACCATCTGGTAATTTGTTATATTTATTAATAATAAAAGGTTCTCCTTTCGATAAGTCAATTTCTTCTGCTGCTTCATAATAAGGCTTATCAAGACCCACATTAACTTGCCACACTACATCTTCTATTTCAATTTCTGGATACATTTGTTGATAAACTTTATATCTCTTCTCGTTAGCTTCCTCATAATTATTCATTTGACTTGCAACATAAGACCATTGATCTATCTTTTGATTCCCTTGATTATCTATCATCGTATTTATCGGGTTCTTTTCAAAGCTTGCTTTAACCTCATTATTTAAAATACTACTCATTCCCCATATACCTATTCCTATCATACCTACAACTGCTAATCTATTATAAATTCTTCTTTTACCCATTTCTTATACTCCTATATTCTCTTTCTCTTTATATAGAATATAGGTAGTTCTAATCATAGTCGTATCATAATTGCATCATCTTAGCATCATTCAAAACTATCTTGTGGAATTTTATTTTCTATCATACTCCAAAAAGCATACTGTCTATTATAAATATATCGATATAAAATTCTGCCTTTATCAAATGAATAGATGACACCTCCATCTAAATGAGCTACTCTGGCATTGTCCTTAGTTTGCAACTCTAAATACGATAACACCTGTTCAATGTCTGGATATTCTATAGTACCACTTATTCCTCTAACATTGAATTCATAAATCTTATATGAATCTAAATCCATCCATATATATATAGTATAATCCTCAAAACTAAATGTTGCTGCCCATATAGCTACGGATTCTTGCTGATTGCTTTTATTAAAAATATTTATAATGGAATGTCTTAATATCTTAAATTCTTCATCTAAGTTCAAATCTGGCAAAATTCCTAATGTCTTTAATTTCTTCATTTCTTCTATTGCCCTAGTCCCAAATGCTTCACTAGGCATAGCTGTCTGGTTACTTTCTACTAATATGATTTCTGAGTCGTGATTTCTAAAACCTGTAATCAACATTAATTTCTCCTCAGTAGTCATATTCGAATCACCTTTTTCATCATTTCGTCTATCCCTTGACGTATAAATTTTATTAAAGATAACTTGATCAGAAAAATAAGAGAAAACAAGTGGAGCTACTGCAATACCTATTATCACCAGAAACAATATATAGCCAATAATATATTTCTTTACTTTCTTCATTCTTTAATAACACTCCAATTCTACCGTGACACATGTTCCTTGCCCTACTTGACTCTGAAAGCTCATACTTGCATCATGTAATACTATAATTTCTGAACAAATTGCTAATCCTAAACCTACGCCACCCTCTACTCTAGCTCTTGACTTATCCACTCTATAGAAAGCTTCCGTGATTCGTGATAATTCTTCTTTCTCAATCCCTCGTCCATTATCTTCTATTTGAATAATATACTTGTCACTATTATTTATGCCACGTAAGATTACTTTCCCTACTGAATGTTGAATAGATTTTCTTGCATTATCTAACAAGTTAATAAATACTGTCTTCATTAAATCTGGTTCAATCTTTACTTGCCCCTTCTCCACCTCCATAACTAACTCAATCTTTGCTTTCTCAAACATGGGATAAACAATCCCTTGAATTTCCTCTAGAAAAGCTTTTACTTCTATCCTTCTCACACTAATTGTTTGATGCTTTAGAATCATTATTTCTAATAGTTTCATAGATAAGGACTCTATCCTTTTCCCCTCTTCATAAATATAGTTAGCAAATAAAACTACCTGCTCGTTTGTTACCTTTTTCGAACGTAATATATCTGAATAACCAATCATTGATGTAAGTGGCGTCTTAACCTCATGTGCAAAACTTCCTATAAATGCTTCCTGCCTACTATTAATCTCTTTCAGCTTAGTAAGCATTTCATCTATGTTAGTTGCCATCATATTGAAACTTTTTTCTAATTCCTCTATCTCTTCATAACTCTTCAGCTCTATTAACTCTCCAAATTCTCCTTTTGCCATTTTTCTAGCTGATTTTGCTAACTGATTAATAGGTTTAGTTAATAACCATGAAGTAATAAGCATAGTGATTGCAATAACTATTAGCATAATAATTGTAATGTAAATATAAATGCGGTACTGATTATTTCTATTTAAAAATACCTGGTTTATTTCTCTAAAATTTTCAATATAAAACAGATCGCCTTCTAAGGTATAGGGCGCAACCATATGAATATAATAGTTACCATTACCTCGAATCACCTCATAAGCCTTCGTACCTATGTCTACATCCAATTTTCTCATACTGGGGAGTTTCTCACTCACTTCATCATAAATCATTTTTCCTTCATTATTAGTAATCCTAAATAATACCTCTTGGTTTGAAACATATATCTTGATAGACATTGCAACAACTCTTAGAATATCTTCTTTTGTAATTTCATTTATAGCATCATTATATTGCCCCCAAGAAAAATATAAATGTTCTTTCTCTGACATTTGCTGAGAAAGCGAATATCTAAGCATCTCATTTTCCATAGATACTGATGATACCTCTCTCCTTAATGTGTCTCTAAATCCTAAATTAATTAGAATATAACTACCTATACTAAAGCAGGTTATGGAAATACTAATGGTGACAAAAAAATCCTCCAAAATAGTTTCACCACTATACCTCCAATCGGTAACCAATTTTATATACTGGCACAATTTTATCTTCTAACCCCAATTTTTTTCGCATTCTTTGCACATGTAAGTCTATGGTTCTACTATCTCCCATACAGTCATCTCCCCATACCTTTAAAGCAATTTGATTACGAAAAAGAGCTATATTTTTATTTTGAACAAAAAGTAACAAGAGCTCAAATTCCTTAGCTGTAAGATTGACCACTTGACCCTTTTTACTAACTACTCTAGATGCAATATCTATATGAATATCAAATAAATCTATCTCTTGCATATGCTTTTTATACCTTCTAAGTACAGTTTCCACTCTTGCTAAGAGTTCAATCATTTCAAACGGCTTAGTTATATAATCTTCTGCGCCCAGCTTTAATCCCTTAACTTTATCCTCTACATTCGATTTTGCTGTTAAAAAGATAACGGGCACATCATACTCTCTAATGTACTCTATAAGCTCATAACCACTAATCTTTGGAATCATCACGTCTAACAAAATTAAATCAAAACGTTCTTTTTCTATTAGATTTGCTACCTCTTCTCCATCATAGGCACATTGACACTCATAGCCGGCATCGCTTAGATTAAACTTTATTAAACTAGAAATTGGTTTTTCATCTTCAACAATTAATATTTTTATCATAGTTATCCTCCGAATGTCATACTTCTATCAGCTTACTATATAGATATCCTCTTCACCTAGTATAGCCAACTTTCTTTATCTCATTAGAATAGATAAGCATCTCCTGTTAACAAAAAAGTCTCTCATAAATCACTTTCTTTCTGATTTATGAGAGACAGACCTATTATATTTATCTACGAACCCTATTTTTTACACCTTCAATGACGCTTATATTAACTGCATTATTCATTACAAATTAATCTATGTTACCCTTACCATCATACTTTATCAATACTTTTCTTCAATATGGCATCATTTTTGCATCATTATTGCATCATCAATCATTATATCTATAAAAACTACGGGGGATTAAATTAACAGATTTATCACTTATGACTTAATATGCTTTACGAGTTCAGGATTTACTAATAATTTAAGTCCTGTATAAGCAAGAAGCTGTGTGCCTTCCTCTATTTTCCCAATACCTTCTTCACTACCGCACACTTGTAAAAAGTCTTCTGAATGAAGTGGTGCCTCTTGATCTGTAATTTTGAACATCGGATGCAATAGTGGGATAACCTGTGACACATTCCCTGCATCCGTTGAAGGAAATGTTAGATCCTCTGTCCACTCTATTCCTAATTCCTCTAAGGTTTCCCTATAAACTAAGTCTAGCTTTTCATTAGGTACAATGTTATCTACCTTATTTTGAAAAAGTCCCATTTTATAAGTACATCCTGTTGCAAGCGCTGCTCCTTCTACTATTTTTTCTACCTTTTTATAAACTTCATTGACCTTCTGCCTAGTAGCTCCTCTTAAATAAAATCTGCCTCTTGTATAATCTGGAACAGTATTAGGCGCCGTACCTCCATCTAAAATAATACCATGTATCTTCACATCAGAAGTTAAATGTTGTCTTAAAGCATTAATGCCATTATAGGTAAGAATAAGGGCATCAAGCGCATTAATTCCTTTTTCAGGTGAAGCTCCTGCATGAGCAGCTTTTCCAAAGAATTCAATATCCACTGGGTCAAGTGCTAGTGATTTGGGTGTTAATGTATTAATATTTCCTGGATGCAGTTCTAACGCAATATCCACATCATCAAAATAGCCCTTTACTACAAAGCTTTCTTTGGAACTACCGTTTTCTCCTCCTTCTTCTCCTGGTGTACCATAAACTCTTATTTCTCCACCTAATTCTTCTAACTGTTTACTAAGGGCAATGGCACTAAATGTACTTATGGTACCAATAAGGTTGTGGCCACAGCCATGCCCAAGTCCTGCTAAAGCATCATATTCAGCTAAAAAGACTATAGTTGGTCCCGCTTTTCCAGACTTTTTAACAGCCGTAAAGCCTGTAGGATGTCCGGCTATATCTCTAGTTATTACAAAACCATGTTCTTCTAATTTCTCAGACAAAATACCACTGGCAAAGTACTCGTGATTAGATGTTTCTGGACGAGCAAATATTTCTTTTGCAATGGTTTTATATTCTTCTTGATGCTCATTAATATATTTAAATAAACTATTCTTTTTATTATTCATAATCTATCTCCTCCTATTACAATACAAGGCTGTTACAAAACGAATGATTTCTTTCACTCTATCTTGTATCAGCCCTATTTGCCTAGATTTTTACTAAGCTATTATTACTCTTTAGTTTTTACCATACTGGAATAAAAGCACCATTATAAATTTCTTCAATTGCCTTTTTAGTTTCATCTGTATGATAAACTTCCATAATTTTCTTAAATACATCTTTGTCTTTGTCTTCTGTTCTTACTGCAATCACATTGAAATACTGTTTAGCATTTTCTTGTTCTGGATCTTCTCTATAAATGTAATCAAATAAACCTGCATCTGTTGCTGCACCACCATTAATAGCTCCAAGGTCTACATCTGCTAAAGAACGTGGAATTTGTACAGATTCCATTGAAACAATTTCAAGGTTCTTTGGATTCTCTGCGATATTCTTTGTAGTAGGTGTTACTTTATCTGTACCATCTAAAGTAATAAGACCTGCTGACTCTAAGAGAAGTAACGCTCTTCCACCATTAGTTGCATCATTTGGAATAGCTACAGTTGCCCCATCTTTTACTTCGTCTAAGCTAGTGATTTTGTTTGAATATAAACCAAGAGGTGCAATGAAAGTATAACCAATTGAAGATAAATCTAAGTTATGTTTCTTAATAAAGTCCTCAAAATAAAGTTCATGTTGAAAAGCATTAAGGTCAATTTCACCATCTGCTAAAGCAATATTAGGCTTAACATAATCAGAAAAGCTAACTGGCTCAACTTCGATATTATACTCTGCTAATCTTTCATTGAGATTATCCCATAGGCGGAAATCTGTGCCGTTTACCCCAATTTTAAGAACTGTTTTTTCTGTCTGAGTGCTATTATCTGCCTCACTCTTCTCACCACTTGTTTGTGCTCCTGCAGCGCATCCTGAAACGCCTAATGCTAATATACCTGTTAATACTATAGATAATAATTTTTTCTTATTCATTTTAATCTCTCCTCATCCTGTTTATTATTTATTATTAGTGAGCTAATTTTTTATAAATGAAATCTCCTACTCCTTGAATCAAATAGACAAGAAGTAAAATAATAATAATGGTAACCACCATAATGTCTGTCTTAAAGTACTGATAGCCATATCTAATAGCGAAGTCTCCAAGTCCACCTCCGCCAACGCTTCCCGTAATAGCTGAATAACCAATTAAGCTAATAATTGAAACGGTAATGGCCAAGACGATATCTTTTTTACCTTCTACTAAAATCACTTTCGTAATAATCTTCCACGTTGAAAATCCCATAGCCTCATAAGCTTCAATAATACCTCTATCTACTTTAAGCAGTGCCATTTCTACCTGTCTTGCTATAAAAGGGAAGGTAGCAACTACAAGTGGAACAATAGCACCTTTAACGCCAATAGTTGTTCCCATAATCATTCTAGTAAGCCCTGGAATAGCTGCCATAAGTATAACAAAAGGTATAGACCTTAATGCATTTACAATCTTAGAAACGACGGAATAGACTACTTTGTTATCACAAATATGGTCTTTTGAAAAAACAAGTAGAATGACCCCTACTGGAATGCCTATAAGTGCAGCAATTAAAGCTGATACAGAAACCATAATCATTGTTTCATTAAAAGCCTTTCCCAGCTCTGCTGAGTATTCTATTACATTAGGAATTAATTGTTGTAGCATGCTTGATCACCTCCACCTTTGTATCTAATGTTTGGTAATAATTAAGAGCATTTTCTATCTGCTCACTACTACCTCCAAGCTCAACTATAAGACTTCCTACAATACCTGTATAAAGATGTTCGATATTACCAAATAAGATATTAACTTGAATGCCAAAATCTCTCTCAAGCTTTGAAAGTATAGGTCTATGGGCTACTTCACCATAAAAATTAAATTTGCACACCATACCCTTGAACTTAGTTAAATCTTCTTCGTTAATAGTAGTACCTAATGAATGGGCAACAAAGTCCTTAGCTACCTGACTTTGAGGGCTAGTGAAAACCTCTACGATATCTCCACTTTCAACAATTTCACCCTTCTCCATAATGGCAATACGGTTACAGATGCTTTTTACTACTTCCATCTGATGTGTGATAATAACAATCGTAATATTTAACTTATGCTTAATTTCCTTTAGAAGCTGAAGAATAGATTTGGTTGTGTTAGGATCTAGAGCAGAAGTTGCTTCATCACATAAGAGAATCTTAGGATCACTGCTTAATGCCCTTGCAATAGCTACTCTTTGTTTCTGCCCACCACTCAGCTGGTTAGGATAAGCATACTTTTTATCTGTTAAGTCTACTAATTCTAATAAGTTATTAACCTTTTCTTCAATTTCCTTCTTACTCCATTTTAAATTTTTAAGTGGTGCCGCAATATTGTCATAGACATTGATACTGTTCATTAAATTAAAGCCTTGAAAGATCATACCAATATTACTACGTACCTTAGATAACTCTTTTTTATTCATTTTAGTAAGATCAACGCCGTCTACTACTACTTGCCCTTCATCAGGTCTCTCTAATAGATTAATGATTCGAATTAACGTACTCTTGCCCGCTCCACTATAGCCGATTACTCCAAAAATATCTCCTTGCTTAATCTCTATGTTAATATCCTTTAGTGCTTCAACCTTTGTTTCCTTTGTATTAAAAGTCTTATGTATATGACTTAGTTTAATCATATCTCTTCCTCCCATCTTCCTAGTTTTTTTCTAGAATACTTGTATTGTCCTCTGGCATTAACTTGAAAAATAGTCTTTTTAAATGAGCAATTTCTTTAAGTTGTTTCTTTGTAAATTCATACGGTGGTTGCCCTTTTTCTATGCTCTTTATCAATTTAATGAAGTCTAGTAACTTGATTTCTTTATACTTCCCATCCTCATACTCTTTAAAAATATAATAAGGTAATACTTTTAAATCACTAATAACCGTTATTTCTCTTTCCTTATCGATTCCTTTAGTAAATTCAATCTTTAAGAGAATCCCTAGTAAAGCATTAAGCGTATTAAAGTCTCCTACTAAGTTGCCTAAGGAGTAGGCAATAAGTCCTGTTTTTCTAACGCCTAGGATTGGATCTATGAAGCTATACTTTTCAATAGGCTGCACGACATGAGCATGGTTACCTACAATGACATCTACGCCGCATTCCTCTAATACTCGGTGCCCCATATTAATGATATTTTGAATAGGATATGATTCAAATTCTAAGCTCCAATGAAGGTAGGCAACTACAATGTCTGCTTTCTTTTCTCTAGCAATCTTTACATGTTCCTTTACTAGATCTAATTTTTCCCCTGGGTTATTTAGCTTTACATAATTCACTAAATATGGCTTTCCTTCTGGAATCTGATCTCCATTTAAAGTAAAGGTATAAGCTAAGTAGGCTATCCTTACCCCATTCTTCTCAATAATTGGGATGTCTCTTTGTTCTTCTATGCTTCTTGCTGTTCCAACCTGTTTACAGCCTTTCTTATCAATAAGCTCTAAGGTTTCAATAAGCCCTGACTCTCCTTGATTTAAACAGTGGTTATTAGCTGTCGAAAAGAAGTTAATCCCTCTCCCACCATGTAAATACCTTTCAAACATACCTAATGTACCATTAAGCTCTGGCGTACTATTAACACTTCTTGGTGCATTCTGCACAGGCTTAGAAGAAGCTATAGGTGTTTCCAAATTGGCATAAATGCTGTCTGCTCCATTAAAGTAAAATGCTTCTACATCATCCCAGAAATGCTTAGTTGTCTCTGGCGTTAACTGATCTCCTGAAAGTAAATCTCCACCTGCTGCTAGAGTAAATTTACCTGTTACTTCAAATGCTTCTGGTAATGAGAATGTAAGATCTTGCTTTTTAAAGTACTCTTCAATATTACTACCTTTTTCTGCTCTTTCAATCTGTCTTATGTAATACTTATATTTCCACCAATCAAACTCGCCTGGTTGTAAATTACTAAAATCTCCCTGTACATTTTGGGAATGTTTATACTCATCCCCCTTAATTAATCCTAATAAACGATATTTTAATTTTTCAGCTGCTAGTGACATTTACCTCCACCTCCCTGTTATTTTAAAAATCCTCTATATGTAAAAGATAGTTCTAACTTAATTTGCTATATATGTTTTACTCTATAAAATACAAAAAGCTACTTTCTTATTGATAAGAAAGTAGCTCAAATAAAGCAGAACTTACCTTCTTATCTTTCAAACTCAAAGTTTTAATTACTCTACGTTTGTAGGAATTAGCACCGTGTACACTTATGGAATGTCCGGTTGCTGGGCGTCATAGGGCCTATCCCTCAGCCTCTCTTGATAAGAAATGTCTTTTATATTTTCCGTGTTTTTATTTCTTAGTATTCTAATATGTTTTGAAGTATATATTCTTTGTCTAATTTTGTCAATAAAATTACATATATTTGAAATATAGTTTTTTCCTATAACTAGATATTATTTTTTCAAGTTTCTCATTCCCATACATTGATTTTACTTGTTTCTTATGAGTATGAATTTCTGCATTTTAAATTCCTAGTATTTTAGTAAGATATGTTATTTAAAGTCTAAATTATGTAAAAAACAAGTTTCCTTTATAAGACACTTTCTTTAAATCATATTTCTCAAAAGCAAAAAAGAGAGCTACTTAGCTCTCTTTGCTTATGCATACCATTAATAGTTAGGTATTCGGTTATATCAAAAGAATTACTTATAAATATCTTTAGCTATTTCAATCGCTATTTCTCTTGCTTTTGGACTTGTAGCTTCTTCATTATCTTTATCTGATAAACGGATAGCAAAGTAATAATTTTCTGTTCCATTTTCAATCATTCCTACAAACCAACTATTATCCTCATAACCTGCTCCGGTTTTTCCATAAACTTTAAGGTTATCTTCTTCAAAAACGAGCATGATATTCTTTAAAATATCTTTACTTCTTTCAGAATACTTATTGTCTTGTCCAAATATTTTATATAAAACTTGAGTTTGTTCTTTTGGACTTATTTTTAATGATGACTCTAACCAAAATCCATTAAGTTGTGGTAATGGATTAATATCACTACCATCCCACTCAGATATATCTTTATTCCCATAGTTAAGATAATCTAATTCTTCTTGCATATCTTCTGGTGATATTCTTCCTATAAAGTCTTTGTAGTACCAAACTGCTGATAATTTAAAAGCTTCTTCTAAAGTCAAATCCTTGTTAATTTCTTCTCTAGAATATTTTGTTCCATCATAGCCTAACTTTGTATGTTCATCTTCTAAAAGACCCTTCTCTAACCCTATAAGAGTAGAAATAACCTTAAATGTTGAACAAGGTGACGCTTGATTTTCATATAAATCTTTATTATATACATCAAAATTATTACTAGTAGGGTTATAAAATACTGCTGTTCCATTTATCCCTTCAAAGAAAGAGCTGAAATCTTTTTCTGTTATTGTTTCTTTTACTGATACTTCAGCCTTATCTTCAATATTAATAGGTGTTTGAACATTTTCTTGACTTGAACAAGCTGTTAAAGAAAAGCATAAAAGACTTAATCCTAAAATAGCAAAAAATTTCTTGTTCATATTTCTATTCCTCCAAAATCATTGTGTATACTTTTAAATTTTCTTTTTCTGCTTAAAGCTTTTTTACTTTAGATATATACCTTACAAAGGAGCCCCTTCCCCTTATATCTTTCTTATTTTCTGCTCCTCTTTTCAAATATTACACTTGTAGGATTTAAAAGTCAAGCAAAATATTACACTTGTAGGATTTAAAGATTGAGTAGTTTACTTCATTCCTATAATGGCATACTGTATAGTCTGCCAACTACATACTGTTTTAAGCAGCCTCTAAAGGAGCTCGTAAATACAAGGGCTGGATGTCCATGAGATAAACCCTTATTTACTCAAAAAAGTCTTACATGTACTTATGAAATATCTAAGTATATGTAAGACTCTAAGTCATATATTCTATATGGAGAATACTAGATGTACTAATTTTATAGTTTCCTATCTATTATCTCTTTACCACTTTATTTCTTGCAACTTACTAAGTAATCCAGATAACTTAGTATTTTCATCAGGCAAAGGCTGTATCAGCATCTCCATATCTTTATGAAGTGGCGCTGTTACTTTCATATATTCCCCAGTTATGGGATGATTAAACGTACACTCAGCAGCATGTAATGCTTGCCTTGTGAGCATGTGATTATTTTCATTGTATAAGAAATCTCCAAGAAGAGGATGTCCAATAGCAGCCATGTGTACACGTATCTGATGTGTGCGACCCGTATCTAGCTGTAACGCAACAACCGATACCGCCTTTCCTTCTACATGAAATACTTCAAGTCTATGATAATGAGTTACCGCGTGCTTCCCCTCTTTATCATCTATCTTTCTCTTAATGATTGATCCTTCCTCTCTCCCAATAGGTAAATCAATCGTTCCCTCTTCTCTTGTAACTCCTTCTACAAAAGCCACATAAGTCCTACTTAACCCGCGCTCTTTCATTCTCTTTGATAGAATACTTGCACTTATGAGGTTCTTTGCAATAATGGTTACTCCTGTCGTATCTCGATCTAATCGATTGATACATCGAAATACATAAGGTTTGTTCTGCTCTTTGTAATAGTACATAACGCCATTGGCCAAGGTATTATCATAATTATTAACGGAGGGATGAATAGGTGTATCACAGGGCTTGTTTACTACAAGAATATCCTCATCTTCATATAAAATATCAAACGCACACTTCCTAGGAACAATATTTTCAGAAGTTTCCTGTTCGCTCAGGCATATATCTAAGATGTCTCCTGTCTTTATAATTTCATTCACACCTGCCCAAATGCCATTTTTCCTAATCCCTGTTTTTGTCTTTTTTAATTCTATAATAACCGCTCTCGAATATTCTTTTTCTTTTAAAAACATGCCAATACTCTTGCCACTATGCCTGTCTTCTATCTTATATTGCAATCTTCGTATCATCTCTTCTCCTTGTTCTTTGTGCCTACTCATTATGTCAGCTTGTTGTAATCCTATTTATTTTTAATACGCTATATCATAGGAAAAACCTATGTTTCCTGTTGTTTGATATACCTCTTTAGAAATAAAAGCATCCTGGTTTTCATCATAATAACAGTCGTACATGGTAAACCCTGCACCTTGAACATTACTAATTAGTAAATGAAAAACAAAAGTATCTCTATCCTCTCTATACTCACTATAAGCTTTGTACTCTAACTTACCAAGCTGTATAAAACTATCAAATACAGGATAGAGCCGCTCACCTTTACGCACAATAAGCTTCCACTTATTCCCATCATCCATTATAAGTTTCCCATCCTCACCTAAAGGTGCTTCACAATATACCTCTATCTCTTCCATTTGCTTATCATCATCTATATCTATTTCCTTTACATCTAAAAGATTATAGCCTTCCAGACTATCCCCTTCCTCTATAGGATAAATAATCTGTACTTGTTCATCTACTTCCTCATTTTCTATTTCTTGCTTTGTTTGATCTTCTTCATTTGCTTCTAGATACCCAAGTGCTGGCACCCCATCTTTTCCATTTTCAGCGATGATATAGGTTGCCTGTCTACTTCCTATACTCACACTTACAAGTAATTCCGGTATGCCTTCTGGTCTATTAGTTTCTACCAAAAGTCCATAATCATCTCCTGTATAGGCCTTGGTGTATAGTATTTCTCCCTCTACTATTTTTTCCCCGTCAAAAATTACCTTTTTTACTTCAATTTTTGTGCCATTGTATTTAGGAATAACGAGTAGTCTCCCAATATCTTTATGATGTGTATAGGTTTCTAGCTGAGCAAGCCCCTCTACTATCTCATCTCCTGGCTGATCTAGAATAAGTGCTATCACCTCATCCTCATCATATTTTTCAAATGCTGTATTATAAATTGGTTCTTCTTTGCTCACTGCTTCTACCTGTTGAACAATTTCTTTTCCTTGATCGATAGATGAATCTCTGCACCCTGTCATAATAGCAAGTAATATAAAGCACATACCTAGTATAAATTGCTTTTTCTTCATATCTATTCCCCCTATCTCCTTGATAATGTTATTATACTATATAAAAAAATTCTAGAACATAATCCTCTTAATTTTATGCCCTAGAATCAGTCTATTGGTACTAATTGAAATTAGCTTCCATCCGTTTTTATTTTCTGTTAATACTATATTTATTAGGCTTGATATTGAAATTAAAGCAAAGAAAAAGTGCCTCCCCCTCGCAAGGGTAGCACCTTTCCCGCAAATTAATATTAAATTCTTTTAAGTCTTACAAATACTATTCAATAATATAAGCACTAACAATTTCACCATAGTAAGCTGTATGGAAATCTCTATTTGCCCCATGGAATGAACCATCTACATCTTGAGGGTAACATGCTTTTAAAATTTCTTCTGGAATCTCATTCTTATCTTGTTTTTGTTTATATATAATCTTACATTCAAGTGTTAATGGAAATTCTTTTATCCCTGGAACTGAAATACTTTTAGGTTCTTCAAGTGATAAATTAAGTTCACTTATTTTATCAGTAGTATGACCTGATTTCGTTCCACATACACCTAATATCTTTCTATTAAATTCACCAATCGGTATATTTACAGTGAATTCAGGATTTTTATCAAGTTGTTGTTTTGTAAAACGATTCTCTCTTACAAAAATCGTGAAAATAGGTTTCCCCCATTCAATTCCAAGAGTTCCCCATGAAACTGTCATAGCGTTCACTTTATCCTCTACCTTTGTTGTTACCAAAACACCTGTTTTAACAGCTTTCATAATTTCATTAGCATAATCAAATACTTCTATTTCTTTCTTCATAATATTATTCTCCTTCAAATTTTATTATATCCTTTAATCATTATATTCTTTTAGATGATATTTCATTTCCTTCTCTCTCAATCTTGTGCTTTTTATGTGCTCATTATATAATCAATTACGTTAATAAAAAAGTACGCACTTTTTTGTTAAATACTAACCAAAAGGAGAGTATTATATGTCAGATGAGAATGTTGTAAATATCAAACCATTTGCCTATGCCATTTCATTAATTGAAGGAAAATGGAAAATGCATATACTATTCTGGTTATGGAAAAAAGGAACTATGCGTTATGGTGAACTCCGAAAAGCTTTAGAATCTGTTTCACACAAAATGCTAAGTAATCAGTTAAAAGAGTTAGAGTCAGATGGATTAATTACACGTACTGAATACCCCCAAGTTCCTCCAAGAGTAGAGTACAGTCTAACAGAAACCGGACTTTCACTTATGCCTGTTTTAGAGGAACTTTGTCATTGGGGACATTCGCATTTTAAAGAATGCTAAAAATACAACAAATCTTCCCATTATAAATTGCAATCACTATCTATTAACTGTGGTGCATTAATGTCATGCTCTGCTAAGATAGGATGATGAACTGGATATGTAATACCGATTTGAGGATCATCCCATGCAATGCCTCTCTTATATTCACTTATAAAATATTCGTCTATGCGCATTGCAACCTTTGTATTATCTTCTAATGAAAGAAAAGCATGCCCAAACCCTTTTGGAATAAGTACCTGTTTCCTATTTTCCCTACTCAGTTCAACTGAGGTCCACTTTAGATAGTTCGGTGAATTCTTTCGCAAATCAATAGCATAATCTAATCCTCTTCCTTCAATGCAATATAATAGCTTTGTTTGTGCTACGGGATTATTCTGAAAATGAATACCATACAGTGTACCAGCTTTTACTGGGCAGTATACATTCTCCTCAACAAAATCCACATCAATTCCAGCATCTATTAATTCTTTCTTTGAAAAAGTTGAAAATGCCTCGCCCCTGCTATCCTCTTTACTTGCGTACTCTAGAATAAGTACTTCTTTTAAATCAGTTGTTGTAACTTTAAGCACCTCATTACCTCCTACTCGTCTATCATGACAATATCTAATTCAAAAGGAAACTCCCCTACTGTTTTGCTATTAAAATTAACTTTTTTCTAATCTCCACATTTTCTTTCTTCAATGGATGCCCTATATTATAAGCAATTAACCTCTTTTACTAATTTCATTTGTTATCAATGATTTTGAAATATACATTGCATCTATGATGTTCTTAAAACGAGTATGATGAGAGGTCCCCTCCGCAAATTTTAGCTGTCCTTTTTCACATTTGCTGATAACTGAAGATACAGGGCGTAGTGCTTCTATCAATTCTTCTTTTGTATATTTGTCCGTAACATTTTCATCTGTTATTAATGATTTTGAAATATACATTGCTTTTAGCCTGTTCTTAAGTAGTGTATGATGAGAGGTACCTTCCGCAAATTTTAGCTGCATTTTTTCACATTTAGTAATAGTTGAAGATACAACACGTAGTGCTTCTACCAATTCTTCTTTTGTATATTTGTCCATAGCATTTTACCTCGAATTCTAATGTCATACATTCATCCCCATGTTATATATAAATCTATTACTATTATAGTGCATGTTGTATTTTTAGCACGATATAATATTTAACTACGCTTTTTTAAAATTTCCTCCAGATTGTATCTCTTACTGGAATCATATCACTTATCCAATTATTCTGCTCCCTATCATAGAACTTCGTGTCTGAATTAACAGCAAATGGAATATTTGCCCTTGTCAGTTGCTCGGTCATATACTTAGCGAACACAACTTGTTCTGCTACTGTATAGTCATCCCCATCATTATAGTTCCCTGCCATCCATGCTCCAACCCATGCTGGAATACCTGTTTCTTCCTGCCACTCTAATGCTAGATTAATCTTTTCATTAATTAGATTCTTTTCTGCATCAGTTCCTATAGTCCATAACTTTCTATCATTTTCTTTACTTGGACCTGAAGCATAAAAATGCCACTCTGCCATTAAATAGTTATTGTGCTGCGTTGGGATTCGCAGTTCTTTTAGGTAAGCTGCATCAGACCTTAATCTAGGGGAAATCATAATCATTCGAGTTGGATTTGTTTTCCTTATTTCAGTTACCAGGCTTTCATAGATTTCATTTAGCTTATCAGGTTCTTTACTTAAAGCATCTGTTACTTCTATGAGTAGGTCATAGCTTAATAAATGTGAATAATCCTTATATCTTTCAGCTATGGTAGTCCACCAATCAATTACCTTATTTATATTCTCTTCTGTTGGATTGTTTTTAAGCTCATCTCCCTGATAAGCAATGATCGGAATGATCCCATTTGCAAGGCAGTCATTGATTTGTTGATCGAGATATGTAAATAAATCCTTATTTGCCTCATCTTTTATTCTAATTCGAATGTGAGAAATTCCTTGTTCTTTAAAATCCTTAACTGCTTGTACACTATAACTTTCTCTTCCTGACGTTGTTTTAGACCAATCCACATCCATTCCTTTTCCTAATAAGGATTGATATTGCCAAGGTGTAATTGGACTGTTTGTTTCTTCATCTTTTTCTGTTGTAATATAAGTTATCCCATTCTTAAACGCTACATTTCCACCCATGCTTTCTGCGATAAAACGAGCAGGCACATAGGTGCGTCCACTTTGAACAATTGGAACAGTAGTTAAAATAGGCCCGATTATTCCATTGTCAATGTATGTATCTTTACCATTAATTGATGCTAGTGGGCTATCTATCACCAATTTAATTACAGTGTTTTCATCTTTAAAGGTAATGGTTTTACTGCTACCATCCCACTCAGTATCCAATCCAAGAGAATCTCCTATGATACGAAGTGGCACATACATACGTCCTTCAATAGTCATTGGTTTTCCTGATGTATCATCAAATGAAATAGGCTTCTCATTGACAACAAGGTTACATACTTCAGTATTCGCAAGAATAGTTATTGGATTAAGCATTAATACACAACTTACTAATAAACTAGCTACTTTAGATTTTATACTTATCTTCATATGTTCTCCCCTTTATGGCTAATTGCCATATGTTTAGATTTATTTTAGGTGCTTACTCTGTTTCCAGATACTTATTGCAATGAACACTTAAAAAAATTAATAATCTTCTATCTATAATAATTTCATTTAAAATAAAGGCTGTCAACAAACTTTTGTTAACAGCCTTATAGCTATAAAATATTTTATAAATCGTATTTATACTTTCTAACAGATGTATTTTATTTTACTGTAAATACATATAACATTGAGCCACTAAAGTTTTCATCTTCAAAAACTACTTGAGCTCTATATACGCCTTTTTCTATGCCTGCTGTATCTATGATAAAGCTATCTCCTGTAATTTCAGCTTCTCTTACTGTCTCATTTTTTGAATTTACTACTGTGATATTTTTAGATACATTCACGCCATCTTTATTATACGCAGTTGTATCTACAACCACTTGATTATCTGTAATTTTTAATTCTCCAACTGCAATAAATTGTTGATTTACATTTAATGTTTTAAGATTTTTTAGCTTAGCTAATGGTCTTAAATCTCTAACTTCATTATAATCTAAATTTAATGATTCTAAATGAGTAGCTTCTTCTAAGCCTGTTAAGTCTGAAATACCATATGCTGATAAAGAAGTTAACTTACGCATATCCGCAACTGTAACATTTCCAGTTACTTTTAATTCCTGTTTGATAGCGCTAAGAAGTCTCTTATCCTTTATCGTAACAACTGCATCTAAATCTACTTTCACTAAAGCATCCATTGCTTTTTTGATAGTATTTACAGCTTCATCTATTACAGACTGCTCTTTTGAACTTAATGCTTCTTCACCTTGAGCTATTGCTGCTTTTAATTCATCTGCTGTTTCTTCTGTGTAAAGTGCTAAATCTAAAGCTGTTGCTTCATCTAAAGCTGCTACTAATTCTGTTCTATCATAATCAGCTACTTTTAAGAATCTAGCATTTGCCCAGTCTGCATGGTCCCAAGTGTTACCATTAGTAGATGTCTCTACTACAAGTTTTAATTGTTGTGAGTTTCTAACATCTACAGTTAAACGATCCATTGGTGTATTTGATTTCATAATATCTGTTTGAGCCTTTAATACCCCATCAACATATACTTTAAATACAACACTTGATTGGTCACTCCATGAAACATGTTGGTCTATACCTACCCATGTATCAAATACATCATAGCCTTCTGAATCATAAACTATTTCTGAATATGAGTGAGTACCTATACCTTTTTGGAAAGTTTTAACTTCATTATTTTCATCTAATAATCTTATTGCATTACCACTTACAGCTTTATTTTTTCCTATGCTGCCTGATCCTATGCTTGCTGATTTCCAATTTAAGCTTGCTAGTCCCACTTCTTCTTCAATAACTGCCACAAATCTTGTAAATTCTGAAGTTAATCCATCACTATCCGTTACAGTATAAACAATTGTAAATACGCCTGATTTTCCTTCTACAAAGTTTGAAGATTTTATTGTAATATTTTCAGTTAAATTTCCATCTTCAACGTCAGTAGCTGTTAATCCCTTCATTAAATCTACTTGTTCATCCATTGAATATACTAAATTATCTCCAGTAATTTCTGGTTTTGATGTTACTGTAACTAATTTAGCATCAGCCCAGTTTGCTTGGTCTTGTCTAAGTCCATTTCCTGAATCTGTTACTACTAATTTTAATTTCTTAGCACCTTTAACATCTACTTTGATATACTCTTGATTTCTTGAACTTCCATATAATCCTGAATCATATTTAAGCTCGTCATCAACATATACCTTGAATTCAACTGATGCATATGATGCATCTAGAACTGCTCTATCTATTCCGATATATGATTCAAAGTAATCATAATCTTTTCCTTCTAAGTTATATACATATTCTGATGGTCCATTTACACCTAAACCTTTAGTGTAATCAATTATCTCTCCATCTCTTAATACTCCTATAACTCCACCACTTATACTCTTATTCTTTTTAACAGTTCCCCAGCCTGTTGTGCCTTTTACAGCTGTTAAGTCACTTATTGAAACATTTTTGCTTACTACATTAACTTTTGATGTAGTTGTATATTCTCTTCCTGTTGCATCTTTTATAGAATAAACTACTTCATATTCTCCTACTTTAGAAGTATCTACATTAGATCTAACTTTTACAGACTCTATTAAAGAGTTGCCTTTTATATCTCTTGCAGTAACAAACTCTTTCTCATTAAACTCTTCTCCTAACCCTACAGTTACTATTGGGTTTGATGAAATATTAATTTCATGAGTATTTGCTTCTATTTCATCTAAAGTATTTAATTTTATATCATATGGAGTTACAGTATATACTGCGTCATCACCTAAAGTAGAGTTTGTATCAACAAAATAGCTATCTTTATAAGCAAATCCTATATATTTTCCATCTTTACGTACTTCATATCCTAATAAATTATCTTTATTTTCTTCATCTATTGAGAATAAAAGTTTTACATTTCCATTTGATCCAGTTGCTTTTACTGTTACTTTTGCGTTTTCAGTAAATCCATTTCCTTCATAATTTATTGCTGAATCATTTATATAGTAAATATTCTTATCTGGTTTTTCGTATTTAGCTGATATTTCTGCTTTAGCTTCATCACTTAATCTTATACCATGTCTTTCGAAGAACTCAGTTAAATCTAATTGCATTGCATCAGATGCTGCTACAACCCATGACTTATAGATATCTTCTCTTGTTTTATTTCCATAGTTATTTGCTCTGAATTGTTGTTCAAACTTACCATAGAAAGTATTGTCATATAGGTATAATTGCCATAATGGAGTTATTTGAGCTAAATCAGTGCTATCTTCTACGTTATATAATTGATTATTAGAATAATCATCTAATCCAACCTTTGGATATATTCTACTCCAAACATCAAATTTTGTTAATCTTGTAGTACCTTCGTATTTTGCTCCAAAGAATAATGGCATAATATTGTTTGTAACTTCAGCTATTGTTCTTCCAGATGTATCGAAGTTATGACCAAGTTCATGCATTGTTCCCCAACCTACATCAGCTCCAACGATACAGTTTTGATTACCTGGTCTTATTCCAATTATACCAGCATGCGCATTCATAAATGCCCCACCAGTAAGGTTTTTCATCATTGGCGTGATTCTAAAGTTATAATCTGAATTTATTTCACTTGATCCATCAAATCCCCAGAAGCCCATTGCCTCTCTAACTATTTGATCCCATCTTTCAGCTGTATATCTAGGGGTTTTATTATTATTCTTATACCAATCTAAAGCATAAGTAGCTTGTACTAAACCTAATGATTTATCTCCACTAACAGCAAAGACATTTGGTGTAGTATCTGGATTTTCGTTTATTTTAGCAACATAAGCTTCTAACTCTTTCATTACTTCATTTTCATCTGATTTACCAAGTACGAATACAGGATATTTTTTAGCTCCTTCTATTCTTACCTTTGGCGCTCTTGTTTGACTATCACTGTCATAGTTTGTAAAGAATAACTCTCCACCTTGTATAGTTCCATCTAAAATTCCATTTGCTGCTGCATCCACTTCTGGTATAGTAATTACATTTTTACCTTTGTTTAATTTGAAAGTAGTTGCCCCACCATGTTGTGTCGCTGCTTGTCTATATAATAATGTTGGAGTAGGTTCTCCATCTTCTACATCAACATATACTGTAATAACATCTCCAGCTAAAGCAGATAAACCTGTTACTTGCCAATCCTGGAAGCCCCACATTTTTCTCTTATTCGTTTCTGCTACAGAGTTTCCTCTCATTTCAAGTTCAAATACATCTTCATGTCTAGGATTCGCTATGATTTCCTTTGCTAAATCTATTGATTCCTTAAACTGTTCATACAATGGATGTTCTTTTGCTTTCTTTTCAAATGCACTTATTTTTTCCATAGTATTAAACCCATCACTAACCGCACTCATTGTACCATCTGTAAATAAGTTATCTACACCATCATAGATTTCATCAGTTGTATAGAACATGATTTCACTTAAGCTTGCCCAGTTTTGAGTAGATTTCTTAAACTTAAATTTAACTCTCTTAAATTCTGTTTCATTAAACTTAGCTTCAACAAATCCTTTTACAGCACTATAACTTCCTGTTGCAACTAATTGATAGGTGTCTCCCTGACTTGTTCTTGATGCATAGATTTCAATTTCTTCTGCAAATCCTTTTAAGTCACTTTGTCTTGGCGCATATACGATTCTGTTAAGTTTTACTGGATTTTTAAATGTAACTTCAACTTCATTATTGAAATCACCACCATTACCTTTTCCTGTTTCCCAGTAGCTGCTTAAATTTCCATCTATAGCATTTTCAATGTATTGGCTTAAGTATCTTCCACCATTGTTGCTTATTGATGCTATATTCGCATAAGGCATTCTATATAAATTATTGTATGCTTCATTTTCAACATAAGTAGCTTTTCTCATATTTGCTACCGTAGCTTCTATTTGCCTATTTTCAACGACAACCTTAGCATCTTCTATAGCTTGTTTGAATTGTTCATATAATGGATGTTCTTTTGCCTTCTCTTCAAGGGCATTTATTTTTTCTATACTATTAAACTCATCACTAACTGTACTCTTAGTACTATCTGTAAATAAGTTATCTATACTATTATATATTTCATCAGTTGTATAGAACATAATTTCACTTAAGCTTGCCCAGTTTTGAGTGGACTTCTTAAACTTAAATTTAACTCTCTTAAATTCTGTTTCATCGAACTTAGCTTCAACAAATCCTTTTACAGCATTATATTCGCCTGTTGCAACTAATTGATAGGTATCTCCCTGACTTGTTCTTGATGCATAGATTTCAATTTCTTCTGCAAAGCCTTTTAAATCGCTTTGTCTTGGAGCATATACGATTCTGTTAAGTTTTACTGGATTCTTAAATGTAACCTCAACTTCATTATTGAAATTACCATCATTGCCTTTTCCTGTTTCCCAGTAGCTGCTTAAATCGCCATCTATAGCATTTTCAATGTACTGATTCCAGTATCTTCCACCATTGTTACTAATTGATGCTATATTAGTATAAGGTACTCTATATAAATCATTATATTTTTCATTTTCTACATAAGTAGCTTTTCTCATATTTGCTACTGTAGCTTCTATTTGCTTATTTTCAACAATAACTTTAGCGTTTTCTATAGACTGCTTGAATTGTTCATATAGTGGATGTTCTTTAACACTTTCTTCAAGTGCATTTAATACTTCTATACTATTAAATTCTTCACATACTTTAGTAAAAGTACTGTCTGTAAATAATCTATTTATTTTATCTGAACTTGCATCTTCTTTATAAAACATCATTTCTGATGCTGTTGCTGTTCCTGTATTTTTAAATACAAATTTAATTCTCTTAAATTTTGTTGGATTAAATTTGATTTCCGCTACATCTGCTGTTTTGCTTGCTGTTGCATCTGCCACTAACTTAAATGTATCACCCTTAGTTGTACTTGATGCCCATATTTCAAAATCTTCTGCAAAACCAACTGTGTTCCATGCTGATCTATAAGCTATTCTATTTAAAACTGTCTCCTCATTTAAAGTAAAGATTAATTCATTATTAAATGAAGCTGATGTATGTTTACCAGTCTCCCAATATGTATCTAACTTTCCATCTAACATGTTTTCAGTAGATACAGTTCCTCTTAGTGATCCACCGATGCTTTCTACACTTTCAATATTTGAATTATCCATTTTGAAAGCTTCATCATAGGCATCTTTATATTCTGAATAATATGTATCAAATCTTGAAACAGTTGCCTTGCCAGCCTCTATCTCATCTGCTCCTAATAAGATTTTTGCATTCTCAATATTTTCTATGTATTGGTCATATAATGGATGACCTCTAAATTCTTCTTCTAATTTATTAATCTCATCTACTGTACTAAATTCAGCTGAAACAGCTGACATTGTAGCATCTGTAAATAAGCTTTTTACTTTATCTAATACTGCATCTTCTTTATAAAACATCATTTCTGACGCTGTTGCTGTTCCTGCATTTTTAAATACAAATTTAATTCTCTTGAAGCTTGTTGGATTAAATTTAATTTCTATTACATCTGCTGTTTTGCTTGCCTCAGCATCTACTACCAACTCGAATGTATCTCCCTCATCTGTAGTTGATGCCCATATTTCAAACGCTTCTGCAAAACCAACTGTGTTCCATGCTGATCTATAGGCTATTCTATTTAAAACTGTAGTCTCTGTTAGTGTAAATATTAATTCATTATTAAACGAATCTGATGTGTGTCTACCAGTTTCCCAATAGGTATCTAACTTGCCATCTAATATATTTTCTGTAGATACACTACTTCTTAATATCCCACCAGTACTTTCTATACTTTCTATATTTGAATTATTCATTTTAAAGCTTTCATCATAAGCCTCTTTATATTGAGAGTAATAAATATCAAACCTTGAAATTTCAGCTTCACTTGATGGTGCTACATTAGGATACTTTGTATCAGTTCCATTTATATCTATACTTAAACTTGGTCCTGTCGTAGTCGTGTTAGTTGATTCCACTAAATCAAGATATTGTATATCATTTTCATATGTAAATGCTTTTAAATTGGGCACTGTTGTATTAACAGTTAATGTTGCTGCCAAAATAGCTGCTAGTTTTTTACGTTTCATTTCTTTCTCCTTATGTCATTAAAATGTGTTATGTTTATTTTATATAAGCACAGATCCTTAATTTCATTATTTATAACTTATATTTTTAATAATTCTATAACATATATTTCTAATAATTAAGGTATTATTTACATTTTTTACTTAAATAATATAATAACCTAATTACATTTTGTCAATATATCTGCACAATATAATTCCAAATAATGCTAAATATGAAAATCATTAGCTATGTCAAAACTATGATTCTAGAAGCTTAAGAGCCTATCAAGGCTTTATTTCATTCCCCTTAGTTGTCTTATCAATGAATAACTTTGCCTCAACGATTATTTTTGCCTCTATTAATATTTGAAGGAAATTAATAAAAAAATTCCAGCGTTTAAGCAAATAATATGCCGCTTCAAATTGACTACTCGGATATCTGATCAACTGATTATGTCCGCTCCATTCTTTCAGTAAACCTTTCCAATAAAAAGTCAAATCAAAGACATTTTCACCAGGAAGCTGACTGGAATCTATATAGATTCCCCACATACACCCCTTAAATAGTATAAACATCAGTATCAGCATACTTCCTATTATAAGTATCTTCCTTTTCCATGTCTTTTCATGATCTTCGATTATCCTTTTTACCACCCTTATAGTAAGTGGCTGTATTAAAAACCATATCAGCATAATAGGTAGCTGTACCAAACTTTTTTGACTCTTAAACCATTTTTCTCTATGGCTTACGGTATCATTATTGCTATCTATCCCCATACTAAATAAATCATTTTCTTCCGGTAAAGTCTCCTGATTCGTGCCGTCAATAACCATAAACTGAATGGGCCACTCACAACTTAGGCTGCTTTTTAATGGAATATAAATTTTTTCTTTCCCATCATCTAACGGATACTGTCTTATATTTTTGTACCGTTTATAAACGCCTGATACCTGATAAACCTGATCTTGGATATGAATCATATTGCCTAATACTTTTTGATTTCCCCAAAGTTTGACTGCTAAAGTATCACTAATCACAGCAAGATTCCGTCCCTCTTCATCTGCCTCTTCTCCCCAAAAAGCCCCTTCTAGCATTTGAAGTCTTTGAACCTGATGCCAATATACATTAATGGCTGTTACATCTGCCTGCTTGTTTTCTACCACTAAATTTTCTTTACAACTGCTTTTTGCCACTTGATAGTCTCTTTCTATTTTTGCACTAGCAGCTGATCTTTCATTCGAAACACTTTCTTTATTCATCAGAATCTCTATTCGTGAAGTTCCATAGCTGACTTTATAATCCCACAATAAAAGGTTCTTAATTAATTGTAATACAATAAAAAAGGTGCCTAGTATCACTATTTTCCTTTTCATCTTAATCACCTCTATTTTCTGCTGACTTCCATGCCATCATGTAATGGCTTTGAAGTTGTTTTAATAATGTCCTGATTATAGGATAATTCACTGCTTACAGCACTTGTCATATCTCCTTCGTTTATTACTGTTACTGGCACCTTATAAACAAAATACTTCACCTCAAATGGCTTCTTGTCTTCCTTAATGGTATAGACATAGGTCTGCCTGTCTTCTCTAACTAATGCTGCATTATTAACTAGCTGATCATATTCCTCAGATTGGCTGTCTATATGGATATCTACTGTTTTATAGGTTTTATTATCTAACGCCAAGTTACTAATATCTTCATCACTGAGCTCACAAGTAATAATGATTTGGTCATTTTCACTATCATAAGTTTTCTTCACCACTGCCCCTTGATGCTCTTCACGATTTAAAGTCCAAGTGACTTCCTGCTTCACTTTAATCTGGTCTGCCTGCTGCTGATCTACCCTTAGAGTCAAGGTTACAGCTATCTCTTGGGGAATAATCTCTATCACCTCTTCGCCTTTTCCTACCTCTATACCTTCTGCCAAATTCACTTCATAAATAGTACCACTTATGGGGCTTACCACCGTGATTTCTTTTTCTAATTGCACCATAGTAGTCATCTTTTTATCTTCAAGTATTTCTCTTGCTTTAAGATCATCTATTTCACTTTCTAGACTTTCTAGGTCTTCTTCTATCTCTAAAAGTTCTGCTTTCTTTTTCTCTTTTTCATCTCTTTCAAGCTGTTCTTTTTTCTTCTTCAGAAGAAGAAGCTCTTCCTCATTCTGCTTATATGTACTCTCTGCAACTGCACCTATCTCCAGAAGCTGTTTGTTTAGTATCATTTCTTCCGTCTTATCTTTGATCTGATTTTCTAGTTCAATCGCATCATAACTTTTTTCATCCTTCTCTATTTCTGCTTTCTTATCTGCTATGTTTTTTTCAATTCTTGCTTTTTTATCTACTTTTTCCTCTATCTCCTTCTGGATTCCTTCCAGCGTAATCTCTATTTCAGCTTTATTATAGTCTGCCTGGGCTTCCTCTTTTTGATCTTTCTCAAGCGTAATTGTAAACAACGACTGCCCTTTTGTAACAGTCTGACCTTCTTCTACAAAACAGTTGGTCATTATCCCACTTTCAGGTGCTTTTACTGCTACCTTTTTGCTTTTTACCGTTAACGCATCTTTTCCAATCTGCCCTGTAGTTAAAAGTTTATTTTCTACTCTCCCGCTACTTACTTTAGTGATTGTTACCTGTGGTAGCAATAATTCATAAATAGTTCTTGATAAGACTGTAAATCCTAAAATGACCATAAGAAAAACAACTGTTATCTTAATCATTCTTTTCTTCCTTAAATTTGTATACTCCATCTTTATTCCTCTTATCATTTCAAATTTGTAATTTTAAACCCTTCTGATAAATCTTCTTTAGCATAAATAACTAAATTAATCGGCAAGACCATATAAAGGACACTGCCTGCAAAGCCAATGCCTATCTTGCTGTCATTAATAGTTCCTAAGTACGCCGAAAGAGGATAATGGGCTTCGTTTTTCAAAAAGGTCATAGGTTGTTCTACCATACTCCAATAGTCTATAAAAACAAAAACAATCACTGACATAATAATGGGTTTACTCATGGGTAGCATGACATATTTTAAAATCTGCCACTCCGATGCGCCTAAAAGTCTGGCCTCTTCTAAAAAACATTTATCAATGCTTTCCATAAACTGTTTTAAGAAAAAAGTGCTAAAAGTATTGAAAATACCTGGCAAAATCAATGCCCACTTTGTATCTAAGAGTTTCAACTTATTTAGCATGATATAGTTAGGAACCATGGTCACCTGAAAAGGCATAAGCATGATGATAATATATATAAAAAACAAAGTTTCAGCACCTGGAAATTTTAATTTACTGAAGCCATAGGCTGCCAGAAAAGCTAAACTAATCTGCCCCATTACAACTGGAACAACAACCACTACAGAATTCCAAAACATATATAATAGCTTTGGTGTTCTAAAAAACACTTCATAATATTGATCTAAATTCACATAAAAAGGTTTAATCAATACCCTCTGCCAAATAGTATGAGGTACTTTCCCCGAATAAAGAGAAATGATAAGTGCCTCTCCCTTTAAAGAATGAAGTACAATATAAAGGATAGGAAGCAGTGCACTGCTTATTAAAAAACTTATTGCTACTAAAGATGCTGTTTTTTTAACCACTTCACTTTGCCTCCTATAAATAATCTTCTACATAATGTTGCTGCCATCTTGTCCCAACATAAACAATGATAAAAATAGCCATATAAAGCATAAAGGCTGCTGTAGTGAGCATCTCATAATTCAAATGAGAAAAGTTATTGCTCATATAATGTTGCAGTAAATATATGCTTTTATGAGGATATTCTCCTTTTAAAAGATACACCTCTCTTGAAATCTTAAAGCTGTTGAGTAGTGAAATAATGACTGTAAAAAACAACATAGGGACAAGCAGTGGTAATTTAATACGACCAGCCACCTGAAGATCGTTGGCTCCTTCCATCCTAGCTGCCTCTTCATATTCTTTTGGAAGCATAAGAAGTGAACTTAAGATTAAAAGCACATCATATCCTATGTTTTTCCAAACAATCATTCCAATGATAATAAAAGGTGTATAACGGTAATTTAAATAATCATAGTTTGTTTTTAAACATGTATCCAATATTCCCCCTTGATTAAATAAATCTTTCCATACCAATAATAAAGAAGCTGAAGGAATCGCTAATGGCAAAAGTAACCACCCCTGCAAAAAACGGTATTTCCTAAAATGTTTTTCAATTAGTAATGCTAAAACTAGAGCCAATGCACATAAAATAGGCACTGCCGACCCAATGATAAAGAAAGTATTCTTTGCCGCTAGCTGATAAGCATCATTATGAAACAAGCTAATAAAATTATGGAAGCCAACAAACTCCCTGTTTGCAACCCCTGTGGTAAAACAATACTTCAAACTTGATATAAAAGGATAAATATAAAAAAGCATCACCCCTGCTAAACTAGGTAGCACAAACAGCAGGCCTTTCCATTTTTTTAATTTGACCATATGTATCTTCTCCTATCTTTCTTTCATTCTAATAAACCATCCTGTAAACTATCTGTAAAAATGAAAAAATGAGCTATTTTATGGTTTTCCCCTAAAATAGCTCATCCTTTTATTTATTCTGTTCGCTTAAATAAATTTCAACTTTCTCTCCAATATGCTGAACGGCTTCATTCACACTGATGTTTCCTTTAAAATAGTCTTCGGACTCTTTCTGAATAATGCTTAGAATTTTACCATCCATTGGTTTTAGCGCTTTGGCATCTTTTAGATTATTAATATAATACTTTGCATCCTCCGTATACCACTTAGGAATATTTTTAATTTCCATTTCACCATTCTCACCTATTCGTGCAAAGTCTATACCATCATCTTTCATTTTATACGCTTCACCTGACCCAATTACTTTTCGCGTATTCTCTCCTAGAAGCATACTTTCAGCTGTTTCTTTCTCCAATGTGAGATTACCATAAGACCTACCTAATATTTCTTTTGAAAAAGCAATAGTTAATAATTCTTGAATTTCTTCCACTTTATCACTTGCAGCATTAATCCCGATTAGCTGCTGCAAGTTAATCAAGTTTTTCTCCCCTTCAATCTGAGGGGCGATCATCCCATGTTCTAACTGTTCTTTAGCATACATCATCACTTGCAGACTATTGCTATCTGATACATCTTCCAGTATAACCTTTATTTCTCTATCCATTGCTTGAAAAGTACGTGTTCCAAGATAGCTATTCCTATCATAATAGCAATCCGTCATTCCTTCTTTCATGGGAGCTAATGTATTAACAGCTTCTAAAAAGATAGCAAGCTGCTCATTATCCACTCTTCCATCTGAGTTTATAATCTTTGAGTACCATAAACTACTCATCATTTTTACCAGATTCTCTGGTACCATATTGCCTAATACCTGTTTCTCTGGATATTGTCTTTGATAATCTGCCAATTTTTCTAAACTAAAACCACCTTTTAAAAGCTCACTCTCACCTACTGCACTTAATATGGTGAACTTCAATGGCAGTGCATAAAGTTTATCATTTTCTTCATAGGTATACATCAAGTTATCATAGTAGCTTCCACCCTTTTTAATTTCACTTACTATACTGCTCATATCACCCAATATACCTTTTTCTATGTATGACTCTACTGGTAAGCCATCAAGGACCATTATATCTGCTGCATCTCCAGCTAAAATCTGTGTATTAATCTCTTCAACTGCCTGTCTTTTGGCTTCTCTATCTATAGACCCTCCATTTGAACTCATAATATTAAAATCAACATAAACATCTGGATGTTTTTCCATATAAATCTGCGCTGCCTCTTTTAAAAGTGTGCAGTCTTCTAAAGAAAATATAGTTAGTGTTTTTTCAGGAACTAATGGGATGTTATCATGATACGTATACTGCCTATAAGCATAGCCATCATCAAGTATCAACCCTATGTAAAATATATCCTTATACATATATGCACTCATTATCGCACTTCGAGGTGATGATAATGCATATCTGTCTCCATCTAATACCTGTTCTGCAATTTCTTCATTTTCAGCTAAGTAATAGATGCCTTCTTGATTAATAAAATAAATGCCTTTTTCATCATCTGCCGTTATCATATTATTGCAATAGCCCTCTACTACTGTTTTAATACTCTTTGTTAGTTTTCCTGTCTTAATATCATAACACTCTATGACACTCTGATCTGACCCATTAAAAGCGTATATTTGATCTTTAAGAACAGTAAAGATTCTAATATTTTCTCCTATCTCTTTCACAAGTTTTCCTGTTTTTAAATCATATTGTTGTATAACATCTGTACTCCCTGCCAGTATAAATAAATTATCCTGATCTACTTTTGCTTCAAAGCTAAGATCAGCTGTAGTTTTCCAATCAATAGCCACCTGTTCTAAAGTACCATCTTCTTTAATACGTGCTACATAAGGTGTAACCTGAGGCAGGTCTTCTACACTTATTGCTTCAGCACCTTTCATTTCTTCCTCTTCTCCTGTCCCCCCAATTAAATATAATTCTCCTGTTTTTTTATCTTTTTGAATGGAATCTAGAACATATAAGTGTTCACTGTCTATGGCACGACTTAATGCTTCATCTGTTTCCTTCCATAAGTTATCATCTCCAGGAGCATAACATTTGTAAATAATATCTGTTTCGTTTTCCCCCAGCTTGCTACTAAGTGCTTCTATATTTCCCTCTTTATTCTCAAAAAAAATGGTTCTATTTATTTCCTCATTATTAATGCTTTCAAACTCTATTTTTTCTTCTAAATAACGTCCCATAGCCACTTCTTTTTTAACATTGGATGATGATTGGCAGCCAGTAAATAGAACGCTAATTCCAATGAAAATAGCTAACCTTATTACCTGCATATGTGTCATAGCTTTGTATGCCTTCTTTCTTCATATAATGCTTTTAGTCTAATATTATTCTATTATTGCTTCTGTTCACTTAAATAAAGCTCAGCTTTTTGCTTAATATTCCTAGCAGCTTCATCTACACTCATATTTCCCATAAAATAGCCTTCCGACTCCTGCTGAATAATACTTAGCATTTTGCTGTCTACTGGTTTTAAAGCTTTGGCATCTTTTAGCTGATTAATATAATATTTGCCCTCCTCGGTATACCACTTAAAAATTTCTTTATATTCCCATTCACCATCTTCATTTACTCTCGCAAAGTTTATGCCCATATCTTTTATGTTAAACCCTTCAGTTACACCAGATACTTTTTGCGTATACTCCCCTAAAAGCATACTATCAGTTATATCTTTATTCACTGTGAAATTCTGCAAAAAATAGTTATCTGATATTTCTTTAGAAAGAGCAATGGACAATAATTCCTGAATTTCTTCTTTTTTGTCACTTGCAGCATTAATCCCAATCAGCTGCTGTAAGTTCATTACGTTCTTCTGTCCTTCAATCTCAGGGGCAATCACCCCATCTTTTAATTGTTCTTTAGCATACATCATTACTTCCAGGCTATTGATATTAGATACATCCTCTAGTATCACCTTTATTTCATTATTCATTGCTTGAAAAGTACGTCCTCCAAGAAAGCTCTTCCTATCATAATAGCAATCCGTCATTCCTTCTTTCATAGGAGCTAATGTATTAACAGCTTCTAAAAAGATTGTAAGCTGCTCATTATCCACTCTTCCATCTGGGCTTATAATCTTTGAGTACCATAAACTACTCATCACTTTTATCAGATCTTCTGGTACCATATTGCCTAAAACTTGCTTTTCTGGATGTTGCCTTTGATACTCTGCCAATTTTTCTAAACTAAAACCATCTTTTAAAAGCTCACTCTCACCTACTGCACTTAATATACTAAACTTTAATGGCAACGCGTAATTTTTTTCATTTTCTTCGTAGGTATGCAGCAAGTTATCATAGTAGCTTCCACTCTTTTTAATTTCACTCACTGCACTGCTCATATCACCCAATATACCTTTTTCTATGTATGACTCTACTGGCAAGCCATCAAGGACCATTATATCTGCTGCATCTCCTGCTAAAATCTGTGTATTAATATCTTCAACTGCCTGTCTTTTGGCATCCCTATTCATAGCTTCATCAGTTGAATTTATAATATTAAACTCAACTGAAACATCTGGATTTTTTTCCATATAAACCTGAGCTGCGTCTTTTAAGGATGGACAATCTTCTAATGAAAATACAGTCAGTGTTTTTTCAGGAAGTAATGGGATGTCATCATGATAAGTATACTGCCTATAAGTATAACCATCATCAAGACGCACTCCTAAATAAAATATGTCCTTATACATATATACATCCATTATTGAACTTTGAGGTGCTGATAAAACATATCGATTTCCATCTAATACCTTTTCTACAATTTCTTCATTTTCAGCTAAATAATAAACACCTTCTTGGTTAATAAAATAGATACCTTTTTCATCATCTGCCGGTATCATATGATTGTAGTAGTCTGCTACTACTGTTTCCATAGTGCTTATTAATTGTCCTGTTTTAATATCATAACACTCTAACACACTCTGTTCTCCCCAAGGAATGGCATATATTTTGTCTTTAAGAACAGTAAAACTCATAATATTTTTCCCTATCTCTTTAACAAATTTCCCCGTCTTTAGGTCATATTGTTGTACAACCTCTGCATCAGATAGTGAAATAAATAAATGATCCTGTTCTACAATAAGCTCAGAACTAAGATGCTTGGTAGTTTTCCATTCAATAACCACCTCTTCTAAAGTACCGTCTTCTTTAATACGTGCAAAATAAGGTGTAAAATGATATCTGTCTTCAAAACTTTCATCTGTACTTACTGCTTCATCTACTTTTTCATTTCCTCCCATTAAATACAATTCATCTGTTTTTTTATCTTTTTTGATGGCATATATAGTATCTAAATGCTTACTAGTTATGGCACGACTTAATACTTCATCTGTTTCCCTCCATACGTTATCGTCTTCAGGAACATAGCATTTATAAATTCTGTCTGTTTCCGTTTTATACTCCTCACTAAGTGCTTCTATATTCCCCTCTTTATTTTCGAAAAATATAATACTAGGCATTTGCTCATTATCAATGCCTTCAAACTCTATTTTTTCTTCTAAATAACGTCCCATAGCCACTTCTTTTTTAGGATTGGATGGTGATTGGCAGCCAGTAAATAGAACACTCATTCCAAGGAAAACAGCTAATCTTATTGCCCACCTATATTTCATAGCTTTGCATGCCTTCTTTCTTCATATAATGCTTCTAGTGTAGCATTGTTCTCTGTATTTTTTCTGTAATTTCTAATTTTATCGACTTTATTTTATATTAGTTATTTTGTTCGACTTTTTAATGCTATAATAGCTTTATCATACAATAAGGAGGTATTTTATGCGTATTTTACTGATAGAAGATAACAAGACACTTTGTCAAACCATTGCCAGACATATCATTAAAGCTGGCTATATTTTAGATTATACTTATGATGGCAAAGAAGGCTTAGAATATATTAAAAGTCATGGTTATGATCTTGTTATCCTAGATTGTATGCTTCCTTCATTAAATGGTATTGACCTTTTAAAGATTATACGTCATAAAGGCATACAGACTTCTGTTATTATCATTACCGCACTTAGCGATGTGGATGACAGGGTAAATGGATTGGATGCAGGCGCTGATGATTATTTAACTAAACCCTTTGAAATGAAAGAACTACTTGCAAGAATCCGTGCCTTAAGGCGCCGTCCAACCAAATGGGAAAGTACACAAAAACTTACCTTTGGCGACATTTCTTATGACAGTCTTCAGCAAACACTAATAGGTCCTACACACAGCTGTTCTCTTTCTAAACGAGAGGGAAACCTATTAGAGCTTTTTCTTAAAAATCCGAGGCAACTGCTACCAAGGCAGGTTATCTTCTCCAGAATCTGGGGACCTGATGCACCTGTAGAAGAAAGTAATATAGATAACTATATCCGTTTTATACGTCGCAGACTAACAAGCGTAGGCAGTGATGTAAAATTAACAACTGTTCGCTCTGTGGGTTACATACTGGAGGATCAAGATGCTGGATAAACTAAGAAAAAGACTTACTATCCTTTGTGTACTGATAACTGCTGGAATCATAACCGTCATTACCATTATTGCCTTTAGTTTTTCAGCCAAAGAACTTAATAAACGTAGCCGTTTTGCTCTTATGAATCAGTTATCTTCCATCGCTCAGCATCTTCAAGGTGAATCCTCTATTTCACATACTTGGCTTGCTCAGCAAGAAGCTGATAATCATTCCATCATTTCTATCTCTACTAAAAATGGCGCTTTTATATTTCCTGGCGCCTACCATACAGCCACTGATAGAAATATACTCGTTGGCAAAGTAAGGGAAATTGGCATTTCCGAGTATTCTTTTAATGCTTTTTCCCGCTACTCTGTATCAGATAAGAATAACGCTGTTATTTTCCCCCTCCATACGTCTTCAGAACATTTTCTGGCTGCTATTACAGCAATGACTTATAATGACCATCAGTATGAACTTATTATTCTTAAAGATATGGCTCAGGATGATGCTGAAATTTCTCATTTAGGATTAATCTTTATAGGACTTATTCTCTGTGCTATTCTCCTTCTTGGTCTCTTTAGCTGGTGGTTTGCTGGCAAGGCTATTAAACCTATCAAAGTCAGCCATCAAGAACAAATTGACTTTGTAGCTGCCGCCTCTCACGAACTACGTTCTCCTGTGGCAGTTATCCAGGCAGTTACTGAGGAAATGCTTGAAAATAAAAATGCCCCTGACAAGCAGGGACTTTATACAATCCATCATGAATGTAATCACCTTTCTCGGCTAATTGGTGACCTTCTTCTTTTAGCACGCGCAGATTCAGGAAAATGGTCTGTCAATAAACAGCCGGTTGAAGTAGATACTCTTGTTTTAGAAGTTTATGACCGTTTCTTACCTTTAGTAGAAGCACATCATCAAAAATTAAATGTACAGCTGCCAGACTCTGTCCTAGAGCCACTATTACTTGATAAACAGCGTATTGAACAAGTGCTTTCTATTTTAATTGACAATGCTATGTCCTATACCCCTGCTGGCACCCAGATTACCTTAACCCTTGATATTTTTGAAGATAGCCTTGAAATTGGTGTCATAGATAATGGACCTGGTATTCCTGATGAAGCAAAAGCGAATGTTTTTAAACGCTTTTACAGATTAGATACTTCTAGAAAAAGTGATACTCACTATGGTCTAGGCTTAAGTATTGCCTATGAGATCCTAAAGCTGCATGGCGGTAGACTTACCTTAAATGATTCCCCTAGTGGTGGGTGTGCTTTTAAACTAATCCTTACATCAATCAAGCCTTAGAGCAAAAGACACATTATTCATAATATGGTTCTCCTCCTCTAGGTAATGATCGTTTTTTATGCCTAATGCTAACTAATACATACCTGAATATTATATTTAATATCATACATTATTCTTTGTGTTAATTTAATTTGTACTCTTAAACAAGCATGGCTCCTTTACAAAAAGATAGCCTATTAGGCTCAGTGCTCTAATAGGCTTCAATAATTAACTTATTTGTTCTAATATTATTCTACCTATAATCTGATTCTCTATAAAACTTCTCATGTCTTCAGTATTTTTAGGTACTTTATCTATCATTTCTCCATATAGTTCTCTGTTTAATTCTATGTTTTCGTTATATTCCCATTCATTAGGCAATTTTGTGTGGCTAAATCCTGTTTTTATTACCATAAATTCCATGTACTTGTCCATATTTTTAATAACTATAGCTTTTTTATAGAATAATGCCTTTTGAATATATTCTATAAAGTCAGGATAACTTCGCTTATCATAAGACGTCCAATACTCAATTTTATTCTCTTCTAACAGATTAATTCTAACTATAGAAATCTTATATTTTCCATCAATTTTTACATCCATATACTCTACTACCTTATCTGTATTGAAAATTTATACTAGCTCCAGAAACAACGCTATAAACTTGATTACTCGTAATTGTAGTTGCAATTCCTTCAAAAACTGCTTTATATGATACTCCACTTCTTAATCCTAAACTAGAGATATCTGCTATTCCACTTGTATCTCCTGCTCCACTTGACATACAAGAAACACTACCCATATACGTTCCTGTAGATACTGTATATATTGATATCTCACCACCAAATACATAAGGCTCTACAGTCTCAGGGCACACAGACCAAGCAATATACCTGGAAGAAGACATTTAATCTAGTGTACAATATCCACCATCTCCCTAGAACATAGACATTGGCATAATGCCATCTTCAGAAGTTGGCATAGAAATAAGTTCAAATGTAGCACTAACATCATTATTTGAATTTCCCATTGTATCTGAAGCAAATAACACCCCTGACAACAAACAAACTACTGTTAACACAATAACTGTACTGCTTAATTTTCTAAATAATTTTTTCATAAATATCTCTCCATAAATTTATTTTCAAATATATTTTAACAATATTTTTTTATTTTATATATAATTAACATTTTTTTAATAAATTCAGATATTAATATTTCTTATCTTTATACCTCATAACTTCATAATAATCTGCCATAAAATCATAAAATTAAAAACATAGGGAGGCTAATGAGATTCACCTTCACTTTGGGATGAATAATTGAATGGACTATAACATCATACTTAAACCTCCTACTCTACGCAAAAAACATGCATAACTAGAACATTCTTTCTAGTCATGCATGTTTTTTTACGCTATTACTACCTATCTTAAAGCATTACTAACTCTCTAAATAGCAGTGCCAATCTCCGCAAATTCCACCATTCCATCTTCCTTATTGGTTGTTTTATGCCCTTTATTTCTATAATCTATCTTTTTACTCTTCTATAAATAACAGCTTCAAATGGTTTCAGTTCTTTGGCATCGTCAGCCTTTTCATAATTTCCTAATACCTTTTCATAAGATTCAAGTTGTAAATCAGCTGTTAGTTCAATATGATTTCTTCCTAAGTTATTTAAAACTAAGAGTTCTTCCTCTCCAAAAGTTCTCTTATAAGCGAAAACTTCTGCAGGTACTTCATAGATAAATTCAATTTTCCCTTCTGAAATAGCACGGTATTGCTTACGCATTTGAATTAATTTTTTATAATACGCCAAGATAGAATCTGCATCGTTTCGCTCTGTTTCCACATTGATTTCTTTGTAGTTTTCAGGAATCGAAATCCATGGTGTGTTGTTAGAAAATCCTGCATTCTCACCACTATTCCACTGCATTGGCGTACGGCTGTTATCTCTAGATCTTGCTCCTAAAATAGCAAGTGCTTCTTCCTTTGTCTTACCGTTTCTGAGCATAATCTCATAGTAGTTTTTACTCTCCACATCACGATACTGATTAATGTCAGTATACTTGGCATTTGTCATCCCAATTTCTTCACCTTGATAAATATAAGGTGTCCCTTGCATCATATGAATACAAGTTGCTAGCATTTTAGCTGATTCTTTCCAGTAGTTCTCATCATCCCCTAAACGTGATACGATTCTTGGCTGGTCATGATTACACCAGAATAAGGCATTCCATCCTTCATTTTCTTGCATTCCTAATTGCCAGTTATAGAATAATTCTTTCAGTGAATTGAAATCTGGTTCCATAAGCTCCCACTTATTACCGTCTTTATAATCTACCTTGAGGTGGTGGAAGTTAAAACACATGGATAGCTCCTTTTCCTTTGGACTACTATAACGAATGCAATGTTCTAGTGTAGTAGATGACATTTCACCTACTGTTACCATCTCTTCAATTTGTGTATCTGCTACTAATTCTTTGAGATACTCATGGACATTACGACCGTCTGTATAAAATCTTCTCCCATCCCCTACTGTATCATTTTCAAATACTTCTGGTTTAGAAATCAGATTGACTACATCAAAGCGGAAGCCTTTAACACCTTTATTTTTCCAGAATCTAATGATCTCCTTAAGTTCTTCTCTTACCTTAGGATTTTCCCAATTTAAATCCGCTTGGGTCACATCAAATAAATGAAGATACCATTTTTTGAGATGTGGCACGTACTCCCAAGCATTACCACCAAACTTTGACTCCCAGTTAGTAGGTGGTTCATCTGGCTTACCATCCTTAAAAATATAATAATCCATATATTCTGGGTCTCCAGTAAGTGCTTTTTGGAACCATTCATGTTCTGTGGAAGTATGATTGAAAACCATATCTAACATAATGCCTATTCCACGTTTGTCAGCTTCCTCAATAAGCTCTTCACAGTCCTCCATTGTCCCGAATAAAGGTTCAACATTACGATAGTCTGCTACATCATAACCATTATCTCTTTGTGGTGAAACAAAGAAAGGTGTAAGCCATACATAGTCTACGCCAAGCTCTTGTAAATAATCTAGTCTGCTTGTTACCCCCTTTAAGTCACCAAATCCATTTCCTGTAGTATCTTGGAATGATTTTGGATAGATTTGATAGATTACTTTATCTTTAAAATTCATCGTCTTAATCCCTCATCATTTTCTTTATTTTATTCTTTAACTAAAATCAGCAGCAACAGTACTTTATACTGCTACTGCTGATTCATACTCATAAACTATTAATTATTGCCTAAGCCTTTTTTCTTTGCAACGATTACTGTTAATACAAATGATACAACGATTGCTACAATCATAGCTATACCAAAGCTTATCATATAAGCTGGTTGAATTGATAAGATTCCAGGAATACCACCTACACCGATTGCATTTGCTGTTGTATTAGTTAGTACAGAAATAGTTGTTGCAATTCCTGAACCAATCATTCCACAAACGAATGGGAATGTATATTTAAGGTTAACACCAAAGATTGCTGGTTCTGTAACACCTAAATAACAAGATAGACATGCTGGCACGTTAACTTCTTGTGCTTCTGCATTTTTACGTTGTGCATAAATCATACCAAGAACTGCTGAACCTTGTGCAATGTTAGATAAAGCAATCATTGGCCAGAGCATTGTACCACCAAAGTCTGCAATAAGTTGTAAGTCGATTGCACTTGTCATATGGTGAAGTCCTGTAATAACTAATGGGGCATATAAGAAACCAAAGATCATACCAAATACAACTTTTAATGGTCCTGTAATTCCAGCGTATACTACAGATGAAATAGCTGAACCGATTTTCCAGCCAATAGGCCCTAATACAAAATGTGCTGCCATTACTGCTAATAGTAAACTTGCAAAAGGTACTACAATCATAGAGATTGCTTGTGGTGTAATCTTACGGAAGAATTTCTCAAGATATACCAGTGTAAATGCAGCTAAGATAGCTGGAATGATTTGTGCTTGATAACCAATCATTTGAACTTGTGCAAATCCAAAATCCCAAACTGGAATATCTGCTACCGCAGTAGATGCTACCGCATAAGCATTTAAAAGTTGACCTGATACTAATGTAAGCCCAAGGACAATCCCTAACATTTGGGTTGTTCCCATTTTCTTAGTTACTGACCAACAAATCCCAACTGGCAACATATGGAATACTGCTTCACCTATTAACCAAAGGAACTGATCAATACCTGCCCAGAATTGACTTAGCTCAACAAGGGTCTTTGTGCCATTTTCAAATAAATATAAACTATCAATAACGTTACGGAATCCTAAAATCAAACCTCCTACGATAATAGCTGGAATAAGTGGTGCAAAGATTTCTGCAATCCCACCTACTATACGTTGGAAAATATTTTGATTCTTTTTAGCCGCCTCTTTTACTTCATCTTTAGAAGTTCCTTCAATATCTGCTATCTTTGAAAAGTCTTGGTAGAACTCTGATACTTTATTTCCGATAATAACCTGGAACTGACCTGACTGTGTAAAAGTTCCTCTGACGCTTTTTAATTCCTCTATTTTCTTAACATCTGCTTTTGATGGATCTGCTAAGACAAAACGCAGACGTGTCATACAATGTGTTACCGCTGCAATATTTTCTTTGCCGCCCACATAAGCTAATAAAGCTTTTGCCTCATCTTTATATATACTCATGTCATATCCTCCTGCTAGCTTGTTTAAACAAGTTCCTAAATAAAAGATAGCATACTTGTTTAAACAAGTCAATTATGAACTTAAACTCTCTTATATGAAAGTTTTTTCTGTCTTCTTGACACAATATTTTAGTCTTCTATAATATATGTTAGTATGTATGGGACTACAAATTTTATAAGGGAGATTGAGAATGGCGAGAGTTAAATATGAACTAATTTATGATGAACTAAAAAAGAAAATTGAGGCTCTTGAGTATAACTTTCAAGAATTACTTCCTTCTGAAAATACATTGATCGTAACCTATAATTGTTCTAGAAATACAGTTCGTAGGGCTATTGCACAACTTGTCAAAGCTGGCTATGTCCAATCTCTTCAGGGAAAAGGCGTTCGTATTATCTATGAGCCACAGCAACAAAACTCTTTTACACTTTCCGGCATTGAAACCTTTGAGGAACTAGCAAAACGCAATAACAAAGTGCCTTCCACTAAAGTCTTAATGTTTACAGAGCTGATTGCTGATGAGCGTATTAATCAACGTACAGGTCTACCAATCGGTAGTGAACTTTATTATATTCAACGTATCCGTTACCTAGATGGTACACCAACTATCTTGGACCATAGTTTCTTCTTAAAAGAAATTACAAACGGACTTACTCCTGAAATAGCTGAGAAATCTATTTATTCTTACTTAGAACAAGAATTAGGCGTATCCATTATCACTAGTAAACGTAAAATTACTGTTGAAAAAGCAACTGATATTGATGTACTACACCTGGATTTAGATCTAAATGAATATAACTGCCTGGCTGTTGTCTCTAATCAGACTTACAATTCAGATGGCGTCATGTTTGAATTTACAGCTTCTAGGCATCGTCCTGAATTCTTTAGTTTCCAAGATACTGCTACACGTACCAAGCCATCTTTTTAATATAAGCTTAGTAGACTTTATACATGTAACACCATTCAAATCACTAGCTCATTTAGGGGTAAAGCATATAAAAAGTTCCTCAACTACATCGAAAAATTATAGTTGAGGAACTTTTTATGCTACATCATATCTCCTATATTCAATTTAAACTTCAAAGCCGCTCATAACTTCATAATAATCCGCTACAAAATGATCTGCTATCCCCTTCATTTCTGCTTGCATCTCTTCTGTTTGATTATCAAATATTCCCCAAGCAGTCATACCTGCTGCTTTACCTGCTCTAAGACCATTTGGGATGTCTTCAAAGATTAAGCACTTTTGAGGTGCTACCTCTAAATCCTCTGCTACTTTTAAATAGATATCTGGGAAAGGCTTACCTCTACCCACTTCACAAGAGGTACGAATTTGACTAAAGTAGTCTCTTATATTTAAGGCTTCAAGCACAGCTTCTACAAGTTCTATACTGTTGCTTGTAGCAATTCCCATTTTAATATTTTTTTCTTTGAGCCATATTAAGAAGTCTTTAGCACCTTCTTTTAATGGTACCTTTTTAGTATAGAATTCCCATGCCATTTCATTCCAACGTTCCTTAATAGCTTCTACACTCATTTCTAATTTAAAACGTTCTTTAAAATAGATAGCTGTTTCTGTGAAACTTTTGCCTTCTAATATTTTATCCATATCTTTAGGTACTGTTAGCCCTAATTCACTTAAAAAGGTTTCATCAATCTTTTCCCATACCCACATAGAATCAATTAACGTTCCATCTAAATCAAAAATAACTGCCTCATATTGTTTATTCATTGTGCTACCCCTCAAGTTTGATGTTATAATAATTTTTACTTTCTCTAAAACGTATTATAACATCAAACTTAGGCCTATGCCTATTAGCACTATCTTGCAATTTTAGATAAATGAAGTTTTAAGCAGTAGCTCCACTCTCTTCTAATTTTCTCAAATTGCTTTGGGCTACCACTGTGATCAACAAGCTGAAGGCAGTCCCTATCACAACAACAAGCCATACTTGACTCTTTAATACATCAAATAGCACGCCATACATAGCCTGCCCTAATGGATAAGCACAAGTAGCTATAGCCACAACAAAGGCTATTATTTTTCCCATTAACTCATTCGGTGTATGTGTTTGAACAAAGGTTATCGCAAATATATTAAAGAGTGTTGAAAACATAATGCATATCACTTCTCCAACAATAATAATGACATAAGCTATCATAGGCATTTGTGTCAAATAGCCTCCAATTGCAATAGGGAGTAATCCTAAACATGCTGCAAATAAAAATAGATAAGACTCCTTCATTTTAACCTTTTTACTCGCTATACCAGAAAGAAGAGCTCCCACAATAGAGCCTACGGCTAATGTTGCCTGTGCAAAACCATAATATTGGCTTCCTACTTTTAAAGTCACATTAAGAATATATGGTAATCCTACAGCTAATAAAGCGGATAGAAATAGATTCAAGGCTGCAATAATAAATAGCATTCTAAGTAATATAGGCTGCTCATTTTTCAAAAAATGAATGGCCTCTTTGGTATCTCCTATAATGATTTTCAAAACACCCTGTGTATCCACTTTCTTTACAAATGGAATCTTAATAAAACACTCCATTATTGCCGAAATTAAAAAACACAATGCACTAATGACTAGAATCCAGCTCATATCTGTAAGTGCATATAAAAGTCCACCTATAATGGGACCAAACAAATTTGCTAAAGCTGAGACCTGTGTAACAATACCATTAGCAGCTACTAAATGTTTTTCACCAACTAAAGAAGGGATACTAGCTTGAACAGATGGCTGATAAAAAGATTGAATGCAGCCTAATATAATCATTACTATACCTATTAATAAAATAGGGTTACTCATCTTAAGTAGCAGGGCAAATCCCACTATTAAGGCAGAGGTGATAAAGTCTAGCCCTACCATGATATTCCTTCTATTAATCCTATCAGCTAAAATCCCTCCAATAGGTGATATTAATACACTTGGAATCATAGAAATAGCTAATATTCCCCCAAATATAGTAGCTGAATGCGTTGTATCTAGCACATACAAAGATAAAACAAATCTTAAAATAGCATTTCCAAATAAAGAAATAATCTGTCCTATTACCATTAGTATAAAGTCTTTACCAAATCCCTTAATACTCCCCATCCTTACTCCTCCTTTTATCAGATCACTAGTATCTGTCTCATATAAAGCTTTATTTATACCGAACACCGGTATGTATCTATTCAAAATAAAAACCCTTTCGGGTTTTTACTATTTTCCGCTTACAACATCATAATATCCTATGACTACTTCTAAAAATCCTTCATTTACTAATGGTATCCCTAAGTTTTCTACTACTTCTTTTAAACAAGTTAGTTTTGCTATAAAGGTTTCTCTATCCACTTTAAATAAACTTGGATTAATCCAAGCATTAATCAAAAGGGCTATTATTTGAGCTGCCTCTCTAGGCTGATTTACCTTCATAGAACCATCCTTATTTCCCGTCTCAATAAACCACTCAAACATTGGGGCTAAATCATTAACTGCTGTATTAAGTTGCCTTACTACAATTTGAGGATTCTTTAGTAAAGGCGTACTAATCTTATCTAACATACGTTTATTACTACTACCTAATTCGCTGAGCATCGCTGTTCTCATTTTCTCTAAAGCGTTATTGCCTGGAATCTGGTCTAAAGATCTACTCCAAACACTCTCATAATAATTAACTTCACAAATTTTATTAAGTATATCCTCTTTACTTTTGAAATGATGATAAATAGCACCTTTAGACATGCCTAATTCATCTATAATATCTTGAATAGAAGTTTCATCATAACCTTTCTCGTAAAAAAGTTTATATGAAATTTCTAAAATCTTTTTCACTGTTTCTTCTGGATACTTATTTCTTGCCATTTTATCACCTCGTATACATACCGCCATTATGTATGTATACTATAATAGTATTGTCTTTAAGTCAATATACTTTTCTGATTATTTTATATAATTAATCATATAATTCTTCCCATCTATCTAATTACCTTTCACTAGTTCTCCCAGCTTGCTCTTACACTAACACCTGTATCTTCTGCTAGCTTTTCTAAACCTTCTACCTCTTTTGATGTTAATTCAATTTCAAAAGCCTTTGATAAATCCTCTATTTGCTCTTTTTTAGTAACACCTATAATAGGGACAGTTCCTTTAGCTAAAGCCCAAGCTATAGTAATTTGTGCAGGTGTAGCCTTATATTGTTCTCCTAGCTCTCTTAGTCCTTTTAGCAAGTCTTGAATTTGGTTAAGTACTTCAATAGGAAAAGCTTTTGCTCTTCTCGTGCCTCTCTTAAAAGGATGCTCACCATCATATTTCCCCGTTAAGGCACCTTGTTCTAGTACCATATAAGAAAAGAAAACTACCTGATTTTCCTCACACCACTTCAAAATGCCCGTTTCTTCAGATACTCGGTATAACAAGCTATAATGATTTTGTACAGCCGAAAGCTTGAAGCCTGCTTGTTTTAGAATCTGGTCTGCTTCTTTGACTTGCTCAAGATTGTGGTTAGATACACCTACATGTTTTACTCTTCCCTGTTTTAAAAGAGGAATAAGTTCTTTAGTCCACTTCTGTATATTAGCCGGACTATGAATCCAATATAAATCTACTTGTTCCACACCAAGCCTACAGCAACTTTTCTTTAAAAATCGACTTACCGCTTTCTTAGTTTGTAAACCTAAAGGTGTAAATTTAGTAGATAAAATCACATTAGAATTATCTTTTATGCAGCTTCCTAAAATCTTTTCTGCTGCTCCCATACCATAAACAGCTGCCGTGTCCCATAAATTAAATCCTTGTTTCATAGCGAGCTCAAAAACTGGCTTAAGGTCTTCTTCTCCATAGCTATTTCCAAAAATCTGATTTCCACCATTAATACCTGTGCCCCATGACCAAGTACCTAATGCGATGGCTGGAATTTCTGTATTTCCTAATTTTGCATACTTCATCTCTTATCCCCCTTAATTTTCCTCTCTTATTGTTTTTCTTATTCTACTTAATGACACCGGTGTAATACCTAGGTAAGAAGCTATATAACTTTGATTAACTCGCTCTTCTAACTTTGGATAATGCCTTTTAAAATCTAGATATCTTTCAGTCGCACTTTTAAGCAAAAAGCTACTTTCTCTTTCAATCTTATAGTGAATACTCTCTTCTAACAAATTGATATAAAATCTTGCAAAGTAAGAAGAAGTATTAATTAATTCTTTTATCTGCTGCCCTGGTATAACGAGTACTTTGCTACTTTCCAATGCTTCAATACAACATGGTGAGGCTTTTTCATTAAAAAGTGTTTCAACTCCAAAGCCACTTCCTTCTGGGGTAAAAATCCTTGTTACATCATTTCCTTCTCGATCAATATAGTAACTTCGAAATATACCGCTAACCACAAAGTAGAACTCTGCTGGCTTATCTCCTACATGGACAATCACTTCTCCCTTAGGAACATTTTTTAGAAAAACATTTTCTAGACCTATTTCTTGAATTCCTATAGGCATTTTTTCTTGACTTATTCCTTCAATCACTTGCTGCAATTGTACTAAAGCCTCCTGCATCTCCCTCTCCTCCTTTATAGATAAGCTTCTTTAGTTCATTTGTCTCCATTATAAAACACTAGGTTTTTTATGTAATTATCATATGATAAGTATTCAAAAACAAAACTTTTTTACTGGAAAAGTTACATGCTAATATTATCCTATAAAACTCTCATTAAATGCCTTGAAAGGAGCTATGCCTAACACCCTTCAATACGCATATAGTCCAAAATTAATCTATAATTGAACTATATTTCATATCAGAAATGTATATTGTTTTTAAATTATAAATTTTTAAGGGATTTCTCTTTTTGCGTACATATATATAAGTGAAGTAAATAAGATTCAAAACCAAACAAGTCCATTTCTTTCTAGCACCCCAAGCGATACCTCTCAGCTACTTTTGTAGTCAGCTCTTCCCCTTGCGGTCAATATAAGTCTTGGTCTTAGGTGAAATATCTTATCTATCTACTTTAGCACCCCAAAGCATAAAATCATTCGGGCCCATCCATATGGTTTGATTTTATGAGTTTCCTACTGGTAAGTAATCAACTAAATAATTCTTATAGCTCTAGCCGTTATGCTCTAGGTATTCTAGGGAACGATGCCCGGGAGTATAGAAGCAAAGCCAAGAGAATTATTGTGATTAACTACTGGTTTGGAACACATAATAAATAGGCGTAAGCACCTAATGAGCTTACGCCTATTTATCATTCATTATTTTCTTCTCCACATTAAAAGCCAAAGAATCTCTGCATAAAGAGTTTCTTTGGCTATATATTTTATCTATAATTCAGTTTAGCACAGCTTATTTTATAAAAGCAGCATCTCTAGCATACCTTTGCATAGTACTGATTTCTTCATCAGTAAAGCCTAGCTGTGTCTTTAAAATTTCAATTTCCTTATGAATGTTCGTATTAGATACTGTCATATTATCTGAGTTAAAGGTTACTTTAACTCCTGCATCAAATAGCTGTTTAATAGGATGATCTTTGATGTTAGTCACTAATTTGGTATGATAGTTACTTGTTACACACACCTCTAAAGTAATATCCTTTTCGATAAGCTCTTTAATAAGCGTCTCATCTTCTATGGCCATTACACCATGTCCAATACGTTTAGCACCATATTCTAAAGCTTTTCTCATGCTTTCTGGTCCTGGTACCTCACCTACTGCTTCTCCTGCATGGATTGTTACTGGAAGACCATATTCTTTTACCTTAGCAAAAACAGGTTCAAATATGTTAGTTGGGAATAAAGACTCTGCACCGGCTAAGTCTATGCCGCATACAACATCGCCCATGTACTTCTTAGCCATTTCTACTGTTTCTAAGTTTTTCTCTTCAATATCCATACCACGCATGCAGCATAAAATAAGACCGCAGCGAATAGCTGGATATTTTTCCATTCCTCTTTTAACCCCTTTAATAGCCGCAGCTACTACTTGGTCTTGTGTTAAGCCCTCATTAGTAGACAATTGTGGTGCAAAGCGAATTTCTGCATAAGTTACACCTAGTGCTTGTAAATCTTCTACTAACTCAAAGCTTACCCTCTCTACTGCCATTTCTGTTTGAAGAAGCATAATAGGTAAATCAAAACGCTTCAAACATTCATGTAGAGTTTGGCAATCTTCTGGTACCTCCATAAGGTTTTTAAGTTCTTTTAAATCCTCTGTAGGTAACGTAATATTTTGTAATTTCGCTAAATCAAGTGCTGTTTCTACTCTTAGCGAACCATCTAGATGTAAATGTAATTCAATCATAACTATTCCCCTTGCATTAATCTTTGTTTTTTAAGTTTTTGTTTGTGCTTATGACTGCAGTACCATGTGTATGCAATGGTAATCATCAGATATGGCATAAGCTGTACGAATTGAAGTGGAATAGATGCCCCTTGTAAGTAATTTGAAAGGCTCTCACAGAATCCGAAAAGAAGTGAAGTAAAGAGTCCTACAATGGCATTTCCTGCTGCTATAGCTTGTGTTGCTAAGGCAATGTAACCACGTCCTGCTGTCATTCCTGATGAGAATAGTCCTACATATCCCATAGATAAGAAGGCACCACCCATACCAGCTAAAATACCACTTAAGCTTAAAGCAATATATTTAATCTTTTTAACAGAAACCCCTACAGATTCCATAGCTTCTGGTGATTCACCAACGGCACGAATATGCATACCAAGTCTTGTATACTTAAACATAGCCCATACTACAAACACTAAAATAAGTGCTATATAAGTCAGTATGTGATGTCCTGATAAAATCTGTCCTACTACTGGAATATCTTCAACAATAGGAATATTGATACTTGGTAATTTTAAAGAAGGAAGTGAAGTTGATGCTCCTTTTTCCCCTGTAATGAGGTAAAGGAAAAAGATAGTTCCTCCTGAAGCGAAGGTATTAAGCGCAATCCCCGAAATAATAATGTTTGATTTTAACTTAAGCGCAAAGTAAGCTAAAATATTACTCATTAAAAAGCCAGCAAGCATAGCTCCTAAAAGCCCTATCCACGCATTTTGTGTAAAAGCACTTACCACTACGCCTGTAAAAGCTGACATAAGCATTGTACCTTCTAAGGCAATATTACTTGACCCTGATCTAGAAGCAATGATTGCCCCTAGTGTCGTTAGTAGTACTGGTGTAGCACTACGGAACATGGCAAAATAAAATTCAGGAAGTGTTAACGTATTTAAAATGTCTAATAATAATTCCATGGTCTATTCTTCCTCCTATTCGCCATAACTGCTTAACGCTTTTTTAGATTCTTGTCTTTGTTTTACCACTGCAAGGAAACGCTCTGCGGTGATAAATAAGATTAAAACAGCTTGTACAATAGCGACAAGTTCATTTTGTACATCTGATTTTCTAGACATTAAGTCTGCCCCTACACGAATGTATCCTAAGAAAAAGGCTGCAATCGGTACGAATTTAGGATTATTTCCTGCTAAGATTGTAATAATAACCCCGTCCCAAGCATAACTTGGTGAGTCTTGCCAGTTAAAACGATTATACATACCCGCTTGTTCTACTGCACCGCCTATACCTGCTATAGCACCTGCTAACATTTGAGTCATAATAATTACTTTCCCAATGTTAATTCCTGTATGCTTAGCAAACTCAGGATTACTTCCTACAAGACGAATTTCATAACCGAATTTTGTTTTATACACTAAAATATAAAGTAGAATCGCTACTGCAATAGCAATTAAGAAACCATAGTGAAGTTTTGTACCACTTACCATGTTTCCAAGACCACTTGTTGTTTGATATTTTAAAGAAGCAAAAGTCCCTGCATTTCTATCAATAAGGTATTTATTAACAATATAAATACCTGAGAAGAAAAAGACATTATTAAGCATTAACGAAGTTACAAGCTCATTAGCATGGCATTTTACCTTTAAAATAGCAGGGATACTACCAATCACAGCACCTACTACTGCTGCTGCTAAAATCATTACTATTGGATGAATACCTACTGGAAGAGTCATTTTAATAGCAATAGCTGCTGCTACTGCCCCTCCCATGTAAAGAGCACCATCTGCAATCATAGAGAAGTTTCCTGATTTGAATACAATACTTAGTGCCAAACCAGTAAACATTAACGGAATACTACTTTCTAATACATTAAAGAAATGTCTTTTAGACTGTAATGGTCCTAAAAATAGGTTATAAATTGCCGTACCTGGTTCTTTACTAATACTAAAGATAATAGCCACTGTTATGCCAACTGCAATAAGTACTGCTACCATTAAACGAAGTAAGGCAAAACTATTAATATTATTTTTTATTCCTTTTCTACTCATGGTAGGCTCCTCCTAGTTTTTCTTTTGAATCTTGTTTAACTCCTAGCATGTAGAGCCCTAATTCATTTTCTGTTGCTGTTTTAGCATCTTCAATATAACCAACGATTTTTCCTTCATGCATGACTAAAATACTGTCACTTAAAGATAAAATCTCAGCAAGGTCCGCTGATACTAATAAAATCGCTTTTCTTCTTTCTCTCATGTCGAGGATTTTCTTTCTAATAAACTCAATAGCACCTACGTCTACACCTCTAGTTGGTTGGTTAATAATAAGAAGCTCTGGGTTATATTCATATTCACGTCCTACAATCAGCTTTTGAATATTCCCACCTGATAGTTCTCCAATAGATTGTTTATTATGATCGTATTTAACTTTAAAATCCTTTAAGATTTTTTCTGTAAAGGCAGCTATTTTTTTACTACTTAATAAACCATGACTTTTAAGTTCATTCGTATAATAGATTTTTGAAATAGCATTATCCTCTAAAGAAAGTTTTGGCGCACTACCATATCTCATTCTGTCTTCTGATACGTGTGAAATACCAGCTTCTTGACGTTTTAAAATTGGTAATTTAGAAATGTCTTTACCCTTTAAATGAATCTGTCCTGATGACTGCTTAAGTGCTCCTACAATCACCTCTACTAATTCAGATTGACCATTGCCATCAATACCTGCTATCCCTAAGATTTGACCTTCACGAATAGAGAAAGAGACATGGTCTACTTTTTGCTTACCAAATTGGTTCACATACACTAGGTCCTTAACAGAAATAACTGTCTTGCCAAAGTGAGGTGCTGACTTTTCCATATTTAAATTAACATCTCTACCTACCATGAGTCTTGAGATTTCTTGTTCACTTAAATCACTAATCTCATAAGTTCCCATGGTTTTCCCATCACGTAAAATAGTCATGCGGTTACAAAGTGCTTTTACTTCATTAAGTTTATGTGAAATAAAGATAATCGTATGACCCTTTTCTCTTAACAATTTAAGCTGTTCGAATAACTCCTCTGTTTCTTGAGGTGTTAGTACAGCAGTAGGCTCATCTAAAATAAGGATTTTTGCCCCTCTATAAAGCGCTTTTAAGATTTCTAGCTTTTGTCTCATTGCCAGGGAAATATTTTCCACCTGTGCTTTAGCATCTACTTTTAGGTTATAGGCCTTTGATAATTCCTCTGTAATCCTAACAGCTTCTTTTCGATCTACTAAGCCTTTCTTTCTTGGCTCTGCGCCTAAAATAAGGTTCTCTGCTACTGTCATAGATGGTACTTGCATAAAGTGTTGGTGTACCATCCCTATCCCTTTTGCAATAGCACATTTAGATGATGCGAATGCCACTGGCTCTCCTTTAATAAGGATTTCTCCACTAGTTGGAGACGTCATTCCAAATAGCATTTTCATAAGAGTAGATTTACCCGCTCCATTTTCACCTACCAAAGCATGGATTTCTCCCTCGTAAATATCTAACTGAACCTCATGATTGGCTACAACACCACCAGGGTATACCTTTGTAATCTTTCTGGCCTCTAATATTTTCTGCTCCATAAGGATTTCCTTTCCGTGTATTTTTGATAAAGAGAGGGCATTACGATATTCCCCGTAATACCCCCTCTATTTTTATCCGATGACTACCTTACACTATTCTTTTCAGATTGACTCGGCAATTGTTACAATCTTTAATGTATACTTTTAATAATTGCTATTTTATTGAGCGCTAGAAATAATGCCTTTTAATGTTGTTTCATCCATACCGTATGCTGTATCAACACTTACTGCCCCATCAAGTAAGCTTTGCTTAGCATCTTCTACTGCTGTGCGAATTTCTTCTGAAACAACACTTTGATAAATAGTGTTATCTGCAAGGCCTACTGCATCTTCTGCAAGACCAAGTAATTCATAAGTACCATATGGAAGGTTACCTTCTAAGTCTCTTTCGATAGAAGAGAAGATTGTTGTTCCTACACCTTTAATAGCTGAAGAAATGATGAACTCTGCTGAGTCACTACCTTCGTAAGCAAGTGCTTGGTCTGAATCTACACCGATTACATATTTTTGGCTTTCTGCTGCTGCTTCAATAACACCTACTGAAGCTGGACCTGCTGCTACGAATATACAGTCAGCACCTGAAGCGTATTGTGTTAAAGCAAGCTCTTTTGCTTTAGCTGAGTCTACGTAAGAACCTACATAAGAAACATTTACTTTAATATCTGGATTGATAAATTGTGCACCTTGGATGAATCCAACTGCTGAGTCATTAATAACTGCTGCTGTATCTTTTGCACCTACGAAACCAATTGTAGCTTCTTCGTTTGCATAAGTCATATCAGAAGTTGTTACGCTAGCTGCAAGTACACCTGCAAGGAATGCTGCTTCGTTTTGTTTGTAGCTCATAGAGTATACATTGCTTAAGTCATTTGCTGCATAGTCTACGTCTGTATCAAAGATGATGTATTTTTTATCTGGGAATAAAGGAGCTGTTTGCTCAAGGATTTCTTTCATATCCCATGTCCCTACAATGATAATGTCTGAGTCAGATTCAGAAGCGTCTAATAAAGAACCTTCGAATTTTGTTTTGTCATTACCCATTTCAATCATTTCAACTTCAACTTTGTCACCAAGCTGCTCTGCTACTTGTTTCATACCTGCTTGCGCTGAATCGTTGAAAGCTTTATCTCCGAAAGAACCTGTTACTAATAAGCTTACTTTTACTTTTTCAGTAGTTGCTTCAGTTTGTGTTCCTTCCTCTGGTTTACTTTCTGCTGGTGCACTAGAACATCCTGTAAATAAGGCTGCTGTAAGTAATGATGCGAGTAATACTCTAGCCCATTTCTTTGTCATCTTCTTGTTCTCCTTTTTTGTAAATAGTTGTTTTATTGAATCTATCTAGCATAGCTAAATAGTCTTCTTTACTCATAATAGGGTTAAACTTCTCTTTTATTTCATAAGCCTTTTTACCACCATCTGATAAAAGGTCAACAATAGTATCTATAAAGTAAGCAGCTGGCACATAGTAAGCTTGCTTATAATCAGCTGTTCTAAAATCACACCCATGCATTGTTCCTGTAAAACCACCTACACCAATTTCAACAATTGGATATAAGCTTGATAAATCTCCCATGTCTCCAGAAGCAAAACCGTGTGTTCCTTGAGCAATTCTTTCTGGTGTTACATAATTTAAGATATGTGTTTTAACAAGCTCTGTTAGATTCTTGTCTTGGTGAAGAGGTAAGTAACCTGGTGTGTCTACAATTTCTAAATCACAACCAATAGCAAGTGCTCCTGCTCTTAGAGCTCTTGTTACTTTCTTATCTGTTTCTAAAATAGCGTCTACCGTTTTAGCACGTACATACATTTCCATCGTTACTCGCTCTGGTACTGTATTAACGGTTTGTCCACCTTCAGTCACCACAAAATGTACACGGATAGCATCCTCCTCGCGGAAGGTTTCTCTTAAGAAATTAATGCCTGACATTGCTAAATTAGCTGCATTTAAGGCATTAATACCCCCAGCTGGATTGCTTCCTGCATGAGCTCCTTTACCGTGGAAAATAGCTTTCTTACATAAGAAGCCATTTAAACCTGCACCAATTTCAGCATCATATACGTTCATATCAAGTCCCATTGTGTGGCAAGATAAAATGAGAGCCATATCATCAAATACGCCTAGCTCAATCATCTCGCGTTTTCCAGAAACATGCTTTATTTTACCTTCTGCAATAAGGCCTCTACGGTACTCTAAATCACAAAATTCCTCTGCAGGTGTTACTACTAAAGTAACTTTACCACAAAGTTCTCCCATAACATTCGCTTTATGAAGAGATAAGAAAACGCCCATCATTGTCCCAATTTGCGCATAATGCCCACAAGTATGAGCAGCATAATCTTCTTTATTTGCATAAGGGTGATTTAAGGTTGGTACCGCATCTAGCTCACAAATGAGTCCAATATGTGGTCCTGGTTTTCCTGAGTCAAGAGTAGATAAAATTCCCGTATACGCTACTTGATCTTCATAAGGAATCCCTTCTGCTTCTAATATTTCCTTTACTTTCCCCGCTGTTCGAACTTCTTTATAACCTAATTCAGGATGTTTATAAATGTCTTCTGCTAGCTCTATGGTCTTTTTGATGGTTTCATCAAATATTTGTTGTACTTTAGCTTCCATGTTGTCATCCTTTCATTCAAGTCGATTTATTTTAACTTTTCTTATATATCTATACGGTTTTCCGAACATTATTTGTACTTATCATCAGTACGTTCGAAATTATGATTGTAACGAATATATCATGATTGTCGATTTTTGTCAATTAATTACACCCATGTTTAAATTTTTGCTCTTATTGCAAATTTCGCTCTCATGCTCTAAACTATTGACTATGCTAAATACCATACTTAGGAGGCCCATTTTGAAACTAAAAGTTCTTGTAGATAATAACACTTATATTGATCAATACTACTTTGGAGAACCAGCCGTATCTTACTATATTGAAGATGGAGATACTAAAATCCTATTTGATACAGGTTACTCAGATTTATATATACAAAATGCAAAGAAATTAAATGTACCATTAAAGGATATATCAACCATTGTCATTTCTCATGGACATAATGACCACACAGGAGGGCTAGCTTATCTTAAAGAATCTGGTGCCTTTGATTTAGATAAGCTTAAGATTCTAGCACATCCAGATACCTTTTCGAAAAAGGTAATTGATGATTTAGAAATTGGATCGCCTATTACCAAGGATGAATTACAAAGTTTTGTAAACTTAGAACTATCTAAAAGCCCTGTTAAAATCAGCCCTAATCTTATGTACCTAGGCGAGATCCCTAGAGTTCATGAGTTTGAAAATTCAGGACCTCTTGGTAAGTGCGAGTGTAGCTGCCATCCGCTAGAAGATGATTACTTAATGGATGATACTGCTTTAGCTTACCAAACACCCCAAGGTCTATATATCATTACAGGCTGTTCTCATAGCGGCATATGTAATATTATTGAACATGCAAAGACAGTTTGTAAATGCGATACTATTCTAGGTGTTGTAGGAGGATTCCATCTTTTTGAACTTTCTCCTAGACTAGACCATACCATTGACTACTTTAAAAAGCATCAAATTAAAGAACTTTATCCTTGCCACTGTGTTTCCTTTAAAGTTAAAGCTGCTATGCATCAGGAACTTCCTATCCATGAAGTGGGTGTCGGATTAGAGCTTAACTGGTCATAACTTACAATAAAAAAGCATTTAAGGCCATTGACCTTAAATGCTTCTTTGTTACTAACTCACTACTATAAATAGCTAGTTAACACATCAATACCGGTAGAAATAAGAGTGCATCTATTGTCTCTATTCTATATAGCCCAGTAACTATATTTTTTATTGTTCTAATGTAGCTAGTGCTGCATCAATTTTTTGCTTATCAAATCCAATAATAACTTGGTCATTAATTGTTGTTACAGGTACTGATCTTTGTCCTGAAATTTGCTCAACAATATCTCTATCTTCTTTAGCATCAGCTACTAAGACTGCCTCATAAGCTACATTTTTGCTCTCTAAATATTTTTTAACCTTATTACATGGTCCACACCATTCTACTGAATATACTTTAATCATTTTCTATTCCTCCTTAGTATCTTGTAATATATTGTTCTGCTTTTAAAGCAGCTATTGTTCCATCTGCTACAGCTGTTGTGATTTGTCTAAATTCCTTTTCCCTCACATCACCTGCTACATATACACCTTTGATATTGGTTTCCATACTTTCATTAGCTTTAATATAGCCGCCTTCTGTAAGGTGTACATATTCTTTAAATAAATCTGTTTTAGGTTCAGTTCCTATATAACCAAATACTGCTTTAAGTGGCAATTCTCTTGTCTCACCTGTCTGGGTGTTTTTGATCATTGCTACCTCCATAAAGTTATCTCCAGATACATCTACCAAATCCCAATTATACATAACCTCTATATTAGATGTCTTTTCTACTTCTTCTAAGGTCTTAGCTTCAGCCTTAAAATAATCATATCTTCTAATGATTATAACCTTTTTAGCAAGCTTAGCTAAAAATAATCCTTCTTCTAAAGCAGCATTACCACCACCTACAACTGCAATGACCTCATCTTTATAACTTGCACCATCACACACAGCGCAGTAGTGAATACCTTTACCTAAATATTTCTTTTCATTAGGAATAGGAAGTGCCTTAGGCTTTGCTCCTGTTGCAATAATAATAGCTTTAGGTTTATAAATGTAATCCCCTGTTTCTACTATTTTCTCCTCATCCTCTAATGAAACCTTTTCTATAGCATCAAACTCGTCAATATTAACTCCTGCTTCTACGGCTTGTTGCTCTATTTTGTCAGCTAATTCATTACCTGTAATGCTATTAAATCCTGGATAATTTTCTATCGTATAGCTTAATCTAACTTGACCACCTATTACATCCTTTTCAAGGACAAGTGTTTCAAGACCTGCTCTAGCAGCATAAATAGCAGCTGTAAGTCCTGCTGGCCCTGCACCGATAATGATCAAATCTATTTCTTTAATTGGCTTAGTCATCTAAGGACTCCTTTCTTCTATCTAGCTATATTTTATACCAAATAAGTTTATAATATAATTTTGAAATATCTTCTCATTTAGGATACCAAATTACTCAAAAAGATACAAGTAGGCACTTTTAAGTAACCTTTTAGTTAATGAAAAAAGTCTTTGAGAACACTAGCTATATCATAGCTACCATTTTCAAAGACTTTTTTATAAATAAAAATTCTGGCAACCACCTACTCTCCCAGTCCGTCTCCAGACAAGTACCATCGGCCGCTTAGGTCTTAACCTACGTGTTCGGAATGGAAACGGGTGTTTCCCCTAAGCGCATCATCACCAGAAATATATGAAATATTCATTTTGTTTTAATGAACTCTCAAAACAAAATAGTAACTACCAAACCAGCAATTCTTATTCCTTAGAAAGGAGGTGATCCAGCCGCACCTTCCGATACGGCTACCTTGTTACGACTTCACCCCAGTTATTGGTTTTGCCTTAGACGGCTCCCTCCCTTGCGGGTTGGGTCACCGGCGTTGGGCCCCCCCAACTCCCATGGTGTGACGGGCGGTGTGTACAAGACCCGGGAACGTATTCACCGCGACATTCTGATTCGCGATTACTAGCGATTCCAACTTCATGTGG
>JAEWMQ010000057.1 GCA_023393125.1 Bacillota bacterium
ACGATTTGGATGGGTTTTAGCACGAGTGTTTGACCAACGGGAGTTTTCGTGCGTTCATCCAAATAAGTGAGCCTAGTGCCTCTAAAAATTTGAACCGGAACACTGGAAGATAGCCCTGCTCCTCTCATTTCCTCCCAGCAGCCTTCCTCATAAACACCCCTACAAATTTCTTATTTCCCTCTTACCATCTTTAGAGCATACCCTACATTTTTCCCTAGAACACGAATAGAGTTAATAACAGCTAAAAGTGAAACGCCAACATCTGCAAAAATAGCTAACCACATATTTGCAATGCCTAAGATACCTAGTACAAGCACAATCGCTTTGATCCCTAAAGCAAAGACAATATTTTCTGTTACAATTTTTCTAGTACGTTTAGCAATGCTCATAACATCTGCAATAGATGATAATTCATCTGTCATGAGTACAATATCAGAAGCTTCAATAGCTGCATCTGAACCTACGCCTCCCATAGCAATTCCTACATCTGCTCTAGCAAGTACAGGGGCATCATTAATACCATCTCCTACAAAAGCTACTTTTCCATCTTTTAAAGCTTCTTCTAACTTCATTACTTTATCTTGTGGTAAAAGCTCTGCATGAACTATGTCAATGCCTACTTCATTACCAACTTTATATGCATTTTCTTTTTTATCTCCAGTCAGCATAATAACTTTTTTAATGCCACCTGCTTTTAATTTAGCTATAGCGGACTTACTGTCTTCTTTAATTTGATCAGCTACTACAATACAACCAAGATACTTTCCATCTCTTGCTACATAGACATGAGAGCCGATTTCCTTTACTTCTTCAAAATCAATTTGATAATGTGCCATTAGCTTTTCATTTCCTGCTAGTAACACAGAGTCATCGTGATTAACAATAATTCCCTCACCACTAATTTCTTTGTATTCACCTACTACTTCCTCATTTTTCAACTTGCCATAGGTACTTACAATAGATTTTGCAATAGGATGATTAGATTTTGCTTCAATACGTGCTGCAATTGCTAAAAGTTCTTCTTTTGCAATTCCTTCAGTAATGATTTGACTTACACCAAACTTACCCTTTGTAATAGTTCCTGTTTTATCAAATACAACTGTATCAATAGTATTAAGCTCTTCTAAATAGTTACTTCCTTTAACCAGTACACCGACTTGCGCTGCTGCACCTATTCCAGCAAAGAAGCCGAGAGGTACAGAAACAACTAGTGCACATGGACAAGAAATAACAAGGAAAATAATACTTGAGTAAATCCAGTGTTGCCAGTCTCCTGTAATTAAAGAAGGTACAATTGCTGTTAAGATGGCTAAACCTACTACAATAGGTGTATACCATCTAGCAAACTTAGTAATAAAGTTTTCAGACTTAGACTTTTTACTACTAGCATTCTCAATAAGCTCTAAAATTTTAGAAACTGTACTATTTTTAAAGCTAGTTGTAACTTCTACTTTAATAACACCTTCTTTATTAATAGAGCCACTTAGCACCTTACTTCCTGGCTGAGCAATAACAGGTAGTGCTTCCCCTGTTAGCATTGATGTATCTAAAGTACTTGCTCCTTCTATTACAACACCATCTAGTGGTAATTTTTCTCCTGCTCTTACTTCAATAACCTCACCTTTTAAAACTGCCTCTGGTGATACCATCTGTTCTTTTCCGTTTCGGATTACTCTAGCAAAGCTAGGACGAATATCCATAGCCTTTTCAATCTCTTTTCTAGAATAATTAACTGCTTTACCTTGAAGGTATTCACCAATCTTATAAAATACCATAACTGCTACTGCTTCTGGATATTCACCAATAGCAAAAGCAGCTATTGTAGCTATTGTCATTAGGAAGTTTTCATCTAGCATTTTACCTTTTAAGCAGTTCTTAGCTGCACTTATTACAACATCATAACCCACACAAACATACGCTATGATAAGGAGGATAGATTGATCTAAAAGAACCCCTATAGCAAGTAAGATAATACTTACTATTAATAAAGTAGGTTCTAATTTCTCAGATCCTAAAAATCTTTTTATAACATTCTGCCCACTTCTACTCTGCCTTGTTTCCCCATTATGTGTATGACCTTCACTATGGTTATGATGATGTTCGTGGGCATGATGTCCTTCGCAGCTTTCGTCATGGTCATGCACAATACAATGACAATCCCCAAGAGAAGGTGCTATATAGGCTTCTTCATCTATAATACTAAGGATCTTCACACCTTTTTCTATCTCATCAGCTAATTTTTCTATACTTTTTCTAAGCTTTTCCTCTGGATAATGTTCTGCTTCCTCTTCTTTAACATGAATAGTTAGTTTCTTTAACATAAAGTTTAAGGTAGCTTCTTTAATATAAGGTTCTTTATTAAGCCTTACTTCTATTTTATTACCACAATTAGCACAATCTAAATTTTCTATTTTAAATATATATTTCATAAATCCACCCCTTCATATGAATGATTGCTCATATATTTATTTATATAATATGCTCATGCACCTTCTTTGTCAACCGTATCTATCAAAAATAGATTATTTTTTTACTTTTTTCTAAACAAATTGAAACTTTTTTCTTTCTATACACGTCTAAATAATAAAATCATATTTTAGGAGGTATTATATGTTATCTAAAAAATCAACTATCACCCTTATAGGAACTTCTGTTTTACTTTGTACATCTCTTATTGCGGCTCCGACTTTTAAACACGTTAAAGCCTTACTTAATCCAAGTATTCAATATACTCTGGACGGTAATACTATTTTAAAAGGCACCAAAACACTTAACTACAACAATAAAAACTACGTTTCTGTAGCTGAACTAGCAAATGCACTTGGTCTTGAAGTAAGCTATAAAGGTAACGTTGTGAGCTTCGTTACACCAACTAACGATACTGTAACTCCAGAGCCAGCTATTCCTGAAAGTATTACTATTGCTAAAGCTACTATCAAAGAAGTCTCTCTTGATACTAAACAAGTAACTATTCTTCCTGAAGGCAAGACGGATGAAGCAAGCAACTATATTGTTTTAAATATTGACGAAGATACTGTTATTAAACATGTTCGTAACAAAGCTATTTATAAAATTAACGATTTAAGTGAAGGTATGACCATTAGTGTGACTCATAGCCTTGCTATGACACGTTCTCTTCCTCCTCAAACCGCTGCATTTACCATTACCATATTAGAAGAAGATTCAGCAGTTGCTCCTGAATCTATTACTTTAGAGAAAATGGTAGTAGTAGAAGTTAACCACAAAGACAACTACTTTGTAGTAACACCACAAGGTGCCGATGCCAAAGACATTAACAATCAAACTATTATTAGATATGATCAAAAAACTAAACTAAGCTTCGACAATAGTAAAAAACAACCTAACATTAATTCACTTAAAGTAGGTTCACTTGTTACACTCCGTGTAAGTCCTGCTATGACACTTTCTATACCACCACAAACTTTTGTATTAGAAATTCAAGTACATTAAACTACATTTAAGCGTATGAAAATGTATAGCTTCCATGTATAATAACTACAGAACTTGCTTTAACGCAAGATTACATTTAAGGAGGCTTTCAATGATTAATACTTTAACAACTAACCTAATCAATTTCATAGATGCAAGTCCAACTATGTTTCATACTATTGCGTCTTGTAAAAATATTTTAGAAGCAGAGTCCTTTTGCTATTTAGAATCAAATAAACCTTGGAATCTTCAAGTAGGTGGAAAATACTATACTACCCTTAATGACTCTGCTCTTATTGCTTTTGTTATTAACTCTAATGACTTTATTAATGAAGGCTTTAAAATTATTGGTACTCATGGTGATGTACCTGGCTTTAGAATTAAACCAAATGCCGAAATGAATACAGATGGCTATGTTAAACTCAATACAGAAGGCTATGGTGGTGCTATCTTAAGCACTTGGTTTGATAGACCTCTTTCTATTGCTGGTCGTGTGGCTTTAAAATCTGATGATTTATTTCATCCAGAAACACGCCTTGTAGACTTAAATAGACCTATTGTTATTATTCCAAACTTAGCTATTCATATGAATCGTGAAGTAAATACGGGAGTTAACTTTAATAAACAAAAGGATACACTTCCTATTCTTACTTATACTCACGAGGCGGTAAAGGAAGCTTATCTACTTGAACTATTAGCAGAGACACTTCAAGTTAAAGCTGAAGACATACTTGATGCTGATCTTTTCCTTTATCCTTATGAAAAAGGAATGTGTGTCGGTTTAAATGAAGAGTTTATCTCTGCTCCAAGACTTGATGACCTTTCTATGACTTACAGTGGCTTAAATGCCATCCTTCATAATAGCTCACAAAAAGGTATCTCTATGTTTGTTTGCTTTGATAATGAAGAAGTAGGAAGCCACACAAGACAAGGTGCAGATTCCCCTTACTTAATCCGCACCTTAGAACGTATCCTTTTAGCTTTTGGTAAAACTAGAGAAGAGCTATTTATAGCACTTGATAACTCTTTTATATTATCTGGAGATGTAGCTCATCTTGCTCATCCAAACTATATGGAGAAAAGTGATCCTACTAACAAAGTACTTCCTGGTAAAGGACCTGCTATTAAAGTCAATGCCAACTTTAGTTATAGTACAGATAGTGATTCTGCTGCTGTATTTGCTGGCATTTGCAAAGCTAACAATATCCCTTACCAAACCTTTGTAAATCGTTCTGATGAAAGAGGTGGCTCTACTATTGGTCCTGTAGCAGCATCTCACTTAGGTATTCGCTCAGTAGATATTGGAACACCAATGCTTGCTATGCACTCAGCTAGAGAACTTATGGCAGCTGAAGACTTTATTTATACTTGCGAAGCTATGAAAGCTTTCTTTAGTATATAAACATTCAAGTTAAAAGCCCTGATAGAAGACTTCTAGGTCTCCTATCAGGGCTTTCTTATATCCTCTGCTACACTATTAAACTGAAATTTGAATAATAAGGCGTAAAGTAAAATGCCGCTATGTAGTCCGGCTAGTGTGCTTGCTTACAGCTGCTGTGTCACATTGTTAAGAAACTCCGCTCCAAGGCATCTTCCAGCAAGCCTACTAGCCTACCTACATAGCTACTATTTTGCAAGAATTCACTATTAGAATGCTATACGTTATAAAGAACTGCTTAGAAAATCTATACCTTATTATTGATGGGGAGGAGCCTGAAAAAGCACTTCATTAAAGTACTGTTATAATTACTGATTGATACAGATACGGTACTAATGAACTTTATGAGCCATTATAGTTCAAAAAGTACCGAAAGAAACTACTTATATACTCAGAACTGCATGATGTTTTTTACCACGCCGCCCCACTGATAGAGACGTTTATTTGCTTAATAACATTTCTCCCCACAAACTTTCTTTTCATAAACGCCTCTACAAATTTCACTTCTGATTATATGCTTCGAAAAACCTCATCGCGTTTTCTTCATCTCCATCTTCACCAACTAATCGATATGAGATGATGTTCTGTTCTTGATAATGTTTTTTTAGAATCTTACTGAAAATAATTGGTATATTATCATATGTATAAGTTCCATCTTCTAACTTATAGTACCCAAAACTTCTAGCTACTTGCCCATCAAAAATAATATAGTACCAATCTTTAATGACTAGTCCATCTTCTGTCTCTATGTAAGTAAGTACATCTAATTGGTCTGGAATGCCCTTCTTTTGATTTTCTATAAAGCTATCTAGCTTACTCAAATTAAAAGCCTCTTCAGTTCCATCCTTTAAGCCTACTCTATAAGTAGCACTAGTTTTAGCTTCTTCTAATGTAAGTGGTTTTCTATTCTTGGGTGGTAACTTTGCTAAATCCTCCCCTAAATCTGGTATTATAAAGCTGGATAAAATTTGATCAATCTCTTCCTTGTTTACTTGTTCCAAATCGAAATAAAGAGCATAACCGTAAGGTGGTGGATTAGGTAAATCATAAAAAACATATTGAATATAGGAAGTTGTACCATTTAATTTATACTGTGTTTCTATTACTGGTACGCTATAGCCTTGTATACTTGTTTGTTCTATCTCTAGCCCCTTTACTAACAAGTCAAATACATTAACGGCGTCCTCCATGGATATTTTATTGTTTATTAATCGCACTCCCCCCATTTTTTGATTACCTTTATATAACCAACTAACGGTAGAAGAGGCATCTTGCTGCTTACTATCCCCTTCTTTAAAACTTTGGATTTCCCACTGCGATGGAACCCTTATTTCATACCCATTTATCATTAAAACCTTTGTATCCTCTAGCTCATTTTCCCCTGTACTAATAGGCTCTTGAGTCTCTACGTTTGAATCCTTTTCGCTCATATCTTCTATTTTTATCTCTTCTGAAGGCTTTGCTTCTTCTCTTGTAATCCCTACACATCCGCTTAATAGGCCGATGCAAGTAATCATAATAAATGTGAGCAAACCCTTTTGCTTCTTATGTCCATTGACTATAGCTTCAAATCGTTGTTTTAAAGTTTGCTTATTACCTTTAAACTGTGTCGAGAGACTTATACTTTTTTGATGAGAGCTATCTGCTACCTTTAAAACAGCTTCCATGTAGCTCTTCTTAATTTCAGATGCTTCTCCCTGTAAAACCCTACTATCACAAACCACTTCTAAATCTTCTTCTGCATATTTAGCCATGATATGTACTAAAGGGTTAAACCAATGTACTCCCCTTACACCTATTAATAATAATTTATACCATAAATCCCCATACTTATAGTGAAGTAACTCATGCTTTAATATAAAGTATAATTCTTGATCCTCATAGCTCCTACTAGGTATTAAAATGCTAGGGCGCCAATAACCTATTACAAGTGGTGAGTCTATCTTTTTACACACTTGAAGTCCAATAGGCTTGGTAATATGTAATTCTTTGCAAACTTCCATAAATATCTTGTTAACAACTTCATCCTTACTTACCTTGCTCCAACGTTTACACCCTCTGCGAAAAGTTAGGTATGCCATAAACTGATACCCTATAAACGCCGCACTTCCTATTAGCCAAATACAAACTATGAATGACTTTAGGGAATTGCCAAATAAACTATTCATAATCTCTAAATCCCCTACTTCATGTTCTAATTGACCTTGGTTTACTGAACCATTGCTCATTAAGCTATTACTTGATGTCTCATTTGCTAAACTCTCTTCCGTGGTTAAACTAATTAAAGTATCAGCTTGAGGGGCATTTATACCTGGTGTTAGCATTTCTTCTTGCTGATTTTTAAATAAATCCCCACCTATATGCATTAAATTCATCTGCACTTCACCATTAAAAGGAATCAATAATCTTATAGCCAAAACAAGCCATATACCGTACCACCACCTAGGTACAAATTTATTATATAAAAAGGACCTTAATATCAATAAAACAACGATAATACCACCTATCACAATGGATAGGTCTACTGTACTAAGTAAAATCTCCCCCCACATACTCAGTCCTCCCTTGTATTTTCATCAATAAAATCTTTTAATTCCCTTAAATCTTGATCTGTAATGGTATTTCCATTGTATAAAGCTGCTATGAGACTCTTAACAGAATTACCATGTAGTCTTTCAAGAAAAGATTTGCTTTCATTTTGCAAATAACTCTTTTCTTCTATAATAGCTGTATAAACATTAGATTTACCTACACGCTCACTTTGTATAAACCCTCTCTCTACTAACCGTGCTAAGAAATTGAGCACCGTCGTATTCCCCCAAGTCTTCACACCTTTTAATTGGCTCATAATATAAGCTGAAGTCACTTCCTCTTTAGCTTCCCATATAATCTTCATAATCTCTAACTCTGCATCTGGTAATCTCTTAATCTTCTCCATTTTTTCTCCTTCGACAACTGTAGAATAACTTCTTGTTTTCATTCTACACTTGTCGAAAATACGTGTCAATAGACAAATAACTATGTATACTCTAATTTTCTTAATTCCAATAGCTAATTAACCACCAATATAAATAGTAATTTGTAGAGGCGTTTATGAGAAAGGTTGCTGGGAGGAAATGAGAGGGCAGACCTATCTTCCAGGGTTCCGGTTCAAGTTTTTTGAGGCACTAGGCTCGTTTATTTGGATGAACGTGCGAAAACTCGCTACGCTCAAACACTCGCACTAAAATCCATCCAAAACACTCACCAAGTGCCTCTAAAAAACTCTCCCAAGTCACCCTTCCAGATAGCCCTCCCCTCTCATTTCTTCCAAAGTTATTGAGCTCATAAACGTTCCTGACAATAAAGTGGCGTGAGAAAAATATAATGGTATTTTAAACTTACAAGCCAGTTTTTCATATCTCGCCGTCCCAGTAATAACGTATAAAGCTTCTTAGTAGTTTATTCTTGTAAAGCAGTAGCTATGTAGGGAGACTAGTGGACTTGCTGGAAGATGCCTTGGAGCAGAGCTTAGAAACTCTTAATGAAGTAATCCTTATGGGTTTTAGGGCGAGTGTTTGAGCGTAGCGAGTTTTCGCCCGTTCATAAGGATTACGAATTTAGAGTTTCTTAGCAAAGTGAGATAGCAGCTGGAAGCAAGTACACTAGTCGGACTATATAGCGGCAACTTAACTTTATACAGTATTATTCAAATTTCTATTTAACGTTAATACCTAATCTTTTACTTTTGGCTAATTTCCATAAATTTCTAATTTTTATAAGCCCAAAAATCTCTCTTCTTGTTTCTCCCTTTGCAGTTCATTTTATTGTATAATATATATTGACTATTCTTTCATTTTTGTATTTTTAGGATGAATGCTAGGATTTTATCTTATATATCACTGGAGGTACACCTATGCCATATGGATTTAATAAAGAAAAATTTAAAGGCGAAATATTGGACCACATTAGAAACTTCTCTCGTAAAACTCTAGAAGATGCTTCTCCACAGGAGCTTTATCAAGCTGTTGCTTTTGCTGTGCGTGATATTATAACAGATGACTGGATTGAAACCCAACATACTTATAATTCCAACACTCCTAAAACACTTTACTATTTATCCATGGAATTTTTAGTAGGTCGTGCTCTAGGTAATAATCTTGTAAACATGGGCATTATGTCAAGTGTTCAAGAAGTTTTAGAAGAACTTAACTTCACCATTGATATTAATAAAATAGAAGCGCAGGAGCCTGACGCTGGCCTTGGGAATGGCGGGCTTGGCAGACTTGCTGCTTGTTTTTTAGATTCTCTTTCTACTCTTTCTTATCCTGCTTATGGATGCGGTATTCGCTATAACTATGGTATTTTCAAACAACAAATCGAAGATGGCTGTCAGGTAGAATATCCTGATGACTGGTTAGCTAACGGCAATCCTTGGGAAGTTAAGCGTAATGATAATGCAGAGGAAATCAAGTTCGGTGGAACTGTACGTAGTTACATGGATGAAAACGGCAGGCTTCATTTTGTCCAAGAAAATTATGATTCTGTTTTAGCTATTCCTTACGACATGCCTATTGTTGGTTATAAAAATGGTTTTGTAAACGCCCTTAGGTTATGGGATGCTGAAGCACCACAAAAATTTATCCTTCGTTTTTTCGATCAAGGAGCCTACGAAAAAGCTGTAGAACAACAAACTCTTGCCAAAACCTTAGTAGAAGTACTCTATCCTAATGACAATCATTACAAGGGCAAAGAGCTTCGTTTAAAACAACAGTACTTCTTTGTATCAGCTACTGTCCAACAAGCTATTGCTAAATTTAAGCGCTCTAATCCTAATATCTATATGCTTCCTGAGAAGGTAGTCTTCCAGATGAATGATACACATCCTGCTATTGCTGTAGCTGAACTTATGCGCATTCTTCTAGATCAAGAAGGACTAACTTGGGAAGATGCCTTTGACATTACTAGCCGTACTTGTGCTTATACAAATCATACTATTATGATTGAAGCACTAGAAACTTGGCCTATTGACTTATTCCAAAAGTTACTTCCTCGTATTTATCAAATTATTGAAGAACTTAATAGACGTTTTTGCACAGAACTTAGAGATGTTTATCACCAGCCAGAGCATATTATTCGTAACATGAGTATTATTTCTGATGGACAAATTAAAATGGCCTATCTCGCTATTGTAGGTAGCTTCTCCGTCAATGGTGTAGCTGCTATTCATACAGAAATTCTAAAGAATAATGTGCTTAAAAACTTCTATCATATTTATCCCAATAAATTTAATAACAAAACAAATGGCATTACTCAAAGACGTTGGCTAGGTCATGCTAATCCTAAGTTAGCTACTCTTATTACAGAGACAATCGGTGATGCGTGGTATACAGACCTTACACACTTAAAAAAATTAGTACCTTATAGCAAGGACAAAGCCTTTATAGAAAAATATAGTGATATTAAATATAGCAATAAGGTTCGTCTTGCTGATTATATTAAAGAGCATAATGGTATTATTGTTAATCCTGATTCCATTTTTGACGTTCAGGTTAAGCGTCTTCATGAATATAAGCGTCAGCTCATGAATGTACTCCATATTCTTATGCTTTATAATGAAATTAAAGCTAAACCTAATGGGAACTATGTACCTCGCACCTTTATTTTTGGCGCCAAGGCAGCTCCTGGCTACACAAGAGCTAAGCTTATTATAAGGCTCATTAATGCTGTAGCCGACTTAATCAATAATGATCCTGCAACAAAAGAATACTTAACAGTTGTTTTTATTGAAAATTACTGTGTATCTAATGCAGAAATTATTATTCCAGCTGCTAATGTTAGCGAACAAATTTCTACTGCTAGCAAAGAGGCTTCCGGTACAAGTAATATGAAATTCATGCTTAATGGTGCTCTAACCATAGGTACCCTAGATGGTGCTAATATAGAAATTTTTGAAGAAGTAGGTAAAGAAAATATCTTTATCTTTGGTCTAACATGTGAAGAAGTACTTAATCTTTATCAATCAGGACAATATAATCCGTGGGATATTTACAACAATGATGCAGAAATTCATGGCACTTTAAAGCTACTCATTAATGGCGTTCTTTCACCAAAGAATCCCGGTCTATTTGTAGAGCTATATGAGTCTCTACTAAATAGGGCTGGTGATAATTTAGCTGATCCGTATTTTATTTTAAAAGATCTTCGTGCTTATCATACAACTCAAAAGGTCATAGAATATGCCTATTTAGATGAAATCACTTGGAATCAGAAGGCCATTATTAATACGGCTTGCTCTGGCAAATTTAGTTCTGATCGTACAATTAAACAATATGCAGATGAAATCTGGGGATTAAAACCATTAAAAGTACGTTAAAATAACAACATATTCACATTAACTCCTTATAGTCATGCTATAATTAAAGAGTAAATTTTTTAATATAGGGGAGTGATAAACATGAATTACAAAGTTTTAGTTGGCATCACTATTCAAGAAAACAGCCGTCGTCTCATTGCAGAAGGTTTTAAGCTCTCTGGGGCTATAGATGCACCACTTCATATTTTGCACATTAGAAAAGGAGAAACCATCTTTGATAGACCTGAAAGCAGTGAGCTCCTCTCAGATCTATTTGCCTATGGTGGCGAATTAGGTGGTGAAGTTCACTTCCTATGTAGTAATAATATTCCTGAAACTATTACGAGCTTTATCAAAGAAAATAATATAACACATCTAGTGATAGGCGAAGCACCTAACGGCAATACTATCTCACCAAGATCTAGTGTATATGAACAACTCAAATCACAAATTGGAAATATTGAACTTATTGTACTTCCTAGGGAAGTTACTGAAGATAAAATGGCATAGAAATTATAAAAAATGGATACTATACACCCTTCATGTATAGTATCCATTTTTTATATGATAAACTCACTCCCTACTACTGGTTGCAATGACATTTCCACTTGCACCTAATAGCTCTAAAGTATATTTAAACTGAGTATTTGGCGTTCCATTAGAAATCATTCCGAAACTTGCTACACCATTTGGCGCAAGCTTTGCTTGCCATGAAGCTGGTGTAATAACAAGCTCATTTCCTTGTTCTACTATATCTACATTCCAGTAACTTGTTAGGTTAAATTCTGATTTTAATAATCTAAGTCTCCAGTTCTCACATGTAGATGTTCCCTGATTAGTAACTTTTAAATCTACTCCGAAGGCTCCTCCCCAATTATTTATAGTTGCCTCTAATTTTACTGCCTCACTTGATGGCGTAGGTGTTGGCGTAGGTGTTGGCGTAGGTGTTGGTGTTGAAGCCACTTCTTCTAGAATCCACCTTTGATTAGCTCCACCTGTAAAGGTCCATTCACATATATTAGCACCATTATTAGTACTATTTTCATAAACATCTAAGCCAGATCTATCATTACTTACTTTAGTTACAATACCATAACTTCCATTTTCAGCTACAACAAATTTAAATAATTGTGCATCCGAATTCGTATCTTGATAGATTTGAATATTAGTACCATCACTAGTCTTACCATAATCTACATCTAATAAATAACTACCATCACCTACTCCTGAATAAAGCTTATAATAGCCATTGCTAGCAGACTTCACTAGCCATGTATTATAAGGCCTAGCACTATTGGCTCCCCATTGTTGTACATTAGTTCCGTTAGCAGCTATGCCACCTGCTACATCTAGATATAAACCACTTTTTACATTTTTGATTGTATAGCTACCTTCTTTAATTTGTGCCCCTTCTACCACCTCTGGCTCATTGATAACCTTTTTCTCTAAGTAACTTCCTACTGTATAAACTGAAGGCTGCATAGGTGTCTTCATATCTGGCCCAATATAATAGCTTGGATGTGGTGGTTGATTATAAGCTACATTTTGCCATGCAATAGCGCTCCTATATTGGGTGTCATGCATTAAAGTATATAACTTACTGTCTGTTAATGTAGTTGTTGTATAAATTCTAAGAGCTGTATCATTGGAAGTTGGCCATATCACTTCCTCTCTCCAATCCCCTAAAATATCACCTGATAAACTTGGTGTTGCTTTAGTAGAATTATTAGAGTGTACATCAACTCCTGTTAATAAACGATCTGTAGTTTTTGTCCTATAATTCCATTTACTAATATATGTCTTATCTAATCCTTCACGATAAAGGTCTCCATCCCACCAAATCGCAAAATTAATGCCAAATTTACCTATATTAATATTAGTAGCATTGCCATTCTTATCAAAAATACCTGCTGAAGAAATAGCCACATAGGGATAAAAATCTGGATCAACATTTGCAATAAGACCGCGTCCTACATCTGTTCCTGTTTTTACACCCCAAAGAGATTTACCTGTTTTGGCATCTCTTAATTGTACGCTTTCTATATTACTACCTTTTTCTTCATGCACTTGAAAAATCTCAAGTCCACTATGTGTAGGGTCAAAATCACCTACATGAAGAGCATCTCCATGTCCCATACCTGTTGTATATAGACCCTTTCCTGTATGGTCAATCACTGCAGAGCCATAGATAATTTCATCATAACCATCACCATCTACATCTGCTATAGAAAGATTATGGTTACCCTGCCCTGCATATCCACTATTACCAGACGTATTGGTATCAAAAGTCCATTTCTTATTAAGCTTACCACCACTCACTTCATAGGCCGAAATAACTGCTCTTGTATAATAACCTCTAGCCATAATTAAATAAGGCTTTTGACCATCTAAATAGGCAACGCCTGCAAGAAAACGGTCTACACGATTACCATAACTATCTCCCCAACTACTCACTGTCCCTCTTTGAGGCGTAAAATCTATAGTATTAATAATTTTACCTGTCTCCCCATCAAATAAGGTCAGATATTCAGGGCCACTTAATATGTAACCACTGCTATTACGATAATCTTTTGAAGCATCTCCTATAATAGTCCCATCTCCAGCCTTAGTACCATCAGCTGTCTTCATTGCAACCTCTGCTCTACCATCCCCATCGAAGTCATAGGCTATAAATTGGGTATAATGTGCTCCTGCTCTAATATTTTTCCCTAGATCAATACGCCACCTTTGTGTCCCATCTAGTTCATAACAATCCATGTAAACGTTAGAAGTATAACCTGATTTTGAATTATCTTGTGAGTCACTAGGATCCCACTTTAAAATAATTTCATAAGCACCATCTCCATCAACATCTGCTACGGTAGCATCATTAGCTGAATAAATATCTCCCGGTTTGTTAATAGGTACATCTAAATAATTATTATTCCATACACCGATGCTATCAGATTCTGTTTGTTCACTTCCGTTTACTACAGTTCTTACATAATAAGAGTCTGTAACCTTTCCGTTGTTATCCATATAATTAGTACTATTTGAAATAGGCCCTGCAACTTTTGTACCATTTCGATAAATATTAAAACCTGTATCATAGCTTTCCGTTCCTAATAATCTCCAAGATAAAAATATGCCCTCATTCACTTTCACTGCTACCAATCCCCTATCTAGCGCTTCAACTTGTCTTGTCGTAGCTGCCTTTGTAGGAATCGTTATGCCAGTTAGAGTCCCTGCACCTATCATTGATAAAGTCAGTACTTTAGCTAGTGTTTTTCTAAACTTAAATTTGTTTTTTAAACATAGATCCATATTTTACCTCCTATAATTATTTTTATTAATTATCTTATTTTTATTAGTGTAAATCTACTAATAACATCTAAGATGTAGGTTATTCCTACATTATTTGTCCTTCATTCTAAAATTTTGATAGAATCTAAAATACTTTCAAATTCCTTATATAACTGAATAGATTAAACACTCCATAATAACCACCTATATTAATGGAGAAATTTTAGTAATCTTGTTATCTTTTGTCCTCGTTTGTGATATACTATATGACAGATTAGTAACATTAATTAGTAATGGGAGTCCTTGACATGAAAACAACTATTATTACAGATCTAACAGCACTTAATGAAGCAGCCTATATTCTTAAGTCGGGCGGTCTTGTAGCAGCTCCTACAGAAACTGTTTATGGACTTTGTGCTAATGCTTTAGATGAAAATGCAGTTAAAAATATTTATAAAGCTAAGGGGCGACCTAGTGATAATCCGCTAATTGTACATATAGCTGATTTAAGCATGCTTAGCCCTCTTGTAAAAGAAGTACCTCCTATGGCCCAAACTTTAATAGATCATTTTTGGCCTGGTCCATTAACACTTATCTTTAAGGCAAGTTCATTAGTTCCTAAGGTAGTAACCGGAGGATTGGATACAGTTGCTGTTCGTTTTCCTTCTCATCCTATTATTCAGAAACTAATTAAGACCTCAGGATTACCTCTAGCTGCACCTAGCGCTAATACTTCTGGGAAACCAAGCCCAACTAATGCCCCTCGTGTTATAGAGGACTTAGATGGGAAAATAGATGCTATTATTGTAGGTGATTCTTCTAAATACGGTGTAGAATCTACTGTTGTAGATGCCACAGGTGAAATAGCTACTATTCTTAGACCTGGTGGCATTACTGCTGAAATGATTGAAGAAGTTTTAGGTGATGTGACTATGGATCCTGCTATCGGCCATGCACTAAAAGAAGGAGAGGTTCCTAAAGCTCCAGGGATGAAATACACACACTATTCCCCTAATGCAGAAGTCATTATTGTTGACGGAGATGAAAACCTTGTCATAAGTAAGATCAATGAACTTATTATATCGGCTCATAATCAAGGAAAAAAAGTAGGCGTTCTTGCTACTGATGAAACCAAAGAGCACTTTGTGGCTGACTTAGTTATTAGTGCTGGTACCACTAAAAATCTGACTACTATTGCTGCTCATCTTTTCGAGGCACTGCGTACCTTTGACGATGCTCACATTGACATTGTGTATTCTCTTGCTTTCCCTAAAGAAGGAATTGGTAATGCCATTATGAACAGACTTGAAAAATCTGCTGGGTACCATACTATAAAGCTTTAATTTTTTTTGTTTTTATTTACAAATCTCAAAAATAGCTTATAGTTATAGAAGTGATTATTTAGTTACAACACACAAAATTTATACTATAATAAACTGGAGGAACTATTATGATAGCAATTGGATG
>JAEWMQ010000077.1 GCA_023393125.1 Bacillota bacterium
CGATACCTTTTGGCAGTAGTATGTCAGCGGCGAACCCTGAATCGTATCACCGCAATCCAGAATCAGCGTGTTGCCGTCTTTGTGAAACTGCGGAATCATGCCTAAAAGACCCATGGGTTTTATGTTCTGATCCGCATGGTTTGTTGGGAACACAAACCCATGTATGTCCGATGTAAAATAAACAGTCAGCACAGGTGCCATATCAGCCTCTCGCCAGCTTTTTGCGTATTTTTGTTGAGAACAGTTCAATAATTAGCATTAACAATACCAAACCGCACAGGAATGCGCCTACCATGCTCCAGCGGCGGCTGCTAATGCATTGCACAAGTGCCGCACCTATCCCGCCGGCGCCAACAACACCTAATGTCGTCGCATCCTTCATGTTAATATCAAAGCGGTATATCAATGTAGACGCAAAATTGGCATAAAGCTGCGGCAAAATCCCATATCGAATCTTTTGAAAGGTTGTGCAACCCGCTGCGTCTAGACTCTCAAGTATCCTGGTATCCAGATCCTCAATAGCATTGATATACAGCTTGCTGACCATGCCAATGGAGCAGATACTCTGCGTCAGCACACCGCAAAACGGGCCGGGACCGGTTACCCTGATCCAAACCAGTGCCCATACAAAGCTGGGAATTGTACGAATCAGCAAAATGAGCGCACGAATGATAAACGCAAGCCATTTGGGTACAATGTTTTCACTGGCCAGAAAGCTGAACGGTACAGCCAGCAAGCCTCCAACCAAGGTACCTAAAAATGCAATTGCCACTGTCTCAAACAAAAGGTATGGCACACCATCGGATGAGAGCCCAAAAAGCAACTCCAGATCCGGATTGGCAATGCCATGTAAAATACTATATGCCACAGAACTGCCTTTTTCCGCAACACCCTTGAATTCGATTGCACTGCCAGACCAGCCAAGAATTGCTGCCACGATCAACATGATAAGTGTATATAACCACCAGCGCCTTGGCCGCTGTTCATACATATCCTCAATTGGATTCATTACTCTTTGCATATACACGGCCTCCTAGCTAAGTTTTCTGCGCAGGAATTGGCTTACATTTTCAATAATCAGTACCACCACAAACAACGCAAGCAGAACCATGCCCAAATCTTCGTACTTACGTAAGCCTATCCGATCATTGATGAGTATGCCAAGACCGCCTGCACCTACATAACCCAACAGCGCGGCAGCGCGTATATTGATCTCAAAAGAATACAGGCATTGCGACAGATAAGTCGGCAGAATCTGGGGAAAGCACGCGCTCCAAAATGCCTGAAATTTTGAAGCCCCCAGCGCTTCCATCGCTTCAAACGCGCCCATATCAATGGTTTCAATGCTTTCATAAAGCATTTTCGCAACGACACCAAATGTAAATATCGTAATTGCAACCGTACCGGCGAAAGCACCAAGTTTAAAAAACAAAGCGCAGATGGAGGCAATTACTAGCGTTGGCAGCGTCCGAACAATATTTAGCAGTATACGAAGAAGCGCAACCACAAAACCATTGTGATTGATGTTTGCAGATGCCAACACCGCAAATGGGAGTGCAATCGTCGAGCCAATCACCGAACCCATAACAGACATTTTGATCGTATCTAATAGCGGCGTAACAACCTTGCTAAAATAGCCCCAATTTGGGTTAAATATTTTTTCAAAGATGAATGTGAACTGATGACCGCGCTTAATAATTATCCCTAAATCAAAGTCAGTTAGCATGACGGACCCTGTTACCGCCGCGATCATTATCAGGCAGATCAGCGGCATGCGGGAACGCGGTTTTGGCACAGTACGATCGCCGACAACCATCATTTTGGGTTTAAAAACGCGGTCAAACAAAGGCTGTCTCAAGGTGTCGGTACGCATTGCTTTTGCCATCAGGCCTGCGCCCCCTTGCTGCATGCGCTTTGAGTCGGCTCCATATTAGCTTTGACCTGCGCAATCATGGCCGCATCCTTGTTGCTTTGCTCATCCGCCGCCTTGGGGATGGGCGCGCCGTTATAAATGATATCCAATACATCCTGCGTTACGTCCTTCACGGGACCATCATAAACAATTTCGCCCGCTCGGATGCCTATCACACGGTCAGCGTAATCTAAAGCCAAGTCCACATGATGAATGTTAATGAGAATCGTAATGTTCATTTCTTTATTAATGCGCTTAAAATCACTCATTACCTGATTGGCCGTTACCGGATCAAGCGCCGCAACAGGCTCATCCGCCAGGATGATAGATGGATTCTGATTCAGCGTCCGTGCCAACGCCACCCGCTGCTGCTGGCCGCCGGACAGCTGATCGCAGCGGGTATAGGCCTTGTCCAGGATGCCAACCTTTTCCAAGGCTTGCAGCGCAGCCATTTCCTGGCTCTTTGAAAAAATTCCAAATAAAACACGAAAAAAGTTCATATCAGGAACCATCGAGGCCAAAACATTTTTGATTACAGTAGAGCGGGTAACAAGATTGAATGATTGAAATATCATGCCAACGCGGCGCCTGAATTTGCGCAAACTGCGGCCTTGCAGCGTCATGACATCTACATTATCGACAACCACTTTTCCCGCAGTAGCATCAATCATCCTATTGATTGTTCGAATCAGCGTTGATTTGCCCGCGCCTGAAAGGCCTATAATGGCCACAAATTCGCCCTGTTCAATTTTCAGGTTGATATCTTTTAGCCCTTTAACACCATTGGGATAGGTCTTTCCGGCATGGATAAATTCAATCATAGCACGCCTCTTTACTCTATATAGAATACATTTTCCACTATATCAT
>JAEWMQ010000026.1 GCA_023393125.1 Bacillota bacterium
TGTCTCTTAATTTGAATTCTCCTCGGAGGCTGTGGATGATTCTCGCTGTTTTTTCAGAAGAGCTTCCTCCTCTAAACGCAGCCTCCTCAGTTCTTTTAAATATGCATTCTCTATTCTTAGTTTAAGATTTTCATCCTCTAGTTCTTTTACACGATCTGCACTTGCGTCAACATATGCCTGTTCCACAAATGGCTTTTTCGTATTCTTATTAGATGTATCCAATGTTTTCTTTCGCCCTTTCTTACGTGGTCTCAAAGCATCAGGACCAGCAATACGAAAGTCATTTACCCATTTGACTATCTGAGATGGATTGAGAATGCCCTCTTGAAGAGCTAACTCCTGATATGAGAGTTCACTTGATAGATATAACTCTACCACAGAAAGTTTTCTTTCAAAAGAATAAGATATTTGTTTTCTAGAACGCATTAGCCCTTCATCACCAAATTCCTTATAATTAGAAATCCATTTTCGGAGTTGGGAATTAGAGCCTAGCCCATACTTATTTGAAAGATAGTAAGTTCCACCTTCGCCATTCAGATATTCTAAAACCACTTGTTTCTTAAATTCAAAACTGTATTTTGACATAAAAATACCGACCTCCAATGGTTAGATTTTTTGGTCTAACTTTTTGGGGTCGGTACATTCTTCTCGCCTTATTGAATTCACTTTTGTTTATTAATCTAAATAATTATTTGTTCAAATAAAAGTTATACTTGCATTTATTAATTTATCTAGATTTATTAAGGTTACTATTGGTAGTTTTATTACATACCAAGATATTTAATGTAGTCATTAATATCCATTAGAGGCACTTCCATTTTTAGCCTAGTTTCATTAGTTACAGCTCTTTCTGTTGCCACCTCAAATCCCGCTAATTCTACAGATTTTAAGTATTCACTCACAATTAACTTAATACTTGTATCATTACTTTTTAAAAGTTTACCACAGTTTCTGTAGATTTCTAAAGTAGGATTGCATGAAGAAAAAACAGCTTTCATTGTTTCAAAATTATTGTTTCCAGGAAAACCGGAATTTGAGATAACAACAAATTGTTGTGTTTTTTGTATACTATCTGCAAGGTCAAAATCTTCGTTTTTTTGAACTATCAACGGGCTTTTCAAAGGTACCAGACGATCTACAAAGTTTTTTAATGCCGCAGTCATATTCCACGTGTAAATGGGAGTTGCAAAGCACACAACATCCGCATCGTTATATTTTCGAAGCAATTCTTCCATATCATCTTGCATGACACACTTTCCCGGAGTTCTAAACCAACAGGTAAAACATCCTTTGCAGTGACCAATATTCTTGTCAATAAGAAATATGTTTTCAGTATCTGCTCCACCTTTCTTTGCACCATGTAGAAACGCTTCTACTATTACATTAGTACTACTACTAACTCCCGCGGGGCTACCATTAAATACAATAAATTTCATAAGGTTATCCTCTCAATATTTTAGTTTATGAATCTATTGTAAAATTAACTATATGTATATTCAATCAACGTTCCGTAGAGTTCTAAAACCAAAATTCGAGTTTCTTTCCCCATAAACTATCTTTTTATCTAGTAATGTAATATCTGTGTTTATCGCTAATTTATACCGATATTTATTAAATTTTTACTCCCTTTGACCGTCCCTTATGAGGACTTTCAATTATTCAAGCTAATATGTTTTGAACATATGTGCAACTTTTATAACTCTACTTTAAAACGATAGAATATTTAGTATAATCAGTTTATATAGAGTTTTATTTTGTGGGGGTATTAATATGTCTAAAAAATTCTTTAGAAAGTATGAGCTATTATTTCTATATGTTGCATTTATACTCGTTTCCTTTTTTACTGTTTACATACTTGCCAAATATCTTGTTTTTTACAAATAAAATTTCATTAATAATTGCTTAAATATAGACCTTGCATTATAATTTATCTCTATTTATTAAAGCTTTCTCTCTCTAAAATATCTATTTTCTTCATTATACAAAATAAGACCAGGATTACACCTGATCTTATCAAAACGATATTTTTAGTATAAACATACTATCTAGTTCACAAACCGGAATATGTTAAAATCTTCTTCTTATGAAACATTATACACACATTTATATAATAATGCCTTTATTTCATTAAACTTGTCTTCTGTAATTTCATTACCTGATGTCATAATTTTAAGAGGTAATGGATTTCGTCCATTAGAAATGGGAGGCTGAATATACCTATAGTCATTTATATAAAAACCATTTCTTTTATAAAAATCGATTCGTCTTTTAGAAATTTCATTATTCGGAAGTTCTACTTCGAGACAAATCATACACGATAGAATCTTTACAGTTTCTTGTAACATAGATGATCCTATTCCGCTATTTCGATAAATTGGATTTACAGCAAAGTGCTCTATAAAAGCAAAATCATCAAATTTCCAAACAGCAATAAAAGCCTTTATATCTTTAGCTTCAAAATCTGGCAAAACATATATACAATATTGTGGATTACTCAATAGTTCTTTTTGCTCTTGATAGGTTCGATGCTCATCAGGCGGAAAACTTTCTTTCATTATGCTGTATATTTTATCAAAGTCTTCAGCATTCAATTTCTGTATCATATATAACCTCCATAAAATATTAAATACTAATTTATAAGTCTAAAAAATATCTATTCCCATTATTATATAAAAACAGGGCCAAGTTGTCACCTGTCCCTATCTAAAACTATCTTTTGCTTAGCCTCTAAAATAGCTATTTGATTCATACAATTAGGTTAAGAGATTTTTTAATGTCCTTTGTATATATTCCTCCATGATAACAAATTATTGTATCAATATCATAGTTCAATAGTTTCTTAATGGATTGCTTAGCCTTATCCATATCTAGTGTATATTGTGGATTAGCAATAGTTAATAAATCATCCTCTACTACTAAGGCATCTCCTGCAATTAAAGTATTAAATTCTTTTACATAAATAGATATATGTCCTGGCATATGACCAGGTGTTTCAATTATCTCAACTCCCCCGCACCATGGAAAGCAATCATTTTCTTTTAACTCTATATCTACATTGACACTTTCAATTGATTCAAGTATCTTATGAAATACTTTTGCATCCGCCTTTTCTAATTCTGAAAGCTGAGGATATATAGATTCAGCTTGCTGCAGCCTTAGAGACTTTTCTTCGCCATTAATATATTTTGCATCCTCAATAGACGCTAATATCTTAACGTGTGGATATTCTCTTTTTAATTGTGCTAATGAACCCATATGATCAAAATCATGATGTGTTATTATCACCTTCGTTAAGTTACTCATATTAAATCCCTTTTTTTCTAAAGCTTCTTTTATTAAGGGTAAGAAATTAGGATAACCACAATCTATTAATATCATTTCATTTTGATCATTTAAAATAACGGGATAAATAGTATTTTTAATACCAGTATGCTCAAATTCAATTTCTAAAGTTTCTAATTTATACATATGTTTATTGCTCCTTACGCAACAATTTAATTAGACATATCATATCATACCCCAAAGAAATATAGTTAATCGTAAACAAATCTGTATATACTTAAACATAAAACCATATAATCACTCTAATGCACATTTATACTCATGTAATGCCATAGAAAAAAGCAGATGAAGTACAATGTTTAAATGATATTTTTATCTTCTTACTACACATTTTCATCCAATTACATACTGAAATTCAAAAAGTCCCAAACGCTAATCTATTGATTATCAACGCTTAGGACTTTATTTTTATGACCCATACGGGAATCGAACCCATGATTTCACCGTGAGAGGGTGACGTCTTGACCGCTTGACCAATGGGCCGGAACATTTATTAGTTTATCATACTCTTTTATGTTTTTCAATATATAATAAATATTTTATTTTTGTATTAAAGAATATAAAAAATACTAGAAAGGTCATTAGCCTTTCTAGTATTTTTATTAAACCTCTAAGGCTTCTTCTTTCACCTTAGCTTTACTTTTTCCTACAAACTCAAAGTTTTCTACTACTACATTAGTACTTGTCCTTTTGGCGCCTTCTTTATTAGTATAAGCTTCACTTGCTAAGCGACCTGATACAGCTAGCTTAGTACCCTTTTGAGCATAGCACGATAAAATTTCTGCTTGCGCTCCAAAAGCTACTATATTAATAAAGTCAGCTTCTTTATCCTTACTTCCAACAGGATTTACTGCTAAAACAAATTGTACATATTTATGATGAGTCCCAGATTCTTTAAGTTCTAAATCACGTGTTACATTACCCATTAAATTCACTTGATTCATAAAGTACCTCCTTTTATTTTTTAGGAGTATACTCATTTTTTAAAATATTATACATTTTTTCGATTTTAACTTTTAACTTTTTCTAGATATTCATAAGCTTCATTGATCTCTCTAATTTTTTGATTAGCAAATGCAATATAATCTTCTGGTACACTACCAGAAGCTAATTTATCTGGATGATATTCTTTAACTAATTTTCTATAAGCCTTTTTGATTTCTGATAAACTAGCATCAGGACTAACACCTAATACCTCAGAATATTTTTTCACTAAATCTTCTCTGCTTTGTATACCTGAATTGCCGCCACCTTGGTAGCCATAGCTTTCTCCCGTAAAGGCTGCTCTAATTGCTTGATATTCATAAGCTGAGATCCCTAGCTCTAGTAAAATTTGCCTTGTCATATTTTCTTTAGCAGTATTCTCACTACTATTTTGCATACCTATTCCAATAAAAAGATAGGCTAGTGCTAAAATAATATCTCGGCGATGACCATAGTAGGCTTTAACTATTTGGGTGAAAATTTGATACTCCTCAGGATGCTCCTTCCCATAATCAAAAGCCTCTGCATATCCATTTAGCTCAGATGTACTCATTCCAAAATGTCCTACTATAAACTGTTTAATAAAATGAATTTCATCTTTTGTCACATTACCATCTGATTTTGCAATCATAGCTGACAATGCCATCATGGAAGCAATCACTGGATTTTTATCTTTAAACGCTGATTCTTCTCTGATCTCCTTCGGTAATTTAGGATATTTTTTAGGTATATAGCAAATCACTATCAGCATAAACAGCGGAAAAGGCCAAGGCAAAATAACAGTAAGCCCTCCCCATAACCAGCTATTTCTCCCTTTAAAATAAGCAATAGCCCCTACTAAACCTGCAAATATAAACTTGATCAACCATAAGAATAGGCTCATTCCAATACCTAGAAGTCCTATTAAAAAGTCAAATATAAACATTGTGTCACCTAACACCCTTCTTCTATTAAATCTGTGCTCCCATTTTATCATATTCAACGCTAAGATGCATTAGCTTCTTACCTAGCCTTTGTCATTAATTGTCGACCAAAAAACTGAACCTTAACCTTTGTTTATTAATATGATAAAGTAGAGCTCTTTACTACTTTCTCATATTATTGTTAATTTCTGATGAAAGTCGTATAATAGACTTATGAATTAAGTCGTTTGGAGGAAATATCATGAAAAAACCTATTTTTACTGGATCCGGTGTGGCTATTATTACACCTTTTAATGATCAAGGTATAGACTTTGATAAGTTTAAAGAACTTATTGAATGGCATATTTCTGAAGGTACAGATGCCATTATTGTTTGTGGTACTACTGGTGAATCTGCTACTTTACCTATGAATGAACACAAGGCACTTATTAAATGCTGTGTAGAACAAGTAAATGGACGTATCCCTGTTATTGCTGGTGCTGGTAGCAATGACACACGTCATGCTATTGGTACTACTCAGTATGCGGAGGAAATTGGTGCTGACGCCATCTTATCGGTTGTACCTTACTATAATAAGACCACTCAAAAAGGACTTTATGAACATTTTAAAGCTATTGCTAATAGTACTAGTCTTCCTATTATTCTTTATAATGTACCAGGCCGTACAGTATTAGATATGGCCCCTACTACTGTTAAAGCGCTTTCAGAAATCGAAAATATCGTCGGTATAAAAGAATGCAATTTTGCTCATGTAGGTGAAATTCGTAAACTCTGTGGACCTGACTTTGCTATTTATTCTGGCGAGGATGCTAATGTACTTCCCGTTTTAGCTATGGGCGGTCTAGGTGTTATTTCCGTTATGGCTAATATCATTCCTCGTGATACCCATGATTTAGTAGCAAAATTTATGGATGGAGACATTGAAGGTAGCCGTTTCTTACAAATTGGCGTATTAGATTTAGTTCGTGCTCTCTTTATTGAAGCGAGCCCAAGTCCAGTTAAGGAAGCTATGAATATGATGGGTATGAATGTTGGGCATTGCAGACTTCCTTTAGTACCTATGGAACCTGCTAATAAAGAGCTTCTCTCTTCTGCCTTAAAAGCTTATGGCTTAATTTAAACTTGATAAAAAAGCTTCTACTCAATCATAGATAATAAATATCACTAAGAAAACCATGTATCACTAGAATCATCTTTCTAGTTTATACATGGTTTTTATTGATTAAAACTTATGAGTCATTATTTAGATTGCTGCAATAAATCCTACCTATTTCTCAACTTGATTGTTTCTAACTGCTTCTAAAATAATATCACAGGCCTTTTTTATCATAGGATCTTTTGATTTTTCACTTAACCAATCAAAATAGCTTTTGTCTGTTTTATAAATCTGCTTTAGCGTTTCTCCTCGATGCTTATTCCCAAAAGGAATAACCACTGCACCAGCTGCTTCTGGGGACATATTTATTTCTTCTGTCATGTCTACAGGCTTCATAGCTTCCTTTTGTTCACCCCTTGTTGCTTTATTAGCATCATCATCTTCCCCTGTATTTAGGTTTAAAATGGCTTGATAAGAGTATCTTCTCAAATAGCTAATGACACTACCTGCTGCTTGAGGGTCTTTAGCTATTTCATAACCTCCCCCTTTAGCTATTCTTGTAGGTAACATATAAAGTGGCTCACTTTCAATAAATTCCCCACTATCATGGAGTAAAACAGTTTGAACGCCTATTTGACCATCTTCCCTAGTTAAAGGAAATTGCAATATCGATAGGCCATTTGCTTGTAAAATAGGTCTTGTAGCTTCTATTAAAGCATCTAATGTCACATATTCACTTTTAAATTGAGGGTTCTCTGCATCTTTAGCAATGCTAGTAATCTCTCCATTAAACTTAGCTAAAGCACTCCCAATTTGTTTAATGCTATCACTTTTTCTCATGCTTATCCTCCTTTCGTACTAGTCCGTATTTTAAATTGGCTACTTATAGCTTTTGCAACTTTTAAAAGCTTATTACAAGAAATCCTTGTCAAAACAAAAAAAATAAAATGCAAGCAGTATTTATTTTTACTGCTTGCATTTTATTTCTTTTATCACATCAATTACTTCATAAAGATTTGCTTTAATGCAACTTGCTTCTTTCCTAATTTCATCATCAGCTTTTACTAAATCAGGTATAAAAATGCTGTACATCCCTGCTGCTTTAGCTGCTTTAATTCCCATTCTTGAATCTTCTAAAACCATGCATTTTTCAGGCGCCTTTTTTAATACCTGAGCTGCCACTTGGAAAATCTCTGGATTAGGTTTAGATTCTACTACATCTGATCCACATACAATATGATCAAAGCGTTCTTTTACGCCACCTAAAGTTAAATAAGCTAGAGCTTTTTCTCTGGTACTAGAAGTAGCTACTGCCTTTGGAATACCTTCTGATTCTAGGAAATTTAAAAGCTCAATAAGGCCTGCTTTCTTAGTGATTCCTTGATCTTTTAATATTTGATCTGCTATATCCCTCTTCTTTTGACTTGCTTCTTCATAGGGAAAATCTTCACCATAAATTTTTCTTAAAATGATACCTATCGTTCTACTATTTCTAGCTACTAACTGAATGTAAATATCCCAACTAAATTCATATCCATAAAACGACGCTGCTTGTTGCCATGCTTCATAGTAGACACGTTCTGTATCAAACATTAATCCATCCATATCAAAAATAACAAGTTCTGGTCTCATTGTATTCCTTCTTCCTTATTTTCTACATCATTTGCTTTTCCTACCTCATTAGTATAACAATAGTTCATACTTAACGGAACCCATACTTTTGAACAATCTAAAAAGGTGCTTAGTACATCACTTCCTATGTACTAAACACCTTTTAGGCTTACATAATGTCCATATTTGCTACAATATCAATGGCTCGTCTTGCTAAGAATATCCCTAAGCCTGCAGCTAAAACAACTAAAATGAGTGATAGACCAAATAAACTACTTCCATTAATATTATATAAAAAGATAGCTAATACAGCTGAGCTAATCAAGGTTTTTTGAGCACAAATCCATTTAACATCACAAATGAATGGGATTAATGCCGCTAAACTTGCAAAGGCACTATGAAGTAAACTAGCTATTAAATAGCTGAAAAAAAAGCTTATACGCATACTACCTTCTGCAAAATGTAAAGCTAAGTTTAAAACAGATAACATGGTAAAATGAAATAGCATACTAAAAAACATTAAAGGCATCGTAACCCCTATAATAAGAATAACTTTGACTACTAGCAAACGCTTGCGAGAAAGTGGATAGGTAAATAAAATACTAATCGACTTACTATTAATCTCCTCACTAAACATACGAATGATTAATAAGCCTGCAAAAATAGTAAAAACAATTTTATTATACGCAATGACATGTGAAAAATAATCAATGTAATCCGTATAAATTCCTTTCATTAAAATACCTGACATAATCAAATAAATTAATAAAACACCGCTTGTTAATATTCCCCCCGTAACAATGTGTTTGAAATTACTTTTCTTCATTTCTAGCAATAATAACTGTCTCATTACCTTACCCCCTTGATAATACATTCAAAAAGTATTCTTCTAAAGATGTTTGCTCAGTTGCCTTAATATCTCTTAATGCTATTTCTTCTAGCAATTTCCCACCTTTAATACAACCAATTGTATCTGCTATTAACTCTATCTCTGATAAAATATGACTAGAAATTAAAATAGTAATCCCTTGTTCTCTACATAGAAATTTAAGTAACTCTCTAATATCTTTAATCCCTATAGGATCAAGCCCATTAACAGGCTCATCTAAAATAAGAAGTTCCGGCCGATGAACTAAGGCTCTAGCAATACCTAAGCGCTGCCTCATTCCTGCCGAGAACTGACTTACCCTTTCATCTGCCATACCTTGTAAACGCACAAGCTTTAAGGCATTAGCTACACTTTCTTCTGCTTCAATTCCCATATAGCTACATTGAAGTTCTAGATTTTCTTTAACTGTTAAGTGATTATAAAAAATAGGGTATTCTATCATATTTCCTATACGACGTAGCAAGCGTGGCTGCATTGCGCTCATTTCTTCCCCAAAAAGCTGAATGCTCCCACTATCTGATTTTACCAAATGTAAGAGCATTCTCATGAGCGTTGTTTTACCTGCTCCATTAGGCCCTAGAAAACCATATATCTCTTCTTGTTTTACATGAATGCTGACATGATCTATAATTTGCTTGCCCCCTATACGCTTGCATAGATCATTGGTAGTGATTATTTCCAATTATTCTCCCCCTTACCCACTACTTCTTTAACTAACCTCTTATATCATATACAAAATATTTTAATTATTCAATTTTTTAAAACCACTTTATTAAGTTAATCATTACCCAAATAAATTTTAAGAATTATTTTTTAAACTTCAACCTCTTACAGTGCTTCTCTTCCTATTTCTCCCCACTTATGTCCATTTTTCCTGTTACCTATAAAGCCTATTAAGTGGTAAAAATTCAAAATTTGTCGATACCCCAATCTTTCTATTAAAGATAAAAGTATGGTCTATCTATATCTTTTTCATTGAATGCTATTGCAATTAATATAATCCCTGCTATGCTTATAGCCCCTATTTTCAAACTTCTTAAAGAAGCTTTTATATCCTCTCCAATAATTTTATTTTTACATATAAAAAGAGCAACGACTGAAAATATTTCTTTTAGTCGTTGCTCTTTTTATGAATCTATTGCTTATTTACAAGCAATAACTTCTACTTCACAAAGTACATTTTTAGGTAACGTTTTAACAGCTACGCAAGAGCGTGCTGGTTTGCTTACAAAGTATTTGGCATAAACTTCATTAAATGCAGCAAAGTCAGTCATATCTGCTAAAAAGCAGGTTGTTTTAATCACTTTATCAAAGCTTGTCCCACTTGCTTCTAAAACAGCCTCTAAATTCTTCATCACTTGCTCTGTTTGAGCTGTAATATCTTCTCCTACAACTGTCATTGTTGCTGGATCTAGAGGAATTTGTCCTGAAGTAAATACTAAATCATTCATGCATACTGCTTGTGAGTATGGCCCTATAGCTGCTGGTGCAGCATCTGTATGTGTTGTTTTTAACATGGTGCGCCTCCTGTTTTATTTTATGACTCGATTATATTGCTTTACTGGACCTTCGTCAATATTTTTAATAGTGTCCATCCCATGTTATAGCCATTGTCTCGTTACCTCTTATACGCCTCAATACTTTTATTTCGTATTATAAAGCTTATATAAATGATATAAATTAATGAGAATAATGGCAAGGTTAGCAACTGCAACTGGATAAGCACCTACAATAAAACCATAAATAACAAATAACAAGCAACCTACTGTATTAAGCATACGAAGCTTTATGACATCTGCCATTAAAAGTGAAATGGCAATCATAAAAGAGGCTGCATAACCTACCCATTCAATCCAAGGTGTACTTAACATATCTTTTCCTACCTTTCTAGTCTTCCTTAAATGTCTTCATATAAATATATGACGCTAAATCATATTATTTGCTGTCTTTTAGTTTCTTATTATAATAAACATCATATAACAAAGGTAGCTTAGTACTAATAAGCTTCCCTCTACTTTATTAATTTTAACTTTAGTAATAGAAAAAATGTAAGTTACTATACTTACTATTAAAAGGATTATCATATCTATAAAAACTGCTCCATTAACAGCTATAGGAAAAATCACAGAAGAAATCCCTAAAATAAAAAATACATTAAAAATATTAGAGCCAATTACATTCCCTAAAGCAATATCACTCTTCCCTTTTCTAGCTGCTATAATGGAAGTTACGAGTTCTGGTAAAGAGGTTCCTACAGCAACAATAGTAAGTCCTACTAATTTTTCACTCATCCCCCATGCTAGTGCAATTTGAGTCGCAGCATCTACAACTAATTGCCCACCTATGATAATCCCAACCAACCCGCCTATGGCAATAAGTATACTTTTTCCTATTCGAATCTCTTTTTCTGTCTCGCTCTTAGTAGATACAGAAGCTTCTGCTGTGCTATTTCTATGGCTCAAAGCAAGCTCAATGAGATAATACATATAAATTCCAAAAAGAACTAATAGGATCAAACCATCTCCTCTAGAAATAGTATTCAAGGAGGTAGATTGAAAGATAACATCATTTGCTAGTATAAGCAGTATGAAGGAAGAGAGCAATGCAAATGGAAATTCCTTGGTGATAATAGATTTTTGTACTTGTAAAGGTGTAATAACAGCTGCAATACCCACTACAACAAGTAAGTTAAAAATATTAGAACCTACGATATTCCCAATAGCAATATCGTTTTGTCCCTTTAAAGCAGAAGTAATACTGACAGCAGCTTCAGGTGCACTTGTCCCAAATGCTACTATAGTTAAACCAATAATCAAATTGGGTATCCTGGCTTTAACAGCAATATCAGATGCACCCTCTACAAAATAATCTGCACCTTTAATAAGCAAAACAAAACCTAGAACAAGCCATATATATATCATTTGTATCATCTCCTTACTCACTATAGTATGAAATATTGTTGGTATTGATAGTTTGCCTAACTCTATTTTCTCCTATACAAACAAATGATATATGAGTCATATGGATGAGAAATTTTATTAGTAACCATTCAACTATTTTCTCATCCTCAATTCTTTATTATTCATTCTTCATTTTTAATTCTTCATTATTTATGTACAACTAATAGTTACCTTGTTTTTATAAATAGGAAAATCCTATCATACTTTACACCAAAACAAAAGCTTTTTAAAGTTTACTCTACCCTTTAAAAAGCTTTTGCTTATTTTATAATAAATTTTTAATTAACTCTGCTGATGAAAGTGGTGAAAGATAAGAAAGTGGTACATCAAATACAGTCTTTGCCCCCACAGTACCTTCCTTATTCATTCTAACCGCAGCTCTTGCATATGCTACAAGCACAGAAGCTGTGAATTCTGGGTTACTATCTAATTTAAGTGAGAACTCGATAATTTGTTTATGTTCATCATTAGCACCTGTTACACCGCTTCTAAATACGAGACCACCATGTGGCATTTTGCTATGGTTTTCACGGAGTTCTTCTTCAGTAATGAAGTGAACAGTTGTATCATAATCAGAGAAATAGTTTGGCATATTTTTAATATCTGCCTCGATACGTCCACGATCTGCTCCTTCTTCTGCTACAACAAAACATTCTCTTGTATGTTTTTCTCTTGTTGTTAAAGATGGGTTGTCACCATTTCTTACTGCTTCAATAGCTGAAACTACTGGAATCGTATATTGGATACCATTTTTAACGCCTTCTACTCTTCTAATAGCATCTGAGTGTCCTTGACTTACACCTTTACCCCAAAAAGTATAGTCATTACCTTTTGGTAAAATAGCACCTGACATCATACGAATCATTGAGAATAAACCTGGATCCCAACCTACTGAAATGATACTTGTTTTACCAGCTGCTTTTGCTGCTTTTTCTACTGCTGCTTGATATTCTGGAATTCTTGCATGTGTATCAAAACTATCAATGGTATTAAACATAGTTGCCATTTCTGGCCCTTGCACTGGTAAGTCTGTTGCTGAACCACCACATAAAATCATCACATCAATAGCATCTTTATACTTTTCTAATTCATCCATATGTACCACTTTTGCTGATGATGTAGCAATTTTTACAGTATCTACTGGTCTTCTTGTAAATACAGCAATAAGTTCCATATCTTCATTTTGTCCGAGTGCCACTTCTACTCCACGGCCTACATTTCCATATCCAACGATACCTACTCTTACTTTCGTATTCATCACAAACCTCCTTAGTTTCCTGCTGTTATTAACTCATTTGTATACTACTTATAAGTGACTATTAAGTTCTATCCAACTTAGTAGTATTGATTAGTACTACTAAATTATCTTTGATTTCTTTTCATTTGTCAATATCAAATCTTTTCAAAACAAAAGCTATGCTTTTCCTTTAGGCATAGTAGCTGTAACACGTTTTTCTTGTGTCATAGCAGCTAACTTTTCAATGGTTTCAAGCTCTAGCCCTAAATAATCTGCAATAAGCTGCCCCATTTGATGGTCTGCTTTATAAAACAATGCTGCTTGACGACACTGAAGAGCAGGATCTGCATGCTTTAAGCTTTCAGTTACATTATAAATAAAGTGCGCTTTATCATCACTGGCCATGGCTCTATAGAATTCACCAGGTTGCACAAAGTCAACATCTGCACTTTCAATAACATGCCTTTTAATTTCTCCTACTACAGGAATAGGCGGTGGTGCATCTTCAGGTGACACTGCTACATTAACAAAGCTACTAGGATAATAATTCGGTACATTCCCCATATTGCCATTAACCTGCATATTGCCATCTCTTTGAGTCGTATACAAACAAGCTTTTGCTTTATTAATAGGAATCTGTGTATTGTTAGCACCTAAACGATAACGATGGGCATCTTCATACGCCATTAGCCTCGTTTGCAAAAGCTTATCTGGTGAAGTCCATATTCCTGGCACTAAATGAGCTGGTGCAAAAGCTGCTTGTTCTACCTCTGCAAAGAAATTAATTGGGTTTTTATTAAGTACAATCTTGCCTAGAGGAATAAGTGGATGGTCCTCTTCATACCACGTTTTCGTTACATCAAAAGGATCTACTCTATAATGAGTAGCTTCTTCTGGTGTCATGATTTGCACGCATACAGTCCACGAAGGGTACTCCCCTCTTTCAATAGCATTAAACAAATCTTTAACTGCATAATCTGGATTCTCTCCTGCTATTTGTTCTGCTTCTGCTGCTGTAAAGTTTTTAATACCTTGGTCAGTAAGCATATGGTATTTCACCCACACATATTCTCCTTTCTCGTTATACCACATGAAGGTATGACTACCAAAACCATCCATATGCCTAAAACCCATAGGCGTCCCTAAATTAGAAAATAGCCGCATCACTTGATGTAGTGATTCTGGTGTTAAAGAAAGAAAATCCCAAAACATGTTAGGGTCCTTTAAATTGGTTTGTGGATTTCTTTTTTGTGTATGGATAAAGTCTGGAAATTTAATACCATCTCTAATGAAAAAAATCGGTGTATTATTACCTACTAAATCATAATTACCATCTTCAGTATAAAATTTCATGGCGAAGCCCCTAGGATCTCTAGCTGTATCTGCAGATCCTTTTTCACCACCTACCGTAGAAAAGCGTATAAACATATCCGTTCGTTTACCTACTTGATTTAAAAACTTGGCCATGGTGTACCTAGATAAATCATTAGTTACTTCAAAGTACCCATGAGCCCCTCCTCCTTTAGCATGTACAACCCTTTCTGGAATACGTTCCCTATTAAAATGAGCTAACTTTTCCTGTAAATACGCATCTGCCAGTAAATCAAAACCTACTTTTTTCCCGGTGCTTATAGCTGCTTGATCACTTGTAACTGGTATGGATACACTAGTCGTTAATTTATTTTCTTCCATACTGTCTCCTCCATTTTTATGAATAACCCTCTTATTAATTTATGAAGCTAAAGTTGTACAATATGATGAAGTACTTTTAAAATTTTCAAAATACATTTAATATTTATTTGTTTTATGATAAAATAACCTTAGGTAAGCTACTAAGATTTGTTCTGGTAGCAAACTATTTATTTTAATTATCGTACTGATTGCACAAGGGTTCGTCCCAAGTGGTAAGGCGAAGCACATGGAGATTTTATAGGAGTAATGCCATTTTAGGTACTACTTCTTCTTTTGCTATCCCTAAGCCCCTTGGCTTAGGGATTTTTCGCTTTTATAGCCTCTATAATAGTGTTTCGATTAGAGGTTCAATCCACATCTTTTCAATTTTTTATTATATTTTAATAAGGAAGGGATATGAGAAATGGAAACAAGAATTGCTTTAATTGGAATCATTGTTGAAAACAAAGATTCAGTAGAAAAAATCAATAGCATTCTACATGAGTATGGCGAACATATTGTAGGACGAATGGGTGTGCCCTATAAACCTAAGAACGTTTCTGTGATTAGTGTTATTATGGATGCGCCTAATAGCGTGATTAGTGCTTTGTCAGGAAAATTGGGGATGATTCCTCATGTTAACGTGAAGACCGTGTATTCAAAAATAAGTGAAACTCTAGAAATGCAGGATACGCCATGAAGGCCCTTATTGATATCCTTGCCAAAGAGCATCGTTTAAGTAAAGCAGACTTCCTTCTCTTACTTACACACCACCAAGATGAAGACCTTTCTTCTTATCTCTTTGAAAAAGCAAGGCAAACCGCTACTGATCTTTTTGGCAATCAGATTTATACCCGTGGTCTTATTGAATTTACTAACTACTGTAAGCAAGATTGTTATTATTGTGGGATTCGAAGGAGTAATACTGAGGCAGAGCGCTACAGGCTTACTTTAGAAGACATTCTAACTTGCACCGAAACCGGCTATCACTTAGGCTTTCGTACTTTTGTTTTGCAAGGTGGTGAAGATGGGCACTTCCAAGATGAAGCCATTTGCGACATTTTAACTGCTATCAAAATAAAGCACCCCGACTGTGCTATTACTCTTTCTATTGGCGAGAAAAGCCGCCTAAGCTATGAGCAATTTTTTAAGGCAGGTGCTGACCGTTATTTACTTCGTCATGAAACAGCTACCAGTGCTCATTATAGTCAGCTTCACCCTGCTTCTCAAAGTCTAGAGCAGAGAAAACAATGTCTTTATGATCTAAAAGCTATTGGCTACCAGGTCGGTACCGGCTTTATGGTAGGTTCACCTTATCAAACCTTTGATACACTATGCGAAGACCTACTTTTCATCCAAGACTTTAAACCGCATATGGTAGGCATTGGTCCTTTTATTCCACATCAAGATACACTTTTTAAGGACTATCCAGCAGGCACCCTGTCACTCACTTTATTTTTAATTGGCATTCTTAGACTCATCTTACCTAATGGATTAATTCCAGCTACAACCGCTCTTGGTACCATTGATCCTAAAGGTCGTGAAAAAGGTATTTTAGCAGGTGCTAATGTAGTCATGCCTAATCTTTCTCCGGTAGGCGTACGTAAAAAATATAGTTTATATAATAATAAAATATGTACAGGAGAAGAAGCTGCTGAATGTTGGGCTTGCCTCAACAATCGTTTAAAACAAATTGGCTATAGCCTTTCCGTAAGCCGCGGTGACTTCTCTCCTCTATAAAGGAGCATTCGATATGTATAACCCTAAGTCTATGTCTGCTACTGAGTTTATAAATGATGAAGAAATTCTAGATACCTTAGCTTATGCGCAGACTCATAAAACCAATAAAACCCTTATAAATAGTCTTATTGAAAAAGCTAAAGACTGTAAAGGCTTAAACCATCGTGAAGCCGCACTTCTATTAGCTTGTGAATTAGAAGATGAAAACAAAAAAATTGAAGCTTTAGCTAAACAGATTAAGCAACGCTTTTATGGCAACCGTATTGTTATGTTTGCTCCTCTTTACCTTTCTAATTACTGCGTTAATGGTTGTACTTACTGCCCTTATCACCATACAAATAAACACATCACTAGAAAAAAACTCACTCAAGACGAAATTAAAGCTGAGGTCATTGCCCTTCAAGATATGGGACATAAACGCCTTGCTCTAGAAGCTGGTGAAGATCCTATTCATAATCCACTTGATTACATCCTAGAAAGCATCGAAACCATTTATAGTATTAAACATAAAAATGGCGCTATTAGACGTGTGAACGTCAATATTGCTGCCACCACCATAGAAAACTATCGTAAGCTAAAAGAAGCAGGCATTGGTACTTATATTCTTTTCCAAGAAACCTATCATAAAAAGAACTATGAAGCACTTCATCCAAATGGTCCTAAGCATGACTATGCTTATCACACAGAAGCTATGGACAGAGCTATGGCTGGTGGCATTGATGATGTAGGTCTTGGTGTTTTATTTGGTCTTAATAAATATCGCTATGATTTTGTAGGCCTACTCATGCATGCAGAGCATTTAGAAGCGGTTCATGGTGTAGGTCCACATACTATTAGTGTGCCTCGCATTTGTCCTGCAGATGATATTAATCCTAATGAGTTCACTAATGCTATTTCTGATGATATCTTTGCTAAAATTGTAGCTGTTATTCGTATTGCTGTGCCTTATACAGGTATGATTATCTCTACTAGAGAATCTCCTAAAACTAGAAAACGGGTATTAGAGTTAGGCATTTCTCAGATTAGTGGTGGCTCTAGCACTAGTGTAGGTGGTTATGTGCTCCCTGAAAAAGAAGATGAAAACTCAGCTCAATTTGAATTAAGTGATACCCGCACTTTAGATGAAATTGTAGGATGGCTCTTAGAGCTAGGCTATATCCCAAGCTTTTGTACAGCTTGCTATAGAGAAGGCCGTACGGGAGATCGTTTTATGAGTCTTGTTAAATCTGGGCAAATTGCTAACTGCTGCGGACCTAATGCCCTTATGACACTACAAGAATACCTAGAGGACTATGCCTCCACTCAAACAAAAGCTTCCTCTATTCCTATTATTACTAGCGAACTTAAAACCATTACAAATCCTAAAGTTCTGGAAAAAGCAGTTAACCAATTAAAAGCTATTCAAAATGGTGCTAGGGATTTCCGGTTTTAATACTAAAATATGATGACTTCTTAGCAATACACTAGACCTCACTTTGTTTTTCATGTTTAACCTTGAATAACTATAATCAATCATTGATTTCAAGAAAGGAAGTGTAACTATGAGCTTAATGGATACTCCACGAGCTAATCGTCTTCACATCGGCTTATATGGCAAGAGAAATAGTGGTAAGTCTTCCCTTATTAATGCTTTAACTGGTCAAGAAATTGCTTTAGTTTCTGAAGAAGCAGGTACTACCACTGATCCCGTTTATAAATCCATGGAAATCTACGGTATCGGTCCTTGTGTTTTTATTGATACGGCTGGCTTTGATGATGTTGGTACCTTAGGAAACCTACGTGTTGAAAAGACCAAGGAAGCTACACAAAAAACAGATATTGCCCTTATTGTTTTTACCGATTCTGATTTAACAGAAGAACTCAAATGGCTTCAGCATTTTAAAGCGCAAGATACGCCTTTTATCCCTATTATTAATAAAATAGATACGTTAGAAAATAGAGATAGCCTCACTTCTCAGATAGAAACTGCTTGTGGCATCTCCCCTGTTTTAGTCAGCGCTAAAACCAAAGAAGGCATTGAAGCCATTAGAACTGCTATGATTCGTCTCTTACCAGAAGACTATGAAGTTAAAAGTATCACAGGATCTTTAGCTGCTCCTGGCGATTTAGTTTTACTTGTTATGCCACAAGATATTCAAGCCCCTAAAGGCAGACTCATTCTTCCTCAAGTACAAACTCTTCGTGATTTACTAGATAAAAAGTGCCTAGTCATGAGCTGTACTACTGACCAGCTAGCTGCTACTTTAAAGGTATTAACCAAAGCACCGGATTTAATTATTACAGACTCTCAGGTCTTTAAAACGGTTTACGACCAAAAGCCAAATAGCAGTAAATTAACTTCTTTTTCTGTTTTATTTGCTGGTTATAAAGGTGACTTACAAGCTTTCAAAGAAGGTGCCTATGCTATTGATACTTTAACCGAAAGCTCTAAAGTACTTATAGCTGAAGCTTGTACTCATGCGCCCCTAAGTGAGGATATTGGTAGAGAAAAGCTTCCTCGTTTACTAAAGCAGAAAGTAGGATCTGGCCTAACCATTGATATAACTAGTGGGCCTCATTTTCCTTCAGACCTTGAAGGCTATGATCTCATTATTCACTGTGGGGGCTGTATGTTTAATCGTAAATATGTCCTTTCACGCATAGCCAAGGCCAAAGCCCTAAGTATTCCTATTTCTAACTATGGTGTTGTCATTGCTTACTTATCAGGAATTTTAGAACGTATTGATGTATAACTTTACTAATCTAGGAAATAGTAATAACTAGATCTAAAGGAGGTATCATAATGACAAACTATACTATTGCTAATTTAACTGAAGAAGAACTTATAGCTGTTAAGGAAGCAGAAGCACTCTTTAAACAAAAGACTGGTAAATCTTTCGCGCTAATTGCTTGGGAATCTAAGTAGTAAGTCATATCCTAGTATCTTATTTCTATAAATTCTTTTTATAAAAAGCAAAAGCATGGCTTCTTTTATAAGACCACGCTCTTGCTTTTTTTATTATCTAGTAATAGAAAACAACCTGATGCGCTATCAATTGATAAAATAATAACATTTCTTCCCCTTAATTGCTTTTTATTTTACGAATCTTCTCTTCATAACCTTTTATTTTGCTCCTTTTTACATATTATATTCATGGAAAATAATAGAATATGTTTAAAAAACTATACAAAACCCCTGTTATGTTTTATAATTTTATTGTAAATAGTTACAACTAATTACAATTTATGACACACTTGTAGGATTTGATATGTGAAATGATGTATTTGTTATTTTTTTATCAAATTTCGTTTTCTCTATTCATATCTCAAGTATTTTAGTCTTAAAAATCACCATACAGAAGGGATGTTGTACATGGCAAACATTGGAGTATTTGACGTCTTAGGCCCTATTATGATCGGTCCCTCCTCCTCTCATACAGCAGGAGCAGCTAGACTTGGAAAAATTGCTAGGACTATCGTTAATAAACCTATTAAAGAGGTCAACTTTTTACTTCATGGCTCTTTTAGTCAAACTTATAAAGGACACGGTACAGACCGTGCACTTGTTGCTGGAATCTTAGGAATGAATCCTGATGATGCTCGTCTTAGAGATTCTCTTACTCTTGCAAAAGAAGCAGGTATTAAAATTACCTTTACACCAACAGATTTAGGGCAAGTTCACCCAAATACTGTTAAATTCCTTATCACAGATGAAAAAGGCATTCATTGGGAAGTTCTTGGTTCATCTATTGGGGGTGGACTTGTAGAAATACACGAAATTAATGGTAATAAAGTTCAAATTACAGGTGAATACCCAACTATCATCACTTGTCATGATGATATTCCTGGAACAGTCGCTAAAATTTCTGGCCTATTTTATGAAAAGCAGATTAATATTGCATTTATGAAACTTGTAAGAAGCCAAAAAGGAAAAGGTGCTACTATGACTTTTGAAGTTGATCATAGTATTCCTGAAGATGTTATTTCTGAAATCAAAAATGTAGAGGGCATTAACCGTGTGATTGTTATTAATCAGCTAGGAGGTGTTTCATAATGAGAATCGCTAGATCAGGAAAAGAACTCATTGAAATCTGCAACGAAGAACAAATCACCTTAAGTGAATATGCCATTCGCACAGAAATGGAAAGCAAGGAAGTTTCTAGAGAAACATTAATGGCACAGATGAAAGTTACTTTAGATGTTATGAGAGAAGCTGCTACCCTAGGTCGTGAAAAAGAAGTGTATTCTTTAAGTGGCCTTATTGGCGGCGATGCTTATCGCTTACAACAATACCTTAATTCAGGTAAGTCTTTAATGGGGAACGGCATCATTAAAGCCATGGCAATGGCTATTTCTTCTTCTGAAGTAAATGGTTCTATGGGTAAAATTGTAGCTTGTCCTACTGCTGGTTCATGTGGCATCCTTCCAGCTGTTATTTTAACTGCTGGTGAACAACTTGGCCAAGGCGATGAGGAAATGATACAAGGTTTATTTGCAGCTTCTGCTATTGGTATGATTATAGGAATGAATGCAACTTTTGCTGGCGCTGAAGGTGGTTGTCAAGCTGAATGTGGTTCTGCTGCTGCTATGGCTGCTGGAGCAGTTGTAGAAATGATGGGTGGAACACCTGAAATGAGCTTAGATGCAGCTGCTATCATCTTTAAAAACGTACTTGGTCTTGTTTGCGACCCTGTTGCTGGACTTGTGGAGATCCCATGTGCTAAGAGAAATGTATCAGGTGCTGTTAATGCCCTTTCAACTGCCGATATGGTAATGGCTGGTGTTAATTCAAAAATTCCTTTTGATGATGCACTCTCAGCCATGTACAAGGTAGGTCTTGGACTTCCTGAAGAATTAAGAGAAACAGCTTTAGGTGGTGTGGCTATTACACCAACAGGTAAAGCACTTAAAGAAAAAGTATTTGGAAAAACTCATTCGTAAAACAAGTGATACTACTGACAACTAAGCGGAGGCATAATTAATGGATATCTTAATCGGAACAACTCTACTACTCGCAGTACTAGGACTCTTTACTTTATTTAGTTATAAAGCGCCAAATGGTATGAAAGCTATGGGTGCTCTTGCAAATGCAGCTTGTGCAAGCTTCTTAGTAGAAGCCTTCCATGACGCATTCTTTGGTGGTGTATTAAACATAGAATTTTTACAAAGCGTAGGGGCTGCTAATGGTAGCCTTGGTGGTGTTGCAGCTGGTATTTTAGTACCACTTGCACTAGGTGTATCACCTGTTTATGCTGTTCTTACAGGTCTTGCTTGTTCAGGCTTTGGCATTTTACCAGGTTTCGTAGCCGGCTATCTTATTTCTTACGTGGTTAAATTCCTAGAAAAAAAAGTACCAGCTGGTTTAGATCTCATTGTTATTATTGTGATTGCAGCACCTCTTTCACGTTTAATTGCAACAGGTATGACACCTGTAGTAAATAACACTTTATTAAGAATTGGTGATGTACTTCTTTCATCAGCCAATGCTAGCCCAATCATCATGGGTATTATCTTAGGTGGCATATTAACCGTTGTTGCTACAGCGCCACTTAGCTCTATGGCACTTACAGCAATGCTTGGGCTTACAGGTATTCCTATGGCAATTGGTGCCTTAGCCGTATTCGGTTCTTCTTTTATGAACTTTGTATTCTTCAAAAAAATGAAATTCGGGACAAAAAAAGATACAATTGCTGTAGCTATTGAACCACTTACACAAGCCGATCTTATTAGTGCGAATCCTATTCCGGTTTATGTCACTAATTTCATCGGTGGTGCACTGAGTGGTATTATCGTAGCGCTTATGGGACTTACTAACATGACACCAGGTACTGCAACCCCTATTGCTGGTTTTGCTGTTATGTTTGCCTACAATCCTCCAATGCAAGTTTTAATTGCTGCTGCTGGATGTATTGCTGTAAGTGTACTTAGTGGTTTCATTGGTTACTTTATCTTTAAAAACCATAAAATTAAAACAGCTGCTGAAATCAGAGGTACTGAAGCAACTATTATATAAAATACAAATAACTTAAATATAAGTCATATTAACATCGCATCTTATTTCCACATTAAAAAGCTATAGACTTTTCTAAGTGATTTAGTTTTAATAACTTATTTCTTAGGAAAGCTATAGCTTTTTACATGCCATTTCTTAACAAATCTTAATACTTTCATGATATTCAATTTAATGTTTCTTGGCTATAATATAGCTATCATAATAAAAAAGAGAGAGAGTTATTGTATGAATGAGAAAATTATATCTAAAAGGGTACTTCGACTTATATCCGTTCTAGGTATTACTATTACGATTTTAGCTATTCTATACGGCTATCAAAAAGGGATTTTTACTTCTACCGCCAAACTTCAGGCAGTTGTTAAAGAAGTAGGTATTTGGGGACCTCTTTTATTCATCGGCATTCAAATAGTACAAGTAGTTGTACCTATTATTCCTGGCGGTGTTACCTGCGTAGCAGGTGTTGTAATCTTTGGGCCTTTAGAAGGTTTTCTTTATAACTACATAGGGATTGTTATTGGCTCCATACTTAACTTTGCCCTAGCCCGTTCTTACGGCCAAACCTTCATTCGAAGTATGGTTTCAGAAAGACTTTATGAAAAGTACATTGGTTGGCTTAGTAAAGGTGAACGCTTCGATAAGCTTTTTGCCTTGGCAATCTTCTTCCCCGTAGCACCAGATGACTTTTTATGTATGCTAGCAGGGCTGACTAAAATGACATATATGAAATTTACTACTATCATTCTACTAGGTAAACCTGCTGCTTTACTCGCTTACAGCTTTAGCTTAACAGCTATGCTTCAATTTGTAACACGTTATATCGTAAAATAATAACACCCTCTTAGCTCTTTAGATGTGCTGGAGGGTGTTATTTACTCTTAATCCTGCATGTGCCACTCATAACTTTTGTTCATTTATAGAATAGCTTACTAAGTACTAGTAAAAAATATCAAAAGAAAATAATCAAAGGAGAGTTACTATGAACTACATCGTTTTCGATTTAGAGTTTAATCAAGATTTCTCAGCGCGAAAGGATTTTGATAGCAAAGAAAATCGCTATGCTTTTGAAATTATCCAAATTGGCGCTGTTAAACTAGATGAAAACTTTCATACAATAGATACTTTTAATCGTTTAATTAAACCTACCTTTTATGAAGAAATTAATCCCTATGTTTCTTATTTAACAGGTATTACAATGGAACAACTGGCACAAGAAGAAAATTTTTCTGAGGTTTATAGGGCTTATGTAGAATTTATTGGTCCTATGGAGGCAATTTGTTGTATTTGGGGTACATCAGATATGAAAATTCTATTTAAAAATGTCCTATATCATCAATTAGACCCTACACCTCTTCCAAGAAACTTCATTAACATTCAACCTTACACTTCTGTTTACTTAGGATTGCCCTCAAAAAAACTACTTCGCTTGCAAGATGCTGTCAATATGCTTCAAATTCCTATAAGTACTGCTTTTCACCTTGCATTATCAGATGCTTATTATACTGCTGAAATTTTTAAAAAGGTATATCAACCTTCTATTACACCTCATTGCTATGACCCATATGAATCTCCTAAATTAACTAGACCAAGAAAAAAACATATTAATTTTGATGCTTTAATAAAGCAATTCGAAAAGATGTATCATAGATCTCTGACAGAAGAAGAACAAGCCATTATTAAATTAGCCTATCAAATGGGTAAAACAGGGCAATTTCTTATGGATTAAATCTAATTACAAACCCTATCCTAAAGCAACATCAAGTACCATCATTAGTGCAAATCCAAGTGCAACACCTATGGTGCCTATATTACTATGTTCTCCCGCTTGCGCTTCCGGAATAAGCTCTTCTACTACAACATAAATCATTGCTCCTGCTGCAAATGAAAGTATATAGGGAAGAATTGGTGTAACCAGTGACGTAAGAAGAATCGTTGCTACTGCACCAACAGGCTCTACGATTCCAGAAAGAAAACCATATTTGAAAGCTTTCTTTTTACCTAGTCCACTACTAACGAGTGGCATAGATATAATAGCACCCTCTGGGAAATTTTGAATAGCAATACCAATTGCTAATGCAAATGCCCCTGTGACAGAAATAATATCTGAACCACTAAGCATCCCTGCTAGAACTACACCAACTGCCATTCCCTCAGGAATGTTATGTAGGGTTACTGCCAATACCAACATAAAAGACTTTCCAAGTTTGCTAGGTCTGCCTTCTGGTGAGTCTGAGTCTAGATGAAGATGAGGAATAATGCTATCTAATACAAGTAAGAAGCCAATACCGAGTAAAAAACCAACAACGGCTGGAATCCATGCAATACTGCCATTTGCTTCTGCCATCTCAATTGCTGGTATAAGCAGTGACCAAACTGATGCTGCAATCATAACACCAGATGCAAAGCCTAGCAAAGCTTTTTGTGTTCGTGATTTCATTTCACCTTTCATAAAGAACACCATTGCCGCACCCATAGTAGTACCAAACAACGGTATAAAAACGCCAATTATAACTTTTGTTATATCGCTCAAATTTTTCACATCCTTTTCCTTTATCATTATAATTTAGAGTATTTATCTCAAATTTTTAGATTTTTTATTAAAAAATATTTTACTAAGATATGTACTTCTAGTTTAATTTTATACTATAATTGAAGAACTTTCAATCAACTCCCCCTTCTTTAGCATTTAAAAAATGACTTAGAAGCAAATTGCTTCTAAGTCATTTATCTCTCTCTAAGGGTCACATGTATCCTATCACCAGGCTGTTTATTAATCTGCTGCCTAATATCTTTTCTAACACCAATAATATGACATGGTGTCTTCATTCTTACTAGACTGCCTAAATATTCTACCCCATCAAATGTGGCAATAACAGGTACTCTTCCTTTTCCAAATTCAGCTTTTACATCAAAAGGTATTTCTATATATGCACCATTAATATCTGGTACTTTTTTAATTTCTGCATCGAATTCATATACTTTACTCATATTTAGCCTCCAAATCTTCTGTGCTACTATTATTATAAATGATTCTCGGTATTAAACATACCTTTTTCCAAAAAGAATAACTGTACACTAGAATGGACTTTATACACCCTTGACTTTTATGATGTTGATCTCTTCTTATTCATTATAAAGCCTAAGCCACAACCACAAATACCTCCTATAATATGAGTGAGCTGTGAAATATTATCCTGACTAATAAGACCGCTAATAATTTCATTTCCGATATAAGCTGCAGCTACTAAAATAAGTGTTAAAGGAATGCCACCTTGCTTAATATTAACAAAGGAGCTTAAAAGAATCATCATAAAAGCAATACCACTTGCCCCTAACAAGGCAGTATTAAAAAAGATGATATTCATTAAACCCGTTATAAATGCCGTAAACACAATCATACCTAATAACTTTTTAGCGCCATACTTCTCTTCTAGCATGGGGCCTACCAAAAGGATAAGCATAAAGTTATTTAAGAAATGTTGCCAATCTGCATGACCTAAAACGTGAGTGAATAAACGTATATAAAAAAGTGGATCTAAAGGTGAGCTTTTATATACACAAAATAAAAGATTGGTAGATATCCCTGCTGTTAAGTACCCTAGTATTAATACAAGAAAAGAAAGAAAAGTAAAGCTTAAGATGACGGGTGAATTATATTTAACCTTCTTTAAGTAATTCATCATTTCCTCCTGTTATTTTTTATTAATATCGCATAGGAGAATAATACCGTCATCCTATGACAAAAGAAATTAAATGTGCTTATACGCTCTTTAATACACCTATAAGTTTTCCCATAGCTCTAAATTCACCATCTTCAATCATAATAGGTCGGTATTTAGGGTTTTCACTTACTAATAAAATATGCTCCTCTTCTTGAACAATGCGCTTTAGTGTAATAGCTCCATTATAGTAAACAGCTGCAATCTCATGATCACTCACACTGCCTGCTTGAATGACCACATAATCACCATCTTCAATACCTGCACCAATCATACTATCCCCTTGTACATGTAACATATAAGTATTCTTTTTGTATCCCGTTAACTCTCCTGGAATTTCAAAGGTACCACAAGTATCCTCAACAACTTCAATAGGCATACCTGCTGCAATGTCAGAATAAATGGGTAAACTCTGTATATCTTCTTGCTTAATCTCATCAATATAGGTTTCTCCTGCACTGGTATCTTGCTTAAAGATTGTTTCAAGTCCAGTTAGTTTATTAATATACTTATAGGTTTGTACATACCATGGCAAACTATCTGCTTTTTCCTCTTTGACTTCATTTGCTTTTAGATTTTCTTCATTGATTACCAATGATTTCTTACTTTCTACTGTAAATGCTAATGGATCCTGCATAAAACGTTCTAGGGGTGTAGGTTCTACTAAATCTAACTGCTTTACTTTGGCTTTTCTTTTTTGTTTTAGACCTCCTAAACGTCTTACTTTTCCGGTCATATCATATCCTAGTTTTTTGTAGCTTTGCCTTCTTGCAAGTCCTAACATTCTAGAAGGCTCAGGTTTTGAAGCTATAAGGAAAAGGACTTCTCCCTCTTTGTCTTTTCTTAATAATCCCAAAAGCTCTATTTGTACCTGTGTTAACAAATGGGCATCATCAATAATCAAATGCGAGTACATACCTTGCCTCTTACCTAATTTAAGAACTTGTAAAAGCTTCAAATCTCTTTGATAGGTTGTCATTTGTCCCGAAATTTCTAATGCCTCTTCCACATAGTTTTTAATTAACCATAGTGCCTCCCTACTCTTCCCTCTCTTAGGCCATTTCATTTCACAACCGACGCGGTCGGCTTCTAAATAATCTTCTACAGCAGTATAGCCTTTCACATTAATCCATTTGATTTCTTCTTGTAAGAGGTGTTTTTGCTTTAAACATTTAACACGTGGATAGGTTTTCTTTGCTTCATTAATGGCTTCTTCTAATAAATCATCAGGTATTTCTTCTAGATAAAGATATTGTTTCTCTTTAAAATAGTCTTTAGCTAAATCGGTTAATAAATCTGACAACTCATAAATGGCACCTTGACTTAAATGGCTCTCACTTTCAAATAAGTTCATATTCTCCATACTTTTAACAGCCTCTAATCGCTGCCTTGCTACTTCATAAGTTTCTTTCTTAGGTGTTACAAAAAGTAGCCTTTCCCCTGTATTTTCTAATAGGTAGAGCATACGTGCAATCCCAACAGTCGTTTTTCCTGTTTGCCTTTCCCCTTTAATCATGCTTTGTCCTACTATGGAAGCATGAGCTATCTTTTTTTGTGCATAAGTTAATTTTTGCATGTCCGCCCTCCTTTTTATACTTTATTGATTACCTTTCATTATACAAATTTATGTTATCTTATTCAAGCAAGAACACCTAAAAAAAGACCATTTCAGCTTCTCCTGTAATAGTCTTTTTTGCTACTTTCAATATTTATCATTTAGATAGTCAAGTGGTAAACTAATAATCCTAGGCTTATGTATCATCTTTTATTATTATTTAACTAGCACATTAGCCAATAATACGATTATTGGTAAGGCTATAATGGTTCTCTGTATGAAAATCACAAACAGCTTCCATAAATTAAGTGGGATCTCGCTTTTCATGATAATGACACCCACTTCTGTTAAATATATAATTTGTACAAGTGATAGTGCACCTACTATAAATTTAGTTTTAACAATTTCAAACCCTGATAATAATAAAGCAGGTATAAACATATCTGCAAATCCAACAAGAGTTGCAGGTGCCACCTCAAAAGCGCCTTCTATCCCTAACAAATTCATATAAGCACCCATCGGGTAGGAAATCCAATCAAAAATAGGTGTAAAGTTTACAACTATAAGCCCTATGGTTCCCCATGCTACTACTATAGGTATAAGGTCAAATAACATCCCTATAACAACATGCATGCCTCCTGTGCCTATTGCTTTAAGAGTAAACTTACTTGCTCTTTCACAGCTTAATTCTATGGCATGCTTAAAAACACCTTTACCATCTGGTATTTCTTCATTGAGTTGTTTTCCTACTTGCTCCTTATAAGTATCAGGTATTCTTGAGATAGGGGGCATTCTACATGAAAGAATAGCAAGTAATATCCCCACTATACATACGGTTAAATAAAAAGCTGGAAATAGATGACTGATCCCCAATGTCTCAGCCACCAATAAACAAAAAGGAATAGATACGAGAGAGAAGTTTGTCATAATATAACCAGCCTCTCTTTTTGTATAAAACCCTTTCATATACTGTTCTCTTGTAAGAATAACAGCTGCATTAGATGCACCAAACCAAGAAGCCACAAGGTCAATAGATGCCCTGCCAGGGACTTTGAAAAGTGGTCTAACAATAGGTTTTAATATAACACCAAAAAACTCCATAATGCCACAATCTGTTAGGAACGGTAAAATAAAGCTTAGCCCAAATACAATACAAAGTAGAGTGCCGCATAGGCTTATCATCATTTGCCCTGTATCTGCTGATCTAATAACTTCTGGCCCAATATTAAAAACGACCATTATAACAATTAGAGCTCCTATTATTTTAGAAATAACATATAATAAAGAAGTTGAAAAAGCTTTTTTCATATTTTCACTTTTTCTAATAAAATCAGGCTTAAAAATATAATCAATCGTACTCATAATTGCTGAAAAAATGAGTAAGCACATAATAATATATTTTAAACTACCACCTAATAGTGCTATTAAAAAATCCGTAACATATGAAATTAAAGTCGTAAATGATTCTCCATTTGGTACAGGAGTTAAAAACATAGCCACCCCAAAACTTGAGCACAAAATAAATTTTAATAAATTTTTTATATCTATGGTACTTACTTGTTGTTTATCCATGTTTTCTCCTCTACTTTTTTCATCGCCTCATAAATCATTTCTTTATCCACCTTATAGGGCAAATGCATCATATCCGGTCCATTTTCTATTTCTTCCAAAACCTTATCTAGCGCATATCTATCCAATTTGATTTGCATTTCTTCTAAGGTAGTTGGCATATGTAGACTTCTCATAAACTCTCTTACCTCATTAAATGCTTCTATATCATCATCTAGGGCTAATTGAACCAGTACACCATATGCTACTGCATCTCCATGAAGATACTTTTCTTCAAAGCCTTCTAAAAGTACAAGTCCATAATAAACAGAATGAGCAATCGCACAATTATAATCATCAATTACCAGTACTGATACCATCCCTGTAGTTACAATATTAGCAAGTACTACTTGCTCTAACTCATACGAGATCCTATGACTTAAGCAATCCTCATAAGCCTTTATGCCATGTTCTATAACTGGAAAATAGCAATTATTACTGATGGTTCTCCCTAGAAGTGAACTATGTTCCAAGCTATCATTTCTAGAAGCTAAATGACATTCAAAGTATTTGGCAATTGTATCACCCATGCCAGCCCTCAAATATTTTGCTGGAGCATTTGCTATAATAGTCATATCAATGAAGCTATGCTGAGCAGGTCTATCAAAAAACTCAAATTGATCAAAATCTCCATCATCTTTATAGACTACAGACAAAGCCGTTGTAGCAGCACAAGTAGATGCTATTGTTGGGAATGTAAATACAGGAAGCTTTAACTTACTAGCTACTGCTTTTGCTGTATCTAATGCCTTTCCCCCACCCATACCAAAAATCATATCTACTTTTAATGCTCTAGCATTATTTACCCACTCATCAATAATCGCAAAGGTACATTCTTTGCCATAGACTTTTGCTTCTATGATTTCTAATGAAGTATTTTTTATTGCTGCTTTTAAAGCTTCTTCCCCTTGTTGTAATGCTGTTTGCCCACCTAGTAGAAAAATTCTTTTTCCATAAGGGCTACAAATAGCTTCTACCTCTGAATAAATATTAACACCTATTGTATAATTGGTAAAAAATGTGGAATAATTATTCATCTATTTTCCCCCTTAGTATTAATCATTAATAAGCTCTTTTAATTTAGAAAGCCTTTTAATAGCTTCATCGATTGTTGCTTTTTCTCTTGCAAAATGTAATCTTATTAAATGATTCACATTTTCTTTAAAGAAACTTGAACCTGGTACAGCTGCTACACCTATATTTTTAATCATCCATTCACAGAATTCTAAATCTGTATATCCTTTAAATTGATCTAAAGCTAAAAACTGAGATATATCTACCATAACAAAATACGTGCCTTGTGGTATATTGTGTTCTAAACCTATTTCATCTAGACCTTTTAAAAAATACGCTCTTTTATCTGTATAAATCTGTAGTAATTCCTCATAATACGACTCATCAAATTTAAGCCCAACTGTCGCAGCTTCTTGTAAAGGCGATGCAGCACCTACAGTCAGAAAATCATGTACTTTTTTTGCGCCTTCCACTACTTCTTTTGGCCCTATAAGATAACCAAGTCTCCAACCTGTAATAGAGTAAGTCTTTGATAACGAATTACAGGTAATGGTATGTTCATACATACCTGGTAATGATGCCATACAAGTATGCTTAAATGGTTTATATACCATATGCTCATATACTTCATCTGTGATTACGAAGGCATCATATTTAATAGCTAACTTACCTATACTCATTAATTCTTCTCTTGAGAATACCTTTCCACAAGGATTAGATGGATTACATATGATGATTGCTTTAGCGCCTTGTTTAAAACCTTCTTCTACTAAATCAATATCAAAGTCATAGTTAGGAGGTACAAGAGGAATATAAATAGGCTCTGCCCCCGTTAAAATAGTATCTGCTCCATAGTTTTCATAGAATGGTGAAAAAATAAGTACCTTATCATTAGGATTACAGACAGTCATCATGGCACACATCATTGCCTCTGTTCCCCCACAAGTAACGACTATTTCAGTCTCTGGATCTATCTCTCTCCCAATAGCCTTCCCTTGTTTTTTGGCCAGTGCTGCTCTAAAGTTCTCTGCCCCAAAAGTTATTGAATATTGGTGTGGTCCTAGCTGAGCTACTTTTTCTAACTCATCCATTATTGCCTTTGGTGGATCAAAATCTGGAAATCCCTGCGATAGATTAATCGCATTATATTCGTCACTTATTCGTGTCATTCTCCTAATAACTGAATCTGTAAACTGAGTTGTTCTCTCACTAATATTTGGCATAATATTTTGTCTCCTTGATTTTTTCTTAATTTTATAATAAAGTATACCGTAACGATATAGTCAATAGGAGAAATGAATAATTATGCAAAAATACATAAAACCCTGCATAAAAACAGGGGATTTCGCAAAACTTTGTGGCACTAATAAACGAACACTAATCCATTATGAACAAATTGGACTATTTTCACCGGCATATATAGATGAACGTGGCTATAGATTTTATAGTGAAACACAGTGTGATGTCTTTAGTATTATTGTCGCCCTTAAAGAAATCGGGATGCCTCTTCATCAAATTAAAGATTACCTCGATACGAGAAACCCTGATGCATTATACAAACTGTTAGAATCACAGCACAAAATAATAACAGAGGAGCTAGAACATCTACAAAGAATAGATTTAGTTATAAAAACCAAACTCTCTTTAGTGGAACAGTCTAAACAGATTGCTATAGATACTGTACTAATTGAATTTTGTCCTGAGGAATATCTCATACTAAGCCCTCTTATTGATAGTAATGAACATACTAAAGTGATTAACACCTTATATAATCATCTCTCCTTTTGCAATGCCAATAATTTAAATGTAGGTCATCCCTATGGTGCAATGATTAGCTGTGAAAATCTTTATCAAAATAATTTTGATACCTATTCTTACTTTTTTACTAAATTACTATGTAAGCCAAAAGATTTTCCTTATTACATAAAAAAAAGTGGTCATTATATTACCACTTACTTAAAAGGAGATTATTACAATAGTACGCCTGCTTATAATCTTCTACTTGATTATGCGAAAGCACATAATCTTTCCATTGATGGTTACTCCTTTAAAGAAGCTATCATTGATGAAATTGCAGAAAAATCTGTAGATAAATATATTACAAAGATCTCCATCGCTATTTCCGATTAAAAACAAAAGTACGCTTATGGCAATGTCTTAAGTTAATGACATTGCCATAAGCGTACTATAAGGAATAAGCATACAAATACTCTTTATTAACTAAATAATTCATAATGAATACGCTCTTTGCTTACCCCTAGACTAATTAAATTTTCTTCAGTTATCTTCATAAAGACCGGTGGCCCACAAATGTAAAAAGTACTTGCTAAATCAGCTTCTGTTGCTAACCATTCTTTAGTCACAAAACCTAATTCATCATAGTCTTTTCCTTTCACATCAGTATCTAATGGATTAGAGTAAAAAACTGTATTTTTAAACCCTTTATCTTTTGCAATCATTTGAATATCATTTTGGAAAGGATGAAGTTGTGAATTTTGCACTGCTTGAATAAAGTGAAGTGCTTTTTTAGTATTGGCTGCTTCATAAAGCATTGATAATAAAGGTGTGACCCCTATACCACCTGATATAAGTGTAATAGGTGTTTCAGGATTTTTTTCTTTTAATGTAAATAGTCCCATAGGCACCATTGCTTCAATATAATCTCCTATTTCAAGTCTCTCATGAAGATAAGTACTAATTAAGCCTCCTGGTACTTTTTTTACACTAATACGATAGAGATCATCATTTGGAATCATAGATAAGCTATAAGTCCTCATCACATCTTTATAAGCTTCTTCTTCTGTAACTATTTTAAAAGGTAGAAATTGTCCTGCTTCATGCTTAACAAGCTTTCCTCCATCTTCTGCTTTAAAGTAAAAAGAAGTAATATCATCGCACTCTTTAATCTTGTCAATCAAAACAAGCTTTCTAAAACCATCCCATTTACCATCTTGTTTCATTTGTTTTCCTCCTTTTGCTTTATTAACCATTATTATACAATATGAAGCAAATTAATCAAGTCTATTTATTTCGCTTATATTATATTTTTCATCATCTTATATAATTATACTCTTTATTCTACAAATAAAGGAGGCTCTATTAATAATAAATAATAGCATTTACTTCATAACCTTGTTTTAAGGCAGCTTGATTTTCTACTACCTCTAGTTCTACACTAATCATATTTTCTCCATTAACAACTCTAGCTGCATGAGAAGTACGTGATACTTTAGCACTGATTGCTTCATCAGGACTTGCTGCTAAGAAAATATCAGCCTTTTGTCCTACTTCGACTTTGTTTATAAATGCTTCTGGCACATCTACTAAAGCAGTTAGTTGACTTGGATCAATAAGGCGCATAATAGGTTCACCACCTATTAGCCTCGTTCCTTCAGCCACTAGTATTTCATAAACAACGCCTTCTGTTTGGTCTAAAATAATACTATTATCTTTTAAATAAGCTTTAGTAAGTTTAGTATTCATTTCTTTTAACTCAGTTTCTGCTGTTTGTATTTTAATATCTAAGGTTTCTACTTTACTTGTTTTTTCTTCATTTGTATTACTCACAGTGGCTTGTAAACTAGCTATAGAACCTTTAAGGCTATCTAGCTCTAATTGCCTATTTATTTTAAGCTGTTTTAGTGCATTTTCTGATTGGTACTTACTGTCTTTAAGCTCTGTTAAACGCATTTCTTTATCTTCTAGCTCTTTATTGGATATGCCTCCTACTTCTATTAAACTCTTACTCACTTCATAATCTTTTTCTGCTACACTGATTTGCTGATCTAATAATTTAATTTGTTCTTCTATCTTTATAAGTTCTGGATCTGTACCAGTTGTTAACTGAGTTTGTTTTGTTTTCAATTCACTATTTTTTTGATTAATGGTAATACTTTGTGGATCTAAGCTATTATAAGCTGCTTCTCTCTCTACTTTTAAAAGCTGGATTTCTTGTTCTTTTTTCAAAATGTCATTTTTATAACCTTCGTAATCTAAGGTCATAAGCTGAGTACCTTTTTCGGCAAGATCTCCCACCTTTAAATCTATAGTTTCAATAGTAGCTGGAAAATCTATTGCTAATTCTCTAATCGTTGCAGCTTCTACTTTTCCAAATACATCTAGTTGACTCACTTCTTGGGTAATCTCTACTTCCTTTGTTAATTCCTGTGCATTCACTTCTTGTGAATTGCAACCCGTCATGGCTATACTACCTAATAGGACTCCTATACTTAATAAAAAAATATTAAATTGCTTTTTCATATTTCTCTCCCCTTATCTTTGTAGATTGTTCTTCACAAATGCAACCGTCTTTAACCATAATTAAATGGGTCCCGTAATCTGCTGCTTCTCTAGAATGGGTAACTTGAACAATCGTTTTTCCTTGTGTTCGGTTAATAGCTTGTAAAAGCTCCATAATCTCTTTACCTGTTTTGCTATCTAAATTTCCAATAGGTTCATCTGCAAAAATAATATCTGGTTTATTAATAAGTGCCCTAGCAATAGCTACCCTTTGTTGCTGACCACCAGAAAGTTCTCTCGGTGTATGCCTTCTACGCTCTGTCAGTCCTACAATTTGCAAGATTTCTTCCAAGTCCCCTCTATAATCCTTCATCTTCTTACCATCTAATAAAATAGGTAACATAATATTTTCCTCCACATTTAAGTTAGGAATTAAATTGTAGAACTGAAATACAAATCCTATATCACGTCTGCGCATTTCGCTTTCTGCATGATCCTTCATCGTAGATAGTTCTTTACCATTAATTTTAATAGTCCCAGAAGTTGGCTTATCTAGGCCTCCTATTAAGTAAAGTAAGGTACTTTTCCCAGAACCAGAAGGTCCCATAATCGAATAAAAGCTTCCCTTTTCAATGGTTAAGTTAATATCTTTTAAAATCTCTACTTTTTCACTCCCTAAATCATAACTTTTACATAAATGATTGGTTTCTATTACATAGGACATCTCTATTCCTCCTCATATTTTGCACTCACACCACTTCAACTTCCATCAATTTAGAAAAATCTATTCTCATTACGTTCTATTTAATTATTCAAATTTGATTGCTTCTATAATATTCAACTTAGAGGTTTTAAAAGCTGGTGAAATAGACGCTACAATGGTCACTAAAGTAGCTACTCCAATATAAACCCATAGGCCATTGGCTACAAAGTACACAATGGGTGGTAATTGCATACCTTCTATAACGTAAGGCATATTGTTCATAATAATCCAACCGGCTCCTATGCCTGCTATTGCCCCTAAAAGTCCTGTATATAAAGCTTCTAAGAAAATCATCCGAATCACCTGCTTTTTATTCATGCCTACTGAACGCAGCACAGCAATGCTCCTTTTTCGCTCAATAAAACTAATAAATAAATTATTGACAATACCAATAACCCCTATGATGGCTGCTAAAATAGAAAAACCAGATAAAATACTCATAATCTGAGCATTCCCTTCCTTATTATTTTGGAGCTGCTCCCTCATAGTTGCTCCTGATAAGTGACGATCCTTATATTTTATCTGAAGTGCATCTAATACTTCACTAGGCTCTTTAGAAGTTTTTAAATAAATAGTAGTGTAATTATGAACTCCAATATCTTGTTTAAAGTACGCCTCACCAATCTGAACTAGATCTCCATTATTCATTAAGGTATCATAAAAGCCAATGATTTCATAAGTCCTTAAACCCTCTGGCATTTTAAGCTGTATATTTTGCCCTTCTTCTAAGCCATAACGTTTCTTTAATATATTTGAAAAAGCAATATTACGCCCCTCACCTAGTTGCTCTAAAATGCGGTTCTTCTCAGCTTCATTCTCATAACCATAAGTTAAGTAATCACCATGAATCTTTCCTGAAACACCTTCAATAGAGGCAAGTTTCACATTGTTGTAATCTACTAACTCTATGTTCTTACCATAGTAAAAACCACTGACATAACAGCCGTAAGCACCTGATACACCCTCCTCATATAACAAGGAGCGTACTGTATTTCTATCCATATCATCTAAGGAAAGTTCTATGTCATAAGCAAAGTTTTTCTCGTAAGCATTAACCACTTCTACTGCTAAATTTTCACCTATGTTATTGACCATCAGTAAAATACCAACACCAAGAGTAATCAGTGACATGCTATTAAGTATACTTTTATTTCCTTTAATATTTTTTACCGCAAGGACACCTACATTACCAAATACGGCAGCAAATAGCTTCTCAGTTACCCCTGAAGAGAGTTTAATAATCGTAGGTAGAATCCCTATCACTCCAATTAAAGCTAAAAGTACACAGAAATTGGCTGCCATAATCCGATAACTCTCAGGTAAAATCTTAATTGCCACAATACTAAGGACTACTAAGATAATGCTTCTCATTTCTTTACTTCTCTTACGTTTTACTGCGTGATTACTACTGCCTAGTACAATTTCCTTAACAGGTACTTTAGCCACCTTTAATATTGGGAAAATACTACTTGCCAAACAAATGATGATACAAAGTAAAAAAGAACCTGATAGGTAACCTGGGGTAATAACTAAATCTATTTTGCCACCTATACCTTCTGAAGCTGCAACAACATTAAGGAGTACCTTTAAAATAATAATACCTAACCCCCATGAAGCAATTCCCCCTAATATTCCATAAAAACTACTTTCTAAAATGAGTACCCGCCTCATCATCTTTTGACTTGCTCCTACACTTCTAAAAGTTCCAATAATAGGCATTTTTTCTAGCATAATGACTTTAAATGACGTGTAAACAATAAAGACACTCATAACAGTAACAATTAAGGTCATCATCATAAACAGAGTAGAAAACATCCCTAACATCGTCTTTATATCTTCAATAGGAATAGGTTCTGCTACTTCGTATTTAGGATAAGCTGCTTTAAAATCTTTTAAGAGCTGTGAAACCTCTATCCCTTCTTTTCCCTTGATATAAATACTACTTGATTTTTGATGTGTTCCTAGATACTTAGATAAAGTGGTATAAGGCATTAAAATTTGTGCCTTATTCCCTTCACTACTAAAGATCCCTACTCTACTGGTTATACCATAAATCATAAGTTTTCTTTTGGCATTGTTAATACGTATTTCCAGAGTATCACCTATCTCTAATTGATACTTTTGGGCTGTTTGATCACTTATGATGATTTGGTTATTTATAAAGTCTGTGTTACTCCGTTTGCTAATGAGCTGCAACTTATTCATTTGTAAATAATCCTCAAGAGCCACTCCCATGATGCTCATTTCATCTACAACTTTTTTCCCACTATCATAAGTACCACTGCTACTTAATACTGGAATCATATATTCTACCTGCTGCAAAAGCGCCTTTCCTGGCGTTAAACTTATCACCTTACTAGGGGAGTTTTCTCCTGCTCTAATGTAAATCTCAGCTGTTCCAGTATGCGTTTTCATCTGATTCACATAAATGGCTAATAAAGAATCCGTAATAGAGAGAGAGGTAAGACATAAAGCTCCTGATAGCATAACTGCTAGTAAAATAAGAAACGTTCGTAGTTTCTTTTCACTCATAGATTTCATAATGTATTTGATAATAATCGCCATACTTTACCTTCCCCTTTAATCAGACTTTTTGTTACCACTACCTATTATTTTTTAAACAACTACCTCACCTGTAATAGTACCTTTATTTCTTGTTTATACTAATCTCAAAAAGAATGACTGTCAATTAAAATACTGAAAATTCTTATTTTTTAACCTTTCTCTAATCCTTCTTTAATCTCTTTTTCTCATTTCTCTCAGACTACACTTCAAAAGAGCCTTGATACTGCTTGTTTTTCTCATGGCACTTCAGACTTTTTTCAGTCATTACAAAATAAAATAAGAGACTATTTACTTTAGTAGCAATAGTCTCTTATCAATAAAATATTCCCTATATCTAAGTGCTTTTTTAAAGCTTAACTGGTTGTTCTATATACACTAAGTCTACAACATCTTGAGGATACATAGGCATTTCTACTACCTGTCCTAGTAACTTCTTAAGTGCAAAGTAGGGCAGGTTAATCCCTGCATAGTAGCTATAATGAATGCCACCTGACATACGCGTATTTACTTCTAGTAAATAGAGGGTATCTTCATGGTAACGTAACTGCAAATTAAAGGGCTGAGTAAATCCATAGTGTGCTGCTAAAATAGCTGCTTTATTTATGAGCTCCTCACTACAACAAATTTCTTGTAATCTCCCCGGACCTTTTCGTCTTGGTACTGCTATTATACCTTCCTGCGTTTTTAGTGCATCAATACTGATTTCCGTCCCTTTTAAATAAGGCATGATGATGAGCGGCTTAAAAGACTCTACTGAACTTAAAATCTTTATGATTGCTTCATAACTTAAATGCTTTTCACTCATCTCTAGTTGTTTAATCGATACTGGACCATCCTCTATAATATTAAAACTACTAGCGCCTTCTCCCACTGCATATTTAACACATAATACTGAACTCTTCCCTAATTGTTGCTTTAATTTTTCATAGCTCCATTTAAAAGCTTCCACATCTGTTACTACTTCAAAAGGTGGTACGTTACATATTTCTGGTAAAGCCCTAAAAAGCTCAGCTGTTTTAACTTTGTTATTAAAGTTTTCTAGTAGATCTATATCATCTTCAACTAATACTTTAATACCTAATTGAGTAAAGGCCTCTTTATTTTTAGCAATAGCTATCATATGACGTTTTGGTATAAATACCTCTACTTGATGCTCAATGCAAAAAGTTAAACACCACTCTACATAGTCTTCTGGGCTTATTCCCTTCTTAGGTTCTTCCCAAAATTCATCACAGACCTTTTGGTAAACAACATTTTGATTGGTACTTGTTCCAATAATATGTAAGCTTAAACCATCAGCTTCAGCCCCTTCTCGTAGCTGCTTAATAATTTGATACATTGTACTAAACCACTGATTAACCCAAATTCTACATCTCATAAACAACCTACTTTCATGATTTAATAAAAATAGTATATCACTTCTTAATATTTATACAATTATTCAATTTGAGTTATCTATACGAATTTAAGCATACAGCAAACTATTTATGCTATTTTTCTTATAAAAGCTGCATACTTCTAAATAGCATAATGATTATAAATAAGCTAGGCATAGATAAAAGACTGGTCCACACCACAAGCTGTCCTGCTAATTCTTCATCCGATCCCATAGCACCTGACATAATTGCACTTGAAACTGCTACAGGTGTTCCAAATAAAGTAATGAGTGCCGGATATTCTGTAGTTGTAAAATGAACAAGCGGTGTATACTGAGACAAAAGAAGTGCTCCACTTAAAGCAAGCATAGGTGCTAAGATTAAACGCCACACAGTTCCAACTATAATATCTTTAGCAAGTGCTTTAACAGCTGAAAATCTAAATTGTCCTCCTAAAATAATAAGTGCTAAAGGCGAAGCAATACTACTTAGATTTTTAACTGCGGTATGTAAAAAAGGTAAATGTGTTTTTATTGTAAAAGCATAGGTTTTAGTTGCCTCATCATAGGGTATAAAACCACGTATTACTAGACACATCATGCCTAATGCCACGCCAATAATAAGTGGGTTTTTGCAGATACTCATGAGAATTTGTCTAGGGCCTATTTTATTCCCATTTGTATCTTCTACATAAATAGATAGCGCAATAACTGCTAAAACATTATAAAGTGGGATACAAAAAGCTGAAATAACTGCAGCAATAGCAACTGTCTTAGAGCCTCCTAACGTTTCTGATAAAGGAATGCCTATAATGGCAAAATTAGATCTAAAAATACACTGTAAAATAACCCCTTTTTTACGTGGATCTGATGTACACAGCTTAACTGTAAACATTCCTAATACAAATAAAATTAAAATAACTAGTACAACAAATGTGATAATACTCCAGTTTAACTCACTTAAACTATCTATGGAATAAACATTATAAAAAAGTAATCCTGGTAATGCTACATTAAATACAAATGCATTGGCCTTTTTCAAAAATACTTCATCAAAAAATCCAATCTGCTTTAAACCATATCCTAAAGCAATCAGCAAAATAAGTGGCAAAATGGCATTGGCTGAAAATATAAAGGTGTCCATTGTTTGATTCTCCTTATGTAATGGCTTGTCTTTTAGTGTGTTTTGTCTACTTTTTTCATTATAACTGAATGTTATAAAAAAAACGACTCTTCTTTTATCATAGTGAGCTAATATTAAACCAAGTACATCAATAAAACCAAATAATAAGACCTACTATCATAAATAATAGTAGGCCTACTTTTAGCGTTAATGGATATAGTCTAGTATCTTTATACTTCATAGATAGAATAGTTTTTTCCTTCTCTCATCATAACAGGTATGATATTTAATGGTGTAGGTGTTGTAATTACTTGACCACCTTCATAAGTTTGCTTCGTATAAGCATCCACCCATTTAGTCCCTTCTGGTAAATAAACTTGTCTTTCTTTCATACCTGCTTCCATTACAGGTGCTACTAATAAGTCTGGTCCAAACATATATTGATCTTCTATCTCCCAACACTTTATATCCTCAGGGAAGTCATAAAACATAGGCCTCATAACGGGTGCTCCCTTTTCACTGGCCATTTTCATACACGCTCTTATGTAAGGTCGTAAACGCTCACGAATGAATAAAAATTGTTTTAAAATCTCATAATGATCTTCTCCAAAGCTCCATACCTCATTGTCTTGTCCCGAGGTTAATTGGCGTACACCATTAATAAACTCTTCTTCTCTTTCGTGCCACGGTGAACGCTCTCCATGCATACGAAAAACTGGACAAAATGCCCCCCAGGCAAACCAACGCACTAATAATTCCTTAAAACCTTGGTCTTTAATATCTCCACCTAAAAAACCACCAATGTCAGAAGTCCACCAAGGAATACCTGCAATCCCCATATTAAGTCCTGCTTGAAGTTGCTCTCTCATGGCCCTAAAAGAAGAATAAATATCTCCAGACCAAGTCAGTACGCCATATTTTTGGCTACCTGCCCAAGCACATCTCACTAAACTTAAAATCTCTGTTTCTCCTTCAGCTTTTAAACCATCATAAAAGCCTTTGGCATACATCACCGGATAAATATTAGTACACATTAAAGCCGGTCCTTCATAATAACGGTAATTATCAAAGTCATAAGGACCATACTCAGGTTCAGCTTCATCTAACCAAAAACACCTAATCCCCTTATCATAATAATGCTCTTTGCAACGTTCCCATACAAATTGCTGTGCCCCTGGATGAGTAGCATCATAAAAAACCGTATTCCCCATCCAAGTCATATGATTTTCATTGCCACGGTCCGCATGTACCAAATAGCCTCTATCAGCCATTTCTCCGAAATTCTCACTTTTTTCATCTATAGTAGGCCATACAGAAACTACTGTTTCAATGCCCATATCTTTGAGTTCTTTGACCATGCCTTCTGGATCTGGCCAATCACGCAGCTCAAATTTAAAGTCTCCTTGTCTGGTCCAGTGGAAAAAGTCAACAACGATGGCATCCATAGGAAGCCCTCTTCTTTTATGCTCTCTTGCTACACTTAGAAGCTCTTCTTGATTACGATAGCGTAATTTACATTGCCAATAACCTAGACCATACTCTGGCATCATTGGTGTTCTACCTGTTACAGCGCTATACTGCTCTTCTATTTCACTTGGCGTATCTCCTGCTGTAATATAATAATCTAACTTCTTAGTGCGCCCAGCATGCCACTCCGTCTTATTAGTACCAAAGTGAGCTGTTCCTATAGCTGGATTATTCCATAAAAAGCCATAACCGCGACTAGAAATCATAAAAGGTACACTGGCTTGACTATTGCGATGAGCCAGTTCTAATAAAGCCCCTTTTTTATTTAAATGACGATCTTGATACTGACCCATACCAAATATTTTTTCGTCATCGAAGGCTTCAAAACGTGCCATTAAGCTATAATCACTACTTCCTACAATAGGTTTTAGTTCCCTAGCATCTATACGTAGTGGTACACAATAACGATTTAAACGATTGCGATTACGCCAGTATTCTGCTGTTAATAACTCACCTTTTTGATTATAATAACTAATCCAGCCCTCATGAGAGACTTTAGCTGTAATCTTACCATTAGTAATACTTGCTTCTATCCCCTTCATATGATAAGTCTTATAAGCTTCGTCTTTGTACCATGGGTCTGTTACATCTATTTCATTGAACGCAATAGCTACTTTACAGTCTTCCACATTTTCAGTTAATGCCCAATCCTTTGTATCCATGATTGCTTCTTTGGTCATTCTTACTCTAAGGCCATTAATCCCCCAAGGCTCAATCCATACTTGAGATACCCCTTCTGCTATAATGAGCTTATTTCCCTCTTGCCTTAATCTCATATGTTTCTTCCTCCTTATCAACTTTCTATGATTTACTTTACTCGTTCTAACTAGTTGTATTTAATTCATTCCACTAATTTATTCCATTTAACAGTTGATAACTCTGATTAATGTTTTTCTTTATAGGAGGTTAAAGAATGACTTTAACCTTCTTCTCCAATAGGTTCGCCATATAAAACACCCCTTGAGCCTGTGGCAATAAAAAATCTCCCAAAAGTACGGCTATCTCCCTCTATACTGTTAATATCACCAAACATTTGCTGCTCAGTATTTAATTTTACCCATGTTTTTCCCTCATCCAACGAACGATAAAAACCATAATCACCTTTTAAATCTCCACAAATATAAAGGGCTTTGTCTTCTTTGAAATAATCACCATTAGGTCTTATAATTCCTAAACCAACACGGTAAATGATTTCACCCTCATCACTAAGCTTCTTAAAAGAAAGTTGGTCTTTATCAGCTAGATACTGCATCTTCCATAGACCTTTTTCTCTTAAAGCCATATAAAAGGTCCCTTCTTTTCCACTTTCTCCTCTAATTTCAGTTTGATTGGCACAGTCAATTAAAGCAAAGTTAACCCCTCTAAGCTGCTTATCTACTGGATATTCTTTAAAAGAAGCACCACCATCTTTACTTACATAAATGCTCCCCTCACTATCAAAGCCATACATCAATTGATTATTCAGACGGTCAGCAAATACCTTCATGCCTTTTTGATTAGTGCACTCATTATTAAGATTATAAATCTTACAGCGTTTAAAGCTTTTTCCACCATCTTCACTGTGAATAATAGTACGCATAGGGAGTTCTATATTGTCTGCAATGCTCCAGACTAGGTAATTACAATGAGGTGATAACGCTACCCAACCAGCATTTACATTGGGTTGTTCAATAAACTTTAGTTTTTCATCAATTTCATCAGACAGACCATAAGGCATCTCTAATCTTTCAAAAGTTTTTCCTTGGTCTTTAGATAAAATAAGACCACCTTTTGTTTTACCAGTCCAATTACCTCTAGCTGTAACCACTAATATCTCTGGGTTTAAATCAGAGTAATCTGCATTAATACAAGTAATATAGCGATTACCTTCAGCATCTGCAAAAGAGTTATCACAGGCCACCTTAAGGTTTTCAAAAGCAAAACCTCCTAAATCTCCTAATATATCAATTAGCTGTATCTTTCCTGAAGGAGGGCTATATACATTAAGATGTACGGTCTCCTCAATTCCCATGGTATAATCCTTAAAATGTGGTAAATCACTCATGAAATCCTTGGAACCAAAGATCCCTGTTCCAGAATTAAACCATACTTCATTCCCATTAAAAGGATTGATCTTAATATCACTAAGCCAGTGTAAAATGGAATGACCACCATTATACTCTGGTTTCATATAAGAGGTGGCAAAACTTAAATTCCCCATCTTCAAATCATCTAGTACAATCTCCCAGTGCTCTCCATAATCATAAGACCTATAAATACAATCCCCATCATCCTTACACAAAGTTGTAGCTACTAATAATCCCGGTTGCACTTTACAAGAGCTTATTCCGCTAAATCCATATTCTAAATCTTCTTTGGTTTGACTATCCCTAAAAGGGGTTATTTCCTCGTAAGAGGTTATTTTCCCCTGGGCATCTCTTTCATAGCGTATGATTCTGCCTGCTAAAGCATCTCCTGAATCACAGCTATAACCATGCTCTACTACATAAGAACGTCTACCTGTTTCTGAAAAAGTAATATATAAATACTTATCATCCTCGTCATATCTTTGTGCCACATAACCTGACATCCTAGAACCTATAATAGTCGATTTCTCTGGCTGCCATAGTTTTTCAAAATGCTTGCCTTCATCATAAGATACATATAAACTATGGCCCCTTTCCTTACTACTTTGTTTCGTCGTTACACCTGCAGTACCTACCACTAATGTTTTAGTATCCTTTGACTGCCATATAAAGGTCATATACTTCTCGCCTTGTACCTCTATACTTTCCCAAGACTTTCCTAAATCTCTACTTCTTAAAAGTCCACCTTCTTGACTAGCAAAATAAATGGTTCGGTCATCCTTTGCATCCACAATCAACCTTAGTCCTGTCCCTCTACCATTCAGGTTCCCATGTACTAAAGTAGGAATCTTTTCATATGTAAAACTCCTTCCACTATCATGAGAGATAGCCAAAATACCTTTATTATCTTCATTAACACCACAAGCAATCAATAAACGCTCAGGGTTATTAACATCTAATCCTATGGCTATAGGATAACTTTCACTTAAGTCTCTTTGAGTTACATGATCTATTAAACTCTTCCACTGGGCTGTTTCATTATCATAGCGATAAACGCCACCTATGTCTGTTCTGGCATAAAGTATATTTGGTTTTTGAGTATGAAATATAAAACCTGTAACATAGCCTCCTCCTGGTATAGGTACGTTCTCATATCGATACGGTATTTGCTTTATAATTGCCACAATGCTCCCCCCTCTATGCTATTGTCTTTTTAATTAACATATTACTTTATTTAACGGTATTATAACGAATCCCGCTTCTTTAAGATACCCTAAAATTATAAGCAATTTTACCGTTATATCTATTGAAATCCATTTAGATTTATCACATTTCAACAATAGAAGCTATACGTAAATCTTTTTCTTAAGATAAGCAACTTTTCTAGAATCACATTACTAAATCTTATAATATTTATAATCAAATTTTAATTTTTCTCTCACGCTTCTTTAAGAGACCACCTTTATACTTTGTTTATATTAAACATAAACGGAGGATTAAATATGGATCGTACATCATTACAATCAAAGAAATTTTGGGGACTCATTTTACTAGCCTTAGGTATTTATGGCATTTTAAATAACTTTTTTGACTTTAACTTTTTTAGCATGAGTCGTTTATGGCCTGTATTTGTACTCGTTCCTGGATTAGCCTTCGAATGGAGTTATTTTTCTACTAGACGCGCTCCAGGTGTATTAGTACCTGGTGGTATTTTAACAACACTCGGCCTACTCTTTTTGTTTGAAACTAACACCCTCTGGTTTTTCTCAGCTTATACTTGGCCAGTTTATATTTTAGCCCCTGCTATTGGACTCTTTCAGCTTTACCTATATGGTGGGCAACATAAAGCTTTATTAATCCCCGTAAGCATTTTGACAATTGTTGCAGCATTTTCTTTTTCTTCTACTCTATTTGGTATTTTATTCTTCACTAATGGATCTATTATCTGGCCTATCGCTTTAGTACTTGTAGGATTATTTATCTTATTTAGCAAAAATAATCCTTCAAAACATATATAAAACTAAAAGGGGATAGTCGTTTACTATTATAAGTGGAAATTTGAATAATAGTCTGTAAAGCAAGGTCCCGCCAAGTCATCTGAGGATGTTGATTGGTTCCGTTTGCTGTCTCGGCTCGCTAAGCAGTTCTAAACTCGTAGCCCTTATGAACGGCTGAAAACTCGCTAGCGCTCAAACACTCAGCCTAAAACCCATAAGGACTCCTTCGTTAAGAACTGCTAAGCTTACCTCCAAGGCACCCTACACCAATCCCCATCCTCTCCTGCCTTAGCTACTACTTTGCCAAAATAAACTAATAAGAAGCTTTATGCGGTATTATTGCTGGAGTGAAATATAAAAAAGCTACTTGTACGTTTAAAGTGACATTATATCTTTCTTTACGCCGCTTTACTGTCAGAAACGTTTATGAGCTTAATAACGTTTGGCAGAAATGAGAGAAGGAGGGATATCTGGAAGGGTGACTTGGGAGAATTTTTTAGAGGCACTTGGCGAACGTTTTGGATGGATTTTAGCACGAGTGTTTGACCAGCGGGAGTTTTCGTGCGTTCATCCAAATAAGTGAGCCTAGTGC
>JAEWMQ010000082.1 GCA_023393125.1 Bacillota bacterium
TGGACAGATTAAACACCTAATATTTGGATAAATATATTTAAATTTAATTATAGTAAGGGTTATTATAACTCACTTAATTACCATATTTATCCTATCTAAAATAAAAAGTAATTAGCACATGTCGTTAGCTAATAAAATCTATAAATCAATTCATATCGAAGATATATAAATGACATGATATGTATACAAAAATAAGACATAACTTATACAAAAATTATACTTTTTATATGTTATAAATTATATGTTACAAGTGTTATTATCATAAAGTAGTAAAAGCTAATATGACGTAAACGTAAAGTCATTATTAACACTCCCAAGATGAGCCCTCAATCATTAATTTGGTTGGGGGTAAATTTGTGAAAAAGTATAGAATTAACAGAAAATTATTGATATAATATTTAGAATAAAGGTACATATGAAAAAGATATGCAGTAAATGTGGTAAGATAATCGAATATAACACAACGTGTACTTGTAGGACAAGCACTTCATATAACAGAAATATTTCACCTGAGAAACGTAAATTTTACTCATCATATGCTTGGCAGAAATTAAGGAATAGAAAAGTGAAAGAACATCCTTATTGTGAGAGGTATTGGAAGAAGTATAAAATCATTACTACAGAACATCTTCAAGGGAATCATATAAAGTCATTTAAAGATTATCCAGAGCTTAGGTTAGATGAGAGCAATGTGGCAGTGCTTTGTAGGGTGTTTAGAATGATAAGAGTATAAAGGACTGGTAAATTTGAATTTGTAGGAGGAATACTTTATGAGTTTAGGACGTGAATTATATTTTAATACTGGAGATACAAATTTTATTGCACTTGTTAATCACCATACATATTACTCTTTTATAGAAGAAAATTGGGATTTTGAAATGTTGAAAAGACATTGGATTTGTGAAACTCAAAATGAAAATATACTTGTTTTTCAAATGACTGAAGAAGGAATAGAGTCCGATTGGAAAATCTCCATTACAACTCAACCTCCAAAAGATGTGCAATGTTATAGAAAAGATGAGGGAGTTATAAAAGTTACTAATGGTGAATTGTGTTTTGTAGAATATACTTGTTTAACAATGGCTGCACAATTCAAAGATTGTAAAATTCCTGATGAATACTGTAAGGAGTTTAAATTTTCGATAGAAAATGGGGTATATAAAGTAGGGATATTTCAATTTTATAATGTAGATGAAGAAAAATACATCGGATGTAATGATACTGATATTATGTTTGTTTTTACAAAAGAAGAAGAGGTAAATAAAAATGCTTCTCCAAAAATATTTTGGTGCACTTATTAATTGCATGATATGAAGAAAATTTTCTTGCTATAAATTAAAATAAAGCATAGGAATTTATATAACAGGAGGTGTCATGTATGGGGTTAGAGTTAAGGCAGATTTTTTTGCCAAATCCTAATATAAATAATACACATGTAACTTATGAAAGCAAACTACAACCTTGCATGAGGTTTGAAAGTTCAATACTTAAAGAATTATATATGCAAAATGAAGAGGAAAATATAAAAGATGTTATTTATGAAATAAATGATTATTTAAGTAGAGAAGACCTTTGCAATGATGAAGAAGATATGTTTCCTCGAAGATGTGAAATGACAGGTGAATGGTATATTGGAGATATCTCGTTTGTAAATAATAGAGAATATTATTGGCTTAGTGTAATGATACATTTTTAGGATTACATCCAGGTTTAATTGCTAGGATGTATGTGGATGATTACTTAGGACTTGAAGTGTGTTTTGCCTATGATAAAGAGCAAAGTAAGTTTATTTTTGATGGGATTAATAGCTCATGCATTTGAGCATAACACGAAACTGATAAATTAGAACTTGTGGGGGAAGTAAAGTGACTGGACAAGAGTTTGTGAAGAAATGCTTTAACGAGAAGAATACTACATTAGAAATGTATTTGAACTTAAACTCAGGAACTGCTGTATCAGAAAAAATAAAAGAAATAACAAAATTAGGAGTGGACTTAAAAGACTTAAGAATGTTGGTAAATCAAATTTTAAATGAAACTTATTATACAGTTTTAATGGCTTTAGATGGTGAGGCAAATCTTGATGGTACACAAATGACATATCAAGTGATTGATGAAGAAAATAATGGTATAAATCCGAGTGGGGAATTAAGTGATATAGCATTTGAACTCTTTATGGATGAAGAGTAATGCAAATTCCATTTTATCTAATAGCTGAAACTTGCCTAGTTGAATAATGTGACTGTGCTTTGTAGGGTATGTAACTTTCAGGTGGGAGATAGTAGTGTGGCGGATTGGTAATTTAGAATTTACTCGTTGTATTCAGTGGTACAAATTTATGGAGGCAAAATAAATGGCAAGGAAGATAGAAGTTATGGATTATAATCCTGAATGGGAAAATATGTTTAAGACCGAAGCAGAAGTTATCAAAAACATACTCGGTAAAAACTGTATAGTAGTCCACCATATTGGTTCTACATCAGTAAAAGGACTTCGAGCAAAGCCGATTATTGATATAATGCCTGTAGTTAAGGATATTACCTTAGTTAATGCACACAATGCGGATTTTGAGGCTTTGGGTTATGAATGCAAGGGAGAATTTGGAATTCGTGGACGTCGTTTTTTCATGAAGGGTAGTGACAACCGCACACATCATATTCATATTTTTGAGGAAAGTAATAAAGAGGATATACAACGTCACATTGCTGTACGAGATTATCTGAGAAGACATCCTAGCGATGCCACTGAATATGCAATATTAAAAGTGAAACTTGCTGCAAAGTTTATATACGATAATGTTGGTTATTGTAATGGTAAAGATGCATTTATGAAAGAGCTTGAGCAAAAAGCAATAGAGTGGAAAAAACAAAGGACGTTATAAATTCCAGTTTATCTATTAACCTATTAGTTTTAGCTGAAATTTATCTAGTTGGATGATGTGGCGTACTTTGTAGGCTGTGTAACTTGCAGGTTGGAGATAGTAGTGTGGTGGATTGGTAATGACGTAGATGAGGGGGAGATATATGAACGAATGTGTTTTTTGTCATAAAGATAAAATAATAACTAGTTTTATTTATGAAGATGAAAAGGTAATGGCATTTATGGATATGGAACCTATTAATGAGGGACATATTTTACTTGTACCGAAAGAGCATTATCTTGATATTGATGAAATACCAGATGATATTCTTGCTCATTTAATGATAATATCCAAGAAAATTGTATTGGCTTTGAAAGAAATATATAAACCTAATGGTTACAGCATTATGCAAAATGGCGGAGAATTTAATGATGTCGGTCATTATCACTTACATATTTTCCCGAGATATGAAGGAGATGGATTTGGATGGACACACGACAATGATAGTAAAGATGTAAATGCAGAAATTGCAAAAAGAATAAGAGATAGAATTTGTTAAATTCCAGTTTGTCAATTAGTTTATCCTGAAAGTTGCTATTTCAGCTAATCCATTTGTGTAGGCAATATATACTTTGCAAGGGCATAGTATAAGGTCATTAAGCATATTTTTATAAATTATAGGAGATGAAGAATACACACGAACTTAAATACCATAGCGATTTATTTTAAAGATAACCACTCAGTTAAATTTAAAGAGTATATTACTAAATGGGGCAGTAATAAATGTATCAAAATAATAGGCTCTACCTGTGCCGCCGAAAGATATATAATATGTAGCTAATAAAAAGAGGGAATAATATGAAATCTAAGGTTTTGTTAAAGAGCTTATAAATAAAATCTGTGTAAGATACAATGAAATAAAAACTTAATGGGATGTGATGCTAAATGATGACTCTTGGCTTTCTGATTTTATTGATATTTACTATAACGTATATTTTGCATACAAAAAAAGATTTTAAATTGAAAAGAGTACTGCAAAGACACCGTCTACTACTTGTTATAGGTAATATTATTACAGGTTGCATGGCTTTTGTGTTAGAACTTTTTTCTAGTGTAATGGCTATAAGCGGAATGGAGGGGAAATTTGTTGTGAGCCAAGTTGTCATTGGGATACCTAGTATAATTCTACTTATAGGGATAAATTGTATAATGTTATTTGTTTTCTGGCATAGAACATACTAAAAGAGAGAAGAACGATAAATAAGAGATAAAACTAATGAATAGAAATTTTTTAATAAACTCAAAAGAAGTATTATAACTTTATAGTATAGAAAGCCAACTCCTAAAAAAGGTGTTGGCTTTCTTCTTTTCTAAGTTGATAATAATAAATATGATGGAGGAATTCGTTTGGTAATTGTTGCAAAAAATAGTGACTAACAACAATTCCTCTGTATATATTAGCTATTTTTCTTAAGCAAATCACGCTGTTTTTCAAAAATTAACCGTGTTAATAAATTTGTATCCGCAATATCTAAATTCTGAAATTGAACGCGATGTGAATAATAGCCTGCACTATTTATTTCTCCTAAACCTAAAACTTTACCTTTTAAAATAAATTCTGTATTCATAAAATAAAATTGAACCATTATGTTTTGATTAGATTTAAGTTGTAAATTTGTATTTACACACATTCCACCTGTACTAATATTTACACAAATTCCTTCTTCATACGGAAGTACTGACAAATCTATCTCCTCATTTTCTATTTCCGGTAATACTACAAACTTTAAATCAAAGGTTACATCTAATCTAAAGCTTTCTCGTTGTTGCCTCTTAATAATAGGAGAAATAACTTCTCCTACATAAAATAAACTATTTTCCTTGCGATATTTTTTTACTATACGTACTTGTGAATGAAACAAAGCTAATTTAGATACAAATATAATATCAATAATAGCATCTTGAGGATAGATTACCCAATCCAACTTATGAATAGGTGCCTCAAATATAAGTAAACGTTCAGTCCATTCAATAGGCTTTGTAATATGGGTATTATGTAAATAGGATAGACGCAAAGTCAAATTCATATCATCCATTAGATTTCCCTGATACATTTTAATACTGTCTTCAATGGCGGTTCTTTGATTTTTGTTCTCCTGATTATATCTCACAGTATTCTCTCCTTACTATACTTTCTTAATTTTATTATACTTTATTACAACTTTACTTTTCAACTTAATCTTAAATAGGTACATGTATTTTAGATTATCCTATGAGTCCACTTGAAAATCTTTATATAATATGTCACAATATTGCTTGAAACTAAGACATAAAATAAGTACGAATTAAAGGAGTCATATAATGGCCAAAAAAAATCAAATAATTGAAGGCATTGTTTCTCATAGTATATTCCCTAATAAAGGGGTCATCTATTATGAAGATCAGCCTATTTATGTTACAGGTGCTTTTAAAGGCCAACATATTAAAGCACGTTTATTCAAACGAAAAAAAGGAACATGGGAAGCTCAACTTCTAGAAGTTATTAAAAACCCTTCTTATTTTATTGAAGCCCCTTGCACTTACTTTGGAACTTGTGGAGGTTGTACAGCTCAAAACCTTGGCTATGAAGAACAAATCCATCTAAAGCATAATCAAGTCAAAGAACTACTTACCAAAGCAGGTATCTGTGATTATGAAGATTTAGGGATTCTTGGGAGCCCTGATACTTTAGCATATAGAAATAAAATGGAGTTTAGCTTCGGGGATGAAGTCAAGGATGGTCCTATGACTTTGGGGATGCATCGTAAGCATAGTACTTATGATGTCATTACAGTAGATGGATGTTGCCTGGTAGATGAAGACTTTAGCACCCTATTAAAATTCATTTTAGACTACTGTAAAGCTAATCATTTAGATTACTATAAGAAAATGCAACATATAGGCTTCATGCGCTATGTTGTTATCCGTAAATCTATTACCTTTGGTGAAATACTAGTAAATATTGTTACTTCATCACAAAAAGATTTTTCTTTTGAACCTTTAGCGCAGCTTTTGGCACAGCTTCCTCTAAAAGGGAAACTAACAGGCGTTATTCATACCATTACAGATAACTTAGCAGATGCTATTAAACCTGAAAAGGTAACTGTCATATATGGTAAAGATACTATTAGAGAACAGATTCTAGGCTTACAGTTTAATATATCACCTTTTTCTTTCTTCCAAACGAATACTAAAGGAGCAGAACTCCTTTATAAAAATGCCCTTTCTTTAATAGACGATATGGATAATAAAACTGTATTTGACTTATATTGTGGTACAGGTACTATCACTCAAATTATGGCTACTCGCGCTAAAAAGGTATATGGCATCGAAATTGTAGAAGAAGCCATTGTAAAAGCTAAAGAAAATGCTATATCTAATGGTCTAGCTAACTGCCATTTTATTGCAGGTGATGTTATGACAGAAGTCGACCAACTAAAAGAAACACCCGATATTATAGTTCTAGATCCACCTAGAGATGGTATTCATCCAAAAGCTATTCAAAAAATCATTAATTTTGGTGCTAAAGAATTACTTTATATTTCATGTAAACCTACTTCACTAACAAGAGATTTACCTGTTTTAAAAGAAGCAGGATATCATATTGATAAAATACTTTGTGTAGATATGTTCCCTCAAACACCACACGTTGAGACAGTAGTTAAGCTATCTAAATAAATTGACCCTCTAAGACAAAATCCTTCCTCATAACTCCATATACCTCAAGGGAAATCAGGAAAAAGAGTAGGGTTAAAAGTGAAAAAAATAATAGAATAAACACCCCAAATCGGGTATAACTTTGTTTTCATTAAAATAAAGTTATACCCGATTTTCTCATTTTTCAGAGAAAAATCAGGGCAAAAGCAGCAGAATCAAGATAGACTTTTTTCAGCTTGAAACAAGGAAAGGGCTTTTGTAGTGGGTGAAATCGGAAAGCGTTTTTTAGACTAGCGCTACCGGATGATAATATATTTACGTTTTACAACTAAAAAAGCAATATATCTTATAAAAAGATATATTGCTTTGGCTTATCTATGCTTGATAGTTTGTCATTATATTTTTAACTTCTTCTATAAACTCTGGCTTGATTAACTCTAACATACGAGGCATGAAATCCATTATGTACTCTTTGTTAAAAGTACCATTGTCTTGTCTTGAAAACCCTTCAATAAGTAATTCCTTTGCTTTTTCCTGATTTTCTTGTCCAACTCTTTCTATAATGAAATTAAAAAATTTTTCTTGTCCTGCGTTCATAGTATTTCTCCTTTATTTAAAGTAATTATACTATATCAGCAAGAAAAACAAAAATCAAGAAGGTAAGAATTTATCAATGTATTAAAAGCATCTCTTCATATGATCCTTTTTACATCTGTTTAATTTTTTACATTGGTAACATATCTCATTTAAAAGTGGTTGATCTTCAAAGTAAGCCTTTAAATTATTCAACGTTGTTTCTGCAATATGCATTAAAGCCTCTTCAGTTAAAAAAGCTTGATGAGAAGTGACTATAACGTTAGGTAATGAAACCAATCTAGCCAAAACATCGTCCTGTATAATGACGTTAGAGTAATCTTCAAAGAAAATTTCCGACTCTTCTTCATATACATCTAGCCCAGCAGCACCAACTTTATATGACTTTAAAGCCTCCAATAAACTCTCACTTTCAATTAAGGCACCTCTAGATGTATTAATAATAATAACGCCATCCTTCATTTGCTTAAAGGTTTCTTTATTTAATAGATGGTGTGTCTGATCTGTAAGAGGACAATGAAGTGAAATAATATCTGAAACTTGACAAAGCTGCTCAAAGTCTACATATTCAAAATTAGGATTTAAAATAGGGTAGGGATCATATGCAACAACTTTCATACCGAAGCCCTTACATATATCAATAAAGACCTGCCCAATTTTTCCCGTTCCCACAACACCTATAGTTTTTCCATAGAGATCAAAACCTGTTAAGCCATTTAAACTAAAATTAAAATCTCTAGTTCGATTATAGGCTTTATGTGTTTTTCGATTAAGTGTTAAAAGAAGTGCCATTGCATGTTCTGCTACTGCATAGGGTGAATAGGCAGGAACACGAACAACATGTGTTTTATTAAAGGCTGCTTTAAAGTTAATGTTATTATATCCAGCACACCTCATAGCGATAATAGAAATTCCCATGCCATCCAGCTGCTCAATAACTTTCTCATTAATATTATCATTAACAAAAGCAATTACACCTTCACACCCTTTTGCTAAAGTAGCAGTATCTTCATTTAACTTGTTTTCAAAATATTTTATTTCAAAATCATAATTAGCTTTAAAACTCTCAAACCATGTTTTATCATAAGGTTTTGTATCAAAAAACGCTATTTTTCTCATAATATCCCCCTTTCCTTAAACAACCTTGTATCATATGCAAATTGACAATATTAGTGGTTATTGTATAATAGAATCATACTACAATAATTTTCTAAAAAATTCAATTAAATTCTTGAAGATTATTGTAACATTAATTACATACAGGAGGGGTTCTTATGTGTGGAGAACAAACGTTTTATATCTGTAAGCACTGTGGCAATATTATTGGTGTCATCAAAAATGGAGGTGGTAGAATCGTTTGCTGTAATGAAGCTATGACCGAGCTTGTTGCCAATACTACAGAAGCAGCTACCGAAAAACATTTACCTGTTATAACCATTTCAGGACATGAAGTTACTGTGACTGTAGGTAGTGTAATACATCCTATGACTGAAGACCATCTTATTAATTGGATTTACCTTTTAACAGAAAAGGGCGGACAACGAAAATGCTTATTACCAGGTCAAGAGCCTATTGCTAAATTTGCCCTAACTGAAGATGATCATGCTATTGCTGCTTTTGCTTACTGCAATCTACATGGTTTATGGAAAACTGATATATAAATTTTAAAAAGTACTATAGATCAACTATAGTACTTTTTTACTAAGTAATTTTTTAATTGAGCTAAAAATAGATTGAGATTATGTAAAAATTTCATGCTCTTATCTAGTATTAATTATATTTATGAAAAATTGTATTGTAGATATCTCATGAAAAATTGTATAATGGGATAGAAGGAGTGTGTAACATGAAAGGAACTGTTGTATCCACTTGGATTAAAACTTGTCGTAAACTTTATAATGAACAGCATATCGACGAAGCTATGGAGCTCGTTAATTGGAAAAGAGATCGTGTCTTTTCTCCAATTGAAACAGTAGATGATGGACAAATTTTTAAAGTCATCCGTGCTATTGCTGAAAAAGAAAAACTAAATGAAAAAGAACTATGGAAAATTATTGGTCTTGAAAATATTAAGACCTTTTATAATGACTTTCCTTCTTTCTTTAAAACTCAAAACTTATTTTCATTTTTAAGAGCACTTTTTGATGTACATATTATTATGACCAAAAAATTTAAGGGTGCTAAACCACCTCTTGTGCAAATTAAAGCTATTTCTGATTATGAAGCTATATTAACTTACGAATCTGAACGAGCTATGTTTGATTATTTTTATGGACTTTTTGAAGGTGCTATGCAATATTTTAGTGAAAAACCTAAAGTAGAGGAGTTAACGCGCACGAAAAATAGCTTAACTTTAAAAATGATCTTTGAAAAGCCTATTTATTTTAAAAAACGCTATTTCTTTAATAATCTCTTATCCCTAGGTTTTATAAAAAGCTTACCTATTAAAAATGCTATTTTTACAGGTATTACGTCTTTAGTCATTGCATTCCCTTTATTAGGCCTTCATTTGTGGGATAAAAGTATTATTTTTAGTAGTATAGTAGCTTTACTAACTGGTTTGAGTACTCACTTACTTTTAAGACCCCAAAAAATATTAGTAGAAGAATTAGACTTACTCTGTAATAATGAGTTTAGTACATATGGAGAAATTAAGACAAATGACTTTTTTGAAGAACTTTATGGTTTAATTAATGATTATAAGGCACTTACTCGTAAAGATTTTACAAATATTAAAAGTATTGTAGATGAAATGAGTTCTTTTACTTCCGCTTTGGGTAGTATTTCCGACTCAATGAAAGGAACTTCTAATGATATTTCAGAAGTAGTGGAACAAGTGGCTGAAGGTGCTACAGAGCAGGCCAAAAACACAGAACAAGCTGCTTTTGTATTGAATCAAAATATTCATGCCCTTAAGGAAATTGTTGAAAGTGAACATCAAAATAAAAATGAACTAGAAAATGCGCTATCTAAAGTTAATAATAGCTATCAAGGTGTTAAAAATACCAGTAATCATATTTTTAATACATTAGAAGAATTCGATAAGATTAGAGAAAAAGGTCTTTATTTAGAGACAAAGGTTCATGATATGACTGCTATTATTGCTATTGTCTCTCAAATTGCAGAGCAAACAAATTTACTAGCACTTAATGCTTCTATTGAAGCTGCTAGAGCAGGTGAAAATGGTCGTGGTTTTTCTGTAGTAGCTGAATCCATTAGAAAATTAGCAGAACAATCTAAAGGAGCTGTTCAAGAAGTCAATGCTAACTTAGCATTATTTATTTCAGAAATAAAATCATTTATAGAAGCTATTCAAAAAGAATATTTAAAACTTGAAAACGAAACAAAGAATTTAGAAAGTGTTAAAAATATTAGTTTCGAAGCTAATCAGTCTATACAAGCTGTATCAACTTCTATGATTGAACTTATTCATATTCTCACTAAGCAAGCTGATAGTATCGGCACAGCTTCCTCCACAGTAGAAGCTCTAGCTGCTATTGCGGAAGAAAACTCTGCTTCTTCAGAAGAAGTAAGTGCTAGCGTTATTAACTATTCTCATGAAATTGGTGCCTTAGTAGATAATATACAATCATTTAAAACTATTACAAGTGATTTTCAACATGATCTAGATCAGCATAAGCTTTAGGAGGAATCTTAGGTAAGTTCCAGCGATATTTAGTAGCTAATAAACGTATAAGAAATGTAAGGATGCTACCTATAGTCATGGCAATAACATTATTAATTTGGCATTTGATAAGCCAATAATAAGATACACTTCCTAATAATGCAGCTAAAAAATAAATATGTTTTTTTAGGAAAAATGGAATTTCTCTAACTAATAGATCTCTGAGCATTCCACCGCCAACACCTGTTATGATGCCTACAAACAATGTTAAAAAGGTATTTTCAAAAAAACCTCTTTGCATAGCTGTTTGAACACCAATAACAGCAAATATACCCAGACCTATAGCATCAGCTAAATTGAGTAGTGATCCAAAAGTTGAACTTAGATGATTTTTAAACTGATACTGATAATGTCTTGTTATGTATGCAATAATAAAAGCAACAATGGCCGTTATTGCTGCCACCATTACATAAGTAGGATTCACAAATAATAGGGGAGGGTAAGTACCTAATAAAATATCTCTTATTAGGCCACCTCCCGTAGCGGCTGTTATTCCTAGAATAGTAATGCCGAGTATATCTAATTGCTTTTCAATACCTCTTAAAGCACCAGAAAGAGCAAAAGCAATAGTTCCTATGATTTCTATTGAAAAAACCAGTATTTCAATCACTATTTAATAACCTCACATTCTTATAATTAAATTTTTTAAACAAAAAAGAGGATAAAAGGCAATTATAAAATGATAATTGCCTTTTATCCTCTGTCCTTTTACCTGAAAGCTTACCTTTTGGTTTTCCTCGTCGGTGATGTCCCTTTAATAAGACATTCTCTCCAGATTTACGTCCCTTGACTGTATTGTTACCTGAGAGTTTCAACAGTTATTTGGCTCCTAACTGTTTTGCTTCTTCGGTTACTATGTAATCCATAATATCTCCAGTCAATATCAACCGTTTAATTATTATTTATTATTCTTTATCGAGTATATCAAAATTATGAGTATGTGTAAATCAAAAAATACGTTTTTATCCTTATCTATCCTAATACTATAGAAGCATTGGTATCAATAAAGTTAACATATTGGATTTATATTATAGATAGCTTTATTGATATTATTTTAATATTATGATATATTTTGATAAATATTAATTTATTTTAACCATAGAGATATTTCGGAGGGTAGTAAATGATATCCATTACAACAGCAAAAGTTATAAATATTTTGCCAGATAAATTTGTCACATACGTATCTAAAAAAATTATTAATAAATATCTAAAAAAGTATGCCAATATAAACATCCAGGGAAGTGAAAACTTGAAAGCAATAAAAATACCAACTATTTTTATATGTAATCATTTAAGTAATTCTGATGGATTAGTTTTAGATAAGGCTTTAAAAGAGATCAAGCCAACTTTTGTAGCAGGTATAAAGCTATCAAATAATGCTATTACAAGTATAGGGGTTAATGTAATAAAGACTACAAGTATAAAACCTAATACTGCTGACAAAGATGGTCTCAAGAAAATTGTTAGGCTTGTTAAGCAGGGGGAAAGTTTATTGATTTTCCCAGAAGGAACCAGAAGTAGAGTTGGTAGTTTGATAGAAGCAAAGAAAGGAATCCTCCTTATAGCAAGAATGACAGGAGCTCCTATTGTACCTATTGGATTATATGGGACAGAAAAACTGTTACCTATAAATAAGGAAGGGGATATGAGTGCGGAAACCTTTGATTATGCAGATGTTTATATCAACATTGGAAAGCAATTTGAATTTCCTAAGAGAGCAAAAGAGCAAGATAAAAAAGAATATGAAGATTTTGCCACAAAATATCTCATGAAGAAAATATCAGAATTATTACCTGAAAAATATAGAGGTGTATATAAATAAATAGACTGAAAACAGTTTACTTATTTATATTTTAAAATTATAAAGATTGCTTGATTAATAACTAATGTATATCTGTATAAAGATGTTATGACATTTATTGAATTAAGTGTTCAAAAATGTATAAATGAAATAAATGCTTTTAGATTTTATGTAGCTCAATAAACATGACAAATATTAAGTATATAGTAACTCCCTATAAAGCAAATTATTCAATAATAGAATAGTAAGCCTTATAGGGAGTTTTAGGATGAAGAAGACTGGTTTACTTACATTAATTACTATATAATAAACTATTCGCGAAACACCGGTTTTACGAAATGTATCTACTATAGCATATGATAATTCAGATTTTTCACCTTTAATATTTATTTAATCAATACTCACTTATATATATGTTTAGCTCATTATTTTATCTGCTTAATTTATATATCTTAATATCCCATTATTTCTATACGCTCATTTTATTGTTTATCGATTTGTTTCCAAGCTTCCACATATTGGTTAAAGATTGTATTAATAGCATCACCAATTTGAACATATGCTTCATCTGGTAAATTCGCTAATGATATGCGTATTGACCAATCTGGGCCTCTAAAACCATTACCATTTAATAAAACGATGGCATATTCTTCTGCTAGACGAAAAAGTATGTCTTCTGGTACATAATATGTTTTTAAATAATTCACAAATGCTTCTCCATATTTAAGTCTCGCCCATACAAGAAGATCTATTTCTCTATAATAAGCTGTACTATGAGGTTGTAAATAAAGTGGTAACTCTAGATGATCATATAATAATTTAAGACGTCTATGACAAATTTCTTTTGTTTGTGTTTTATAACGATTTTCTTTATCTAACAATGCAAAAACAGAAAAAATAGCCATCTGAGCTTGTTGTGGTGTAGATAAACCAGCTGCATGATTTAATGCCACTTGCCTACTGTCTGCTACAATACGATCAATAAAAGTCATTTCTCTTGGATTATTAGTTAATACGCCATACCGATGGTCCAAATCATTAATAGCTTTTTGGGGTAACTCTTTAATAAGTTCATCAAATATATTTTTCTTACTAATGGCTATAAGGCCTAATCTCCATCCTGTTGCCCCGAAATACTTAGAGTATGAATACACTCCTATTGTTTGTCCTGGAATTTCTGTCATTAATGATTTAAAGTTGTCAGTAAAAGTACCATAAACATCATCTGTAATAATCATTAACTTAGGATTCTTTTCTTTAATAATTTTTTTAATATAAGTGATGGATTCGTCATTCATAGCAATAGAGGGCGGGTTACTTGGATTAACTAAAAAAAGTGCTTTAATAGTTGGATCTGCTAATTTATCAAGTTCTTCTTTTGGATATTGCCAGTTATGTCTTCCTTCTTCGTTTACTTCAGATGCATAAATATGAGTCGCTTGAAATGCATAACGACTTAAATAAGGAATCTCTAAGTAAGGTGTAAAAATAGGAACCATTAACGCAATATGATCACCTTTTTCTAAAAGATAATTAGCCACCATACTATCAAAAATGTAACACATAGCAGCTGTCCCACCTTCAACTGCAAATAAGTCATGAGTTACTTCACTAGTAGTAGAACCACCCATTTCTTGCATAAGGTAGTCGCAAACTACCTTCTCTATTAAATGTAGCATACGGTCTGGCATAGGATAATGATCTCCTATAATAGCATCTACTAATTCATAAATCCAACTCTCTCTTTTAAACCCATGTACATTAACCCCATAATCAATAATCTGACATAGTAAGTCTATACCAGGCAAATGCCTATTGTTAGCCACAAATTCATCAAAATGTTTATCGATATCTTTTACATAGGGCATTCCTGCTAAGTCGTGTTTGTCAACATCTCTTTTAGTCTCTTCCACTGCAAATAAGCCAAGTGTAAAGAAAGCCTCACGAGGTGTAGAAGCTGTCCAGTTAGGATTCCCTCTTCCTGCATTTAAAAAAGTGGCAACACCTTTTTTTTCTGTACTTCTTGCCATAGAAATTAGTTCATTTTTAAGTTCAAACGGACTTAGGTTTTTGTATTTTTGTACACGACTTTTAATCTCTTCTGTTCCTTTTAGAATCATTATTTAACCCTCTCTTCTATTGCTTCTTGCCTTTTCACATATGGCCCTAATTAGCATTTGTAGTTGTCAGGGTCTCTGCACATGCTCCTAAAATAAGTACTCTATTTCATTTAGAAATATATTGACTATAAATCTATTTTATCTGCTACTCAATATGACTTAGTTTTTTTCATATCAGTCAAATTTATTCTTTATTTTTGAATCTGCCTTTTATAAGCCATTAGAAGCTGGTGGCATACCTTTTCAATAGACCTCTTATTTTCAATTTTACCGTATGCCTCTGTATGTTGATTCATAAAATAGGAATAGACGATTAAGCTTTGGTCTACTCTCTTTTTATCTAATGCATGACTTTTCTTAAATGGTGTACTTAAATAAGTATTCCCCTTTTCAATAAAGTCTTCTAGTAATTGCTTTTCATTGATATTTTTCCAATAGAAACTTTGTAAGATAGTAGTTCCTTTAAGTAAATAAAGCTTACAACCACCTGCAGGACATGCTAATACAGCCATTCCTCTTGTTTGTGCTAAACTTAATTTAATTGCCTCCTGCCTATAACCTAAACGTTTTAAAGCATACCAATTTTGCCGATAAATAATAGCTTTATCAAAGTCTAACATGTTACTTGCTTCTTGCATTGCAGTCTCATAAAATGCAATTGGTAGTTTATTTTTTCCTTCTAAAAAACGCACTAAACTTTTTAAAGCTTTTTGGTGCCTTTCTTTATTAACAGACTCACATGGCCCTAAACATCTTTTTAATTTATAGGATAAACATACCTCTATACCCACTCCTTGTTTACAAGACGGTAACTGAAAATAATTTTTTAAAGCCTCTACCGCCACTAATAAGTCACCACTTTGGTCATAGGGTCCAAAATAAAGACCTGTATTTTCTTTCTCATAAACAGCTGTAATAGAGCCAAGTTCACTTTCAAGGTCTACATGAATATATCGGTATTTCTTATCATTTTTTAAAAGGCGATTGTAAAGTGGTTTATATTTTTTTATCAGTTCACATTCTAAGAGTAGTGCATCTAACTCTGTATCTGTCAATTGATATTCAAAGGTATCTATAGCTGCTACCATTCGTTTAACCTTAGGTTGCACATGATTTAAGCTCCCAAAATAGGAACTAACGCGATTCTTCAGGTGTTTGGATTTTCCCACATAAATAACATAGTCATCTTTATCCTTCATCAAATAAATACCTGGTAAAAGTGGTAACTGTTTTGCTTGTTGTTTAAGTTCTTCAATTGTCATCTTTTCACCTATCATATAAAACGGATTTTAGAGTTGTATGCCGCAATTTTTCAAAAGGCATTTAGCATTTTCGCCCCAAATTGCTGCTTGCTCTTTTGCTGTTAATGATGTTTCCTGTAAACCTTTTTCATAACGTTTAGGAGAAACTAATGGGTAGTCACTACCAAATAAAACTTTATCTAATATCCCTATGCTTCTAGCTGTTTCATAAATAGCAGGTTCGTATAAAAATACCATTGCTGCTGTATCATAGTATACATTTTTAAACTTATCTTTAATCTCTTTCATATGCTCATAAATAAAAATGCCACCACCCCAATGAGCCAATATAATAGGCTGATCTGGATAATGATTAATAAAACTCTCTATTTCTTTTAAAGAAGTTGATGTTTTTCCTATATAGTCATGTCCAATTGGTTCATTGGTATGTATGAGTATAGGCATCTGATAATATTTACTACAATCTGCCATTGCTACTGTTTGTTTCAGATCACTTATTTGAAAATTTTGTCCAGCTGGAAATAGTTCACCTATCCCTCTAAGGCCTCCTTTATAGCAACGTTCTATTTCTTGTTCTACTTGTGGGTGTGATGGTACAATAGCTGCAAATCCTGTTAACTGTTTCTTATATTGCTTTGTCATTTCTATCACATAGTCATTAACATATTGACAAAGGCCCATATCTTGAAAACTGAAACCAAAAATAACGGAATGATCAATCTTTGCTTCTTCCATATGCGCAAGCACTTCTTCAGCTGTTACAAATCGATTTTGTGGGCTACTAGAAAGACTTCCAAAGTAAGGTTCTTTCTCTCCTATTTTTTTAAAGCTTTTAATTATATCTGGTGGTGTTACATGTACATGCATATCTATTCTCATCTTATTACTCCTTTGCTATTTCCCATTAAATTGATGTTACTAAAAAATATCTTCATCTTATTTACTTAAATGTTATTACATCCAACCTAGTTTCTTTTAAACTAGCTATACTAATTAATTGTTATCATACCATAAAAGTAAAGACCTAACATCCATTTAAGTCACTGTTAATCTATGCTATACTAATAGAAACTTTAACGCATAGTTGATGGAGGAAACATAATGCAACTACAACATTTACTCAGCTACGTAAGACGTACTGTTCAAATCAACGAGACCTTATTAATGTCTCTTTTCTATGAGGGACGTATTCATACTATGGCACCCATTACATATATGGATCAAGTAGATTTACATATTATTCGACCCCTTATTTATGCGCCTGAAAAAGATATTCGTAGTTTTGTAAAAAAAGAAGGCCTTCCAGTAGTTAAAAGCCCTTGTCCCATGGATGGACAAACTAAAAGACAAACTACGAAAGAGCTTATTGTCAGTTTACAAAGAGATATTTCAAGGTTACCAGAACATTTGTTCGGTGCTGTTCAAAGAAGCACTATTGAAGGTTGGAATACTAGGGAGGTGAAATAAAATGGCTAGTTATCAAGAACGTCGTCAAAAATATGTAACACTAAAAACAAGAGAATTGCTTCAAGCTCTTCCCCCTTATATTTTTGATTTTTTTAGAGGTATAGAACACACGAGCAGTGCTAATACAAGATTAGCCTATGCTTATGATATTAGAGTTTACTTAAACTTCTTACATGAATCTATACCCACTTTAAAAAACTTAGCTTCTATTTCTGATATTACTCTAGAACAATTAGAGGCTATTACCCCAAGAGATATTGAGCGCTACTTAGAATATTTATCATACTATGAAACAAGTAACCAAGGACATCACGCACCTATTTCCCCTACTGCTACTAAGGACAACTTAAGTAGTGGACAATACCATCAAAATGGACAAACAGGTAAGGCACGAAAGTTAGCTTCTATCAAGACACTTTACAATTACTTTTACAAACAACAACGTATTTTACGCAATCCAACTTCCTTTGTAGATATGCCTAAAATCTATGAAAAACCTATTATTAAATTGGATGTAGATGAAATTGCAAAACTATTAGATGTAATAGAATCAGGTGCGCAATTAACTGATAGACAAAAGATTTATCATGAATTTACTCGAAAAAGAGATTTGGCTATTGTAGCTGTACTTTTAGGAACAGGGATTCGTGTATCTGAATGTGTAGGTATTAACCTAGAAGATATTGACTTCAACTACAATGGTATTAAAATCACACGTAAGGGTGGTAATGAAACCATTATTTATTTTAGTCAAGAAGTGGAAAAGATTTTAAAAGATTATTTAACTGAAAGACGTACTAAAACCTGTAAGGATATTGACCACCCTCTTTTTCTTTCTTTACAAAACAAGCGAATTTCCGTACGGAGTGTACAGCTACTAGTTAAAAAATATAGTCATCTAGTAACTCAATTAAAGAAAATTACCCCACACAAACTTCGTTCTACTTATGGTACTCAGCTTTATCAAGAAACAGGGGATATTTATTTAGTAGCTGACGTTTTGGGACATAAGGATGTAAATACCACTAAGAAACATTATGCCCAAATGGATGATGCACGTAAACGATACGCTGCTTCTATTATTAAACTTAGAGAAGAATAACTCTAACTCTCAAGATGAATGATGCCATGCTATACTATACTTAGACAATATGTGATTCTTTTCTCAAATATAAGAACATATGTTTGCTATCTAAATGGAGATATGTTATAATAAATTATATTTTAGTAAAGATTGAGGGATACGTATGGAGCAAACATTAACAGCTAAGCAACAGCAGATTTTATCATGTATTAAACAAAGCTTAAAGGAAAAAGGCTATCCACCATCAGTACGTGAACTTTGTATTTCTGTAGGCTTAAGTTCTACGTCTACCGTTCATAGTCATTTAAATACACTAGAAAAAAAAGGCTTTATTAAGCGTGATCCTAGTAAACCTCGTACGATAGAAGTCTTAGATGAAGAAATGAATTGGCTAGAAGACCACGTGAGTGCTGTTCCTGTTATAGGCAAAGTGACAGCTGGTGCACCTATTTTAGCTGTTGAAAATATTGAAGAATACTTTCCTCTCCCTAAACATCTCACACGTCATGAAAAGACCTTTATTCTTAATGTAAAGGGAACTAGCATGATTAACGCTGGCATTTTAGATGGAGATCAAATTATTGTTCGTCAGCAAGATTCCGCTCATAATGGTGAAATTGTGGTTGCTTTAATTGAAGATGAAGTAACAGTTAAAAGATTTTTTAAAGAAAAAAACTTTTTTAGACTCCAGCCTGAAAATGACACAATGGAACCCATCTACTGCCGAGATATTAAAATTCTTGGTAAGGTTATTGGGTTGGTACGTCTTTATTGATACTCTGAGGTTTTATAAGAATACACTATTCATTTTGTTATAAGTTAGAAATGTATAGTGTATTTTCTATGTTTAAAATTCCGTTGTACGGGGATAGCTAATACATGTCACCTACCTTTTATGATAACTCAAATGTTATATAACCTAATGCTTACAGTTTCATCTGCAATAAAATGAAAAAAGGTTAGCATAATTGCTAACCTCAAACACTCAATTTACTTTGCGTCAAATACTGTATGTATATCTTATAATTAATTTATATTATGCTTGTACAAATTAGTTATTAAACCATTCACTAGGTAATTGATTAAAGTAATGTGGTGAAAACTCTATAATATGATAATCTTGTATATTAGCAAGTTTAAGTGGTTCTGCTGCTAAATAGTCCTCTACTTCTTCCAGAGATTCTGACTTCATAATAAATAGACCACCACTCATATTTGATTTAAGCCCAGACATTAATATTAACCCTTTGTCCATTGCTTTTTTAGAATATGTCATGTGATCTTGCATGATATTATCATTAGCTAATTCTGGATTTTTTATCGTACCTTCAACAATAAAATATTTCATTTTTATTGACCTCCTTTAACTGAATAGGATAAGTATATCAAACTCATATTTTTATTACTAGTCCCGCATTATTGATATCAACCTTATTGGATATAGTACAATATCCATTCTTACAATTTTTCCCCTAGTCAAATGAATGATTAAGGCTTTTGCATACGTTTTTATGTTAGAGGATATTTTTTCGTATTTGAGGCATATTAAGACTACTAATTTTATTTTCCTATTACATTGAATGGAGGCTTTTTAATGACAGATCATTTTATTAAAGTTTGCACAATTACACCCAAGTTAGCTATAGGTGACTGCCATTATAATATGAAACAAATACACGATTGTATAACCAAAGCCGAAGATGCAGGTTCTGCTATTGCTGTATTCCCTGAACTTAGTTTGACTGGTTACACCTGTGGTGACCTTTTTTTTCAAAGTCATTTACTATTTGAAACTGAAAAAAATATACGTTTACTTTTAGAAGCTACCACTACCAGCGAACTCCTCATTTTAGTAGGTGCACCCATTGCTCATGAAGGCCATTTATATAATACAGCCTGTGTATTATTTAAAGGTAAGCTACTTGGCATTGTTCCTAAAAGTTTCCTCCCTAACTACAATGAGTTTAATGAAAAACGTTGGTTTAGTGCAGCTTATGAAATTTTAAATCCCCAAATCATTTACGCCGGACAAGTAGTACCCATTTCTTCTTATCTACTCTTTAAAGCTAAATCTATCCCCTACTTCTGCCTAGGTATTGATATTTGTGAAGACTTGTGGTCTCCATTATCCCCTAGTACCCTTCATACCCTCTATGGTGCCACTATTATTGCTAATCTATCAGCAAGTAATGAAACTGTTGGTAAGATGGTTCAACGTAAAGCATTAGTAGCACAACATTCTTCAAAAACAATGTGTGGTTATTTATACACATCTTCTGGTATTTACGAGTCTACTAGTGACCTTGTTTTTAGCGGTCACCAACTCATTTATGAAGGTGGTTCCTTATTAGCTGAGTCTGAACTCTTTTCAAAAGATAACTTATTAACTTATGCTACTCTAGACCTTGAGCACCTAAATAATCAACGTTTACGTTTTAACTATGCAACTTCGCCTTTACCATTTAAAGAACTAAATTATCAAATCATTGAATTTGATTTGACTTTAAAAAATCAAGAACCTCAAAGGACCATTTATCCTCATCCCTTTATTCCTAGAGAAGAAAAAACACGTACACAGCGTTGTAAAAGTATTTTTGCCATTCAAGCTCATGGCCTAGCTAGACGCATGGAACATACCCATGCAGATCATCTTGTTATTGGTGTTTCCGGAGGGTTAGATTCTACTTTAGCACTTTTAGTTTGTATAAGAGCTGTTAACCTCCTTAATAAGTCACCTCGTAGTATTATAGGGGTAACAATGCCAGGTTTTGGTACCTCTGACCGTACTTACCAAAATGCTATTACCTTAATGAAACTTCTCGGTATCACCCAAAAAGAAATTTCTATTGTACCTTCTACCTTGCAACATCTTCAAGATATTGAACATGATCCTAATAATCACGACACAACCTATGAAAATGCTCAAGCTAGAGAACGTACACAAATCTTAATGGACTTAGCTAATCAGTCTAATGGGCTAGTGGTAGGAACAGGGGATCTTTCTGAACTCGCTTTAGGCTGGGCTACTTATAATGGCGATCATATGTCTATGTATGGCGTTAATGCTTCTGTACCTAAAACTTTAATGCGCTATTTAATTGAATATGTGGCCTACTATGAAAGTGAACCTTTGGTTCAAGAAGTCTTATTCGATGTACTTGGCACACCTGTTAGCCCAGAGCTACTCCCTACAAGTAATAAAGGTGATATTACTCAAAAAACTGAAGATCTAGTAGGACCCTATGAACTTCATGACTTTTTCATTTATTATATGCTCCGCTTTGGTTATACGCCTTCTAAGATATATCATCTTGCACAAATAGCATTTAAAAATCAGTATAATAATGAAACTTTGCTTAAATGGTTAAAAGTCTTTTATAAACGTTTCTTTGCTCAGCAATTTAAACGTTCTTGCTTACCAGAAGGCCCTAAAGTAGGCTCTATTGGTTTATCACCTCGTGGTGATTGGCGCATGCCATCAGATGCAAGTAGTGCCCTTTGGCTAGCTGAAATAGAGTCTCTCTAATTCCTCTTATATTTCTGACTCGTCAGCATATTAAAAAGGTATCATAGTAATCTATAAACTATGACACCTTTTTAACTTTATATATTTTTTACATACTATTGTGTTTTAAAATACTCATACTTTTAAGGAAGTTGAACATGTCCATGATCAATCATTGTTTGCAAGGCTTTCATCATACCTAGCCTAGCATGGTAAAAGGTTAAGCCCCCTTGAAAGAAAGCTGTATAAGGAGGTTTAATAGGCGCATCTGCACTCATCTCAATAGAAGCCCCTTGAATAAAAGCACCTGCTGCCATAATAACTGGTGCATCATAACCTGGCATATCCCATGGTTCAGGTGTTACAAAGCTATCCACTGGGGCACCTTTTTGAATTCCTTGACAAAAGCTAATAACTTTCTCAGGTGTTTGCATATTAATTGCTTGAATAATGTCATGTCTTGTTTCCTTTGAGGTAGGCATAACATCAAAGCCTAATTTTTCAAACATAGCTGCTGCTAAAATAGCACCCTTTAAAGCATTTGCTACTACTTCTGGTGCTAGAAAGAGTCCTTGAAGAACAGGTTGATTTAGTCCCAATGTAGCACCTACTTCTTTTCCAAGACCAGGGGCAGTTAATCTCATTGCCGCGTTTTCTACATATTGCTCTTTTCCTACGATATAGCCTCCTATAGGTGCTAGACCTCCTCCTGGATTTTTAATAAGTGAACCTACACATAAGTCTGCACCTACTTCTGTTGGCTCAATAGTTTCTACAAACTCACCATAACAATTATCTACCATACAAATAACATCAGGTTTAATACCTTTAATAAAAGTAATAAGCTCCCCTATTTGTGCTACTGAAAGAGTTGGTCTATAACTATAACCTTTTGAGCGCTGAATAGTTACTAGTTTTGTTTTTTCAGTTATAGCAGCTTTAATACCTTCATAATCAAAACTAAAATCCTCTTTTAAATCCACTTGTTTATAAGTAATACCATACTCTGCTAGACTTCCTGGTGTTTCACGTATACCAATAACCCCTTCTAAAGTATCATAAGGTTTGCCAACTGGTGATAGTAATTCATCACCTGGTCTTAAATTCCCAAATAAAGCTACCGTTAACGCATGTGTACCTGACATAAGCTGTGGCCTTACAAGTCCTGCTTCTGTTTTAAAAATATCTGCATAAATTTGTTCTATCGTCTCACGACCTAAATCATTATAGCCATACCCTGTAGTTGCTGAAAAATGAATATCACTTAATTTGTTTTTTTGCATTGCGTGTAATACTTTGGCACCATTTAAATGCATTGTCTCATCAATTTCCGCATATATAGATTGTAATTCTTGTTCACAAACTCTGCAAAATGCTTCTGTTTCAGGTGATATACCTAATAAATTCTCTAAAATGCTCATAGTATCTCCTTTATATGTATTCATCAATTAAGCCCTCTATAAAGAGGGCTTAATCAGCGAATTTTGTCTGATTTTAAATGTAATTTCATTATAACATCTTTTTGTATGAGTTCAAGTTATTGTTAACTCTCTTCTTTAATAGACGCTAATAATAGCATACTATCTTTTACATTTTCACTTTGTAACACAGATTTTATCAGCTCTATTGAAACTTGTTCTTCATAACTTTCCCTTGTTTGCTGTGCTAATTTCAAAAAGATACGGGCTTCTATCCAATCTTGTTTTTCCATATATGCTAAACTAATAGATATATAAATACTACAATCACTACGTCTACCTTTCTCATAAATAACACGTTTAAGAATATTTACTAAGGGCATAAGTTAATCCTTTCATTTCGAGAATTTTTCTTATGCTAAGTATTGCCTCAATCTAAAAAAATCTATACGTTTCTATATAGATTTTTAAAGTATTTTTATCTTTTTTATAAACATCTCTAGCGAATCATACAGTATTGCTTTAAATGAATAGATTTCTCTACTATCTCAAAAAGCTTAAACCCAAAATGCTGATAGAAAGCTACATTTTTATCATTATGTGTTTCTAGAGAAACTAATAAATTATGTGCATCTGCATAATCTAAGACTATTTTAAGTAAGGCTTTTGAAATACCACAATGTTGTTTTAATGGATGAACTGCTAAATAGATAATATGTAAACGTTCTTTTTGTCTAATGTGTTCTGTCCACTTAGAATTGAGATAATCTTTTCCTTTTAAGAAATGCCAAAGTACCTTTAAGGAAGGATCTTCTTTGATTAAATAACAATCTATTTTAAAAGTAGCATAATAACTACTTATTAAATACCTTGAAATCTGATTTTTTAACACAATATAGTTGATCAAGCTCCAAAGTTTCACACCTTCCATTACTTATATCCGTATCAATTATAGAGATATTTAAGCTTTAATACAAGATATGAATTAATGGGTAGTTCCTACTTTATTGTAATTTGCTGTACTTCACATTATGCTCATAATCTTTATGAATCAGCTTTTCGATTTTTCCACACGAATACTATCATTCCTAGTAAAACAATTGTAACAGAAAACAATACAACAATAGTCAAAAAGGTGTTAGTTTTTATGTCAGTTTGCGTTCCATTTTCATTTTGGGTCACTGTATCCATTTGAGCTAAGGTATCAACATCTGCAGCATTTGTTGTACTAGAGAGAGCACCAGTATTACTGTTTGTTCCTCTTTTTGTCAATCTTTCGGCTTCTTTTTCCTTAAACTTACCATTATTCAAATACTCCTGCATTCTCTTGGACATATCATCTGTGGTTTTAATCTCTAAAGTTTTTGTGGTAAGGCTTGTGACCTCCCATACATACAATGGATTATTTTCATCAAAGTATCCTAAAAGATATGTTTCACCAATTTCTGGTGAGTCAATAAATGTAAATTCGGGATAAGTAATTTCCCTGTTTTCTTCAAATTCGCCTTTAATATTTTCTTTTTGTATAACAGTAATGTTATCACCATCAACATTTTTTATCTCTCCAAAATAAACATAGCTTGAATCAGATATCAATAAATCTTCTGGAACAGATCCTGCATAACATACGGTGGTTGCAGACAACAAAACGATAATACTGAATAAACATATAGGTATTTTTTTCATAAGTTATCTCCTTATTACAAAATATAAATAATCTCCACTACAAATTTTGATTTGTCTTTTACTACATTTTTAAAATTGCGTTGTATCTCTAAAAAACCACTTTAATTGAACCATATACTGTCCCTTACTCCACTATGCTCATCTGATTCAATAAAAATCTCCTCATAGAATATTACTTCTATCAAGACTATAATTATCTATCTAACAAACTAGAATTTATTACTTTATATACATCTTAAATTTTTCTTGATTACATTTATTATTTTTATATTTTGCTATTGGCGTAACTCTGTTTTTTTCAGTGAAAAGCATAATTAGATTTTGATTTGATTCAACTGTAAACTTCTTGGGTTTAAAATATGTTAATATATACAACCCCTTCTCTGTAATAAAGGCTACTCCCAATATATACATAGTTATACATAAAATCGAACTTAAACAATGTAATGATGCATTGAAATAATAGGAAGTTATTTTTTCAGAATACTGATTTATTTTTTGCTTAATCAATTTATCCTCATTAACTACAATTATTCCATCTCCCCATCCCTCATATTTAGCAAAAGCAGTAGAACCGTGAGCTTTACTGTCCTCAATTAAAGAAGTGAGTTCATTTCCATATTGAATAGAAAAAAAGCATTGGAATGCGTTTATTATAATGCCTAACATAATTGCTCTTCGAAAAGCACCTCTATGTATGAAGCAGATAGAAATAATTTTATCTTTCTTCGCTTTAACACCGGTAATAACGCAGCAAATTAATACAATTAATAAAAATATAATACTAATAAATAAAATAATCTTATTCATAATAATCCTCCGATTAACTTACATTTTCTCAGCTTTTAATTAATCATTTATTCTATTGTTAATTATCTCATAGTTCTTATCAATAGTATATATTATTCAGAATTTTGCACTTGTATTGTACATCATAGTTTTAACCTCACAATCATCTCTCTAGCTTGCATATATTCTTTCTCTAATAGGTCCTCTTAGCACAAATAAAGTAACATTTCACTTATCAGATATTCATAGTGATTTAGTTGCTATTAAGCTGTGCATTTTCTATTATTAGTTCTGCATGTTGCCAAAGCACCTTTATTATAGATATATTATTTATCCCTGCACTCAGGCATCCCCCACCTCCTTCTTATATATGCCCCCATAGAAACACAGGGTATACCCTAGATGAAATCTTATAGGTATGGGTATGAAAATATAGGGTAAGTAGAAAAGTATGTATAGGCATGTGGGTAATTATGTTACTAGGATGTGAGTAAAATGTACAAAAAAATAAAGAGCAACCCACATTCTCGTAAGTTGACTCCTTTAAGTCTCTCTGTATTCTATAATTCATCTTGTGCAACTTTTTTTCTTTTAATAAAATTGATTATTCTAAATATCTCTATGCCAATAATAACACCTCCAACTTGAAGGGCAAGCCTCATGTTCCCAATCATTATTAACTGAATTTGTACTATTACTTTACCCCCTAAGGGTATTGAACCAACAGAAAAAAGGAGAGCTGGAATACCTACAATACAGACTTCTAAAATTAGCTCTTTTTTAGATGGCACTTGCTTTTTATTAAATAAATAAGCAAAACCTAGGCCTAATAGTATACAAGTTATAAAAGTGCTAACCATACCCATATAGATATACTTGATTTCATAACTCAAGCTTCCCTGTGTATTAAAGAATTTATATAATAAAGTTTCTCCTAATACTATCAGCCATATATATAAGTCACATAATAGATAATTACTTGCTCGCTTTATATTTTCCCTCATACTTTCACCCCATTATAAAATTTCTATTTCTTATTCTATAATAACATTCAAAAAACTATTTCACAAATTAATCTGATTATTTAGTGATTAATATTTCAAGGCAAGAAAATAAAGGGCAATCGCTATGACTGCCCATCAATTAGTACTAAATCTGTTCCAATCTTTGCTTTATAGTACTTAGAATCTGTTCTCCTTCAGAACTGTAGGTTTGAATATAACACCCAACCCAGTCACAATACAAATTAAACTTTACCCCATTAATATAAAAATCCTGATAGATTTCTTCTTGATTACTAATTTGCTTTTCTACATTTACGGTGTATTGCACTGAAATAGATTTTATTACACTATTCATAACTAAATGATTATGGGTGCATATTTCATCACATACAATTTCCCTCTTTCCTTTAAATACCCATGCCATAGCTTACTCTCCCCTTGGTAAAGAAATTATATCATAGAAGCAACCTTAACAATTAAAGACTTCACATTATTCTTACTATATGTCTCATTACTCCACACATCAGGGCTACTAATAATCCCTTTCTCCTGTAATACCTTAACTGCGCTTTTAAGTTCCTCATCCTTATTCATTGCCTTACTTACCTCTCCCTTTAGCCTTTTCCACGCTTCTGTATTCTTCACCTAATACTTTGGACAGTCTTTCCCCCTTACATCATAATGCCTAATAATCGCCTGTGTTGGCTCAAGTTTATACCTCTTACACAATATCTATAATTAGAATAAGTGCCTTATATGCCACATCTGTATATTTCCCTGTATTATCAGGATGGCATACCTCAATTCCAATAGAATAATTGTTAGCTGAGCTAGCAGTAGATGTTACTATTTTCACTTTCTACCTGTTCAGACATAAAAGGAAATAAACTCATGGCTTCAACGCCTTGCACAGTACAATATATTTTTACTTGTTACTTGTAGAAACCATTGCCAATATATCTCCTTTATTAAAGCTCTTTATGCTTTCATTAATCATTACATCCTCACTATCTAAAAATAGCTCACCAATCCTGATGGATAAAGGATTTCTATTTATAACTTTCCCTATCTCTACAGCTGATGAGCTACTATTATTGATTTGTTCTTTTATGATGTTTAAAATCCCGTTATATGGGTTGATAATGTTCCTTTCTTTCTTTAATCAAAACTATTCTACTACTGGTATATTATTTCTAAAACAAATCGCACTATAAGAAATAAGGGAGTAACTATTTGGGGCATTTTGTCAATAAATTCTTTCTCTTCTAGAAATCTCTTTTTTATCATCTTATACTCTAGTAACCATACTGTCAGAATCAAAATTAAATATCCCAAGGAATAAATTCTATCTTCAATAAAAATATGTAGTGCTAATATTATTCCTATTAGTATATTATTTATTACCCAAGCCACCTTATAATTCTTACTCATGTTATCACCCCCGTATAATTAACGGAATTATCATATTATAACTTAGTATATCTTTTATTTATAGTATCGACAAATATTATATAAAATGCCTTCTACAGCTCTATAGTTGTTATCTCCATGTTATCCCTCCTTGGTGTTATTGGTATTTTATTTTATTATTCATATGCTTTCGTGCAAATATAAACTACAAAAAGAGAAATCCTTTTCTTGAATAGTTCTATCACGCCTAAACTGTTCGCTAAACACAATTACCATATAATAAGAACTATTATTACTCTTTAAACAACCTATCAAAGCTTCTTTCCTTTTACATATTTATACCTTATCTTAATTTAATACTGTCATATTGGATTCTATTCTTTTTCACGTCATTTGCCTCCCAAAACTAAAAATGACAACAAGTGACTTGGCTCTTTTCGACCCAAAATCATTTGTTGTCATTATATGCATAGGGCAAATTTTCACACTAGAATATGCAGTCTACTAACGACTACATCCACTGATACTCAAAGCTTCATTACTCTGCTGCATTTAAATTAACAGGCTTAGATGGTACTAATGTTGAAATTGCATGTTTATAAATCATTTGCTGTTTGCCTTCACTTTCTAGAATCACAACAAAATTATCAAATCCTTTGATAATTCCTTTAAGTTGGAATCCATTAGTAAGGAATACAATAATTGATATTTTATCTTTTCTTAATTGATTTAATAAGACGTCTTGTAAATTAATAACTTTACTCATAGTCGGTGTTCCCCTCCTAAAGGCTTGAATGAATTGATTTCATTGTATATTATATTTTATTGCTTGTCCAGTAAATTGCATAATTTCGCAATAATATATTGTAATTATAGCCTATCTTTTAAAGGATTATACTTCCAAATCCTTATTATTTAGTTTTATTTTTAATAACATTTCTGCCACAATGGCTTCTGAATTAAATCCTAGCTGATCAACTGGCAAGAAAATAGGGTTAGCTTGGTGTTTGAACCATGTCATCTGTCTTTTAGCATAACGTCTTGTATTTTGCTTGAGTTTTTCAGTGCAGGCTTCCAGGGTCTCCTCACCTTTAAAGTAAGGAAAGAATTCTTTATAACCAATAGCTTTCATAGAAGGGAGGTCCTCACTATAACCTGCTTCAAAAAAGTGTCTTACTTCTTCAACTAATCCCTCCGCTATCATCTGATCAATACGTAAATTAATTCTTTCATATAATTTTGCACGTTCCATAGTTAACGCAAAGAAAGTATAGTCGTAAGGTGACTCATTCTCCTTACGCTTTTCTTTTTCCTCTTCATTATGGGAAGAAATAGGGTGGCCCGTTTCCTTATAATATTCCAACGCACGAATCACACGTTTAACGTTATTAGCATGAATATTTTCAGCACTAATGGGGTCTACTTTTCTTAGCTGTTCATGAAGCTTGTCTACCCCATTTTCATTTGCAAAATGCTGAAGTTCTTCTCTATAAGCTTCATTAGGTGAGGTTTCTTCAAATTGAGTATCAAATAAAATGGCATTAATATAAAAGCCTGTGCCTCCTACTAGAATAGGTGTTTTCCCTTTTTGATAAATTTCCTCTAAATAGCATTTGACGCGTTCTTTAAAAGTGGCTACGCTACAGGGAAAATCCGCCTCCCATTCATCAATCATATAATGAGGAATACCTTGCATTTCTTCAGGCTTTACTTTAGCCGTTCCGATGTCCATTCCTCTATATATTTGCATAGAATCAGCTGATATAATTTCTCCATCTATAGCCTTTGCTAAGAGAACACTAGTTTGAGTTTTTCCTGACGCAGTAGGCCCTGCAATTAAAATAAGTGGTCTTTTCATAAATCTACCTTTCTAGATTACATTAAATTCTTTTAAACATCTTCTCAATATCAACTTGGGTTAGTGCAACCAAAGTTGGTCTACCATGAGGGCAAGTAAACGGATTATCTAAAGCTAATAATAACTCGATTAACTTACGGCACTCGCGGTCCGAGATTTGATCATGAGCCTTAATAGCACTACGACAAGACATTCTAATAATAGCTTCTGCCTTAAGCTCTGCAATATCTTGAAGCTTATCATGACTTAAACGATCTAAAACTTCTTTGAATACAGCCGGTGATAATGGCTCATTTAAAATAAAAGGAACTTCCCTAATGGCAATGGCATTTTCTCCAAAAGCTTCAAATTGAAAACCTAATTTTCTAAAGAGTGCTTCATGTTCATTTAAAAGATTCATTTCCACTGATGTTACGGTCAAAGTCTCAGGCATTAAAAGTAGCTGCGTTGCTACTTCATTTGCTTTAAACTCTGCCATAAATTGTTCATATAATACTCTTTCATGGGCCGCATGTTGGTCAATAATAAAGACCTTTTCATGATACTCGATTAACCAATATGTTTTAAATACTTGTCCTACAATGCGATAATCTGTAGGCGAAATAGCTGGAGTAGTAGGTGCTTCCTCCACTTGAATCTTAGGTGGTAAAGGTACATCTTCAAAATGACTAATAACGTATTCTTTATTAGGCTTCTCCATTTCATGAATCATTTCATACGCCAATTCTGAATTATCTTGATGAATAGGTTCATCTTTAAAAACTTGACTCAGTTGCTTCTCATAAGTATCAATAGCTTGAGAAGAAACATGATGGCTTTCTCTATTTCCAAATAAACGACTAACAGAAGGCTCTGTATGCTCTTTAGGTTTTGAAAAGCTCTCTTCCCCTACTAAGCCCCCCTTTTGAAAATCAGTAAAATTACGTTTTAAAAGACTCTGAGGTGTCACTTCTTTCTGCTCTTTACGTGGTGCAAAAAAAGTATCTATAACGCCTTGCTCAATAACTGGTTGAACTTTAGCTTCTTTTGGACCTGGTTTCATATCCACTTGTGGTACTAAATAAGCTTCCCTTAAAGCATGGGTAACCCCTTCGTAAACTGCTTTATAAATAGCATCTGGATTTTTAAAACGGACTTGCAACTTAGTAGGGTGAACATTAACATCTACTAAAGCAGGATCTAAATGTAGATGAAGTACTGCAAAAGGAAATTTGCCTACCATGACTAAAGTTTTATAGGCATCTTCCACGGCTCCTTGTAATAATTGACTTTTAATGTAGCGCCCATTAATGAAAAAGTGCTCATAGTTACGATTACCTCTATTTAAGATTGGCTTACCAATTAAACCAGTACACTCAATGCTGTCACTTTTATAGTAACATTCTAGTGTATTTTTCGCATATTCTTTTCCGTAAATGTTTAATATCGCATGCTTTAGCTCATGATCTCCTGAAGTTGTAAATATAGTTTTGCCGTTTTGAATATATTTAAAACTTACCTCTGGATGTGCTAATGCTAATTTGTACATATAGTCTGAAATTTTTGCCCCTTCAGAGCTACTACTACTTAAAAAAGCTTTTCTAGCTGGTACATTAAAAAATAAATGGCGCATAATGAAGGTCGTACCGTTAGGACAAGCCACTTCTTCTGCATTTGACATCTTCCCTCCACTGATCTCTATACGCTTGCCAGTTAATTCCTCTTCTTCTTTAGTTAAAAGCTCTACATTAGAAACAGCTGCAATACTTGCTAATGCTTCACCTCTAAATCCTAAACTCATTACTTCATATAAGTCTTCTGCTGAATTAATCTTACTCGTTGCATGACGTAAAAAAGCTACTTCTACTTGCTCTTTTGGAATACCTACCCCATTATCTGTCACACGAATTAAGTCAATACCACCATTTTTGATTTCTACTGTAATGGAACTAGCTTTAGCATCAATACTGTTTTCTACTAACTCTTTAACCACAGAGCACGGTCTTTCTACAACTTCCCCTGCTGCAATTTTATTAATAGTATGTGTATCTAATATCTTGATTGCCTTCATTTGTCTCCTCCTTTCTTTGTTATATAATAAGGAGGAAGGCAAATCTCCTAGAGAGATTTAACCTTCCTTTGTAAATCATATAAAAGTTCTAACGCTTTAAATGGTGTTGTATTCATTAAGTCTACTTCCTTTAAAGCAGCAATGATCTCATGTTCATCTTGATCAAATAAATTAAGTTGCCCAAACTCATTTTGTTTTTCTCTATGGCTTTTGGAAGCTTTTTTAGGTATCATTTCTGCGTCATTTACCTGACAAGCTTCAACAGTCATTACCTTTTCTTTGACTGCATCCTTAACTAGATCTGCCTTCTCAGATAACTGATTAGAAGCCGCTAGCTCACTAGGAGCTATAATAACTTGCTTCTCACCACTATCAAGCTGTTTTAAAATGGCTTTTGCACGATCTAAAACAGGTCCAGGAACCCCTGCTAATTTAGCCACTTGAATCCCATAGCTGTGATCTACACTACCTTTTACAATCTGATGAAGGAATATGATATCCTCTCCTACTTCTTTAACAGCAATACAGTAGTTCTTTAGATTTGGCATAGTCTCTTCTAAAACAGTAAGTTCATGATAATGGGTAGCAAATAAAGTTTTTGCACCTATTTCACTAGTAATATGTTCAATGATAGACCAAGCAATACTTAATCCATCTAATGTACTAGTCCCTCGTCCAATCTCATCTAAAATGAGGAGACTGTTCTTAGTTGCATGATGCAAAATATTAGCCACTTCCATCATTTCCACCATAAAAGTACTTTGTCCTGATGCCAAATCATCTGAAGCCCCTACACGTGTAAAAATACGATCAACAACACCAATAGTTGCTGCATCAGCTGGAACAAAGCTTCCTATTTGAGCCATTAAAACAATAAGGGCTACTTGACGCATATAAGTTGATTTCCCAGCCATATTGGGGCCTGTTAATAACATCATTTCTGCATGTTCTTTTTCTAAAACCACATCGTTGGCAATAAAGTGTTGTTCCCCTAGCATTTTTTCTACAACTGGGTGACGACCTTTTTCAATATGAAGATCATAACCTGTTGTCATCTCTGGTTTCACATAACCATAGGTATCCGCTACATCTGCTAAAGAACAAAACATATCTAGGGCTGCAATTTGAGCTGAAGCTGTTAATAAACGTGGCATTTCTTTTAATACAGCTTCTCTTATTTCTGTAAATAATTGATACTCTAGTAAGTTAAGCTTATCATCTGCACCTAATACTTCTTCTTCTACTTTTTTCAGTTCTTCTGTAATATAACGTTCACAGTTAGAAAGTGTCTGCTTACGAATAAAATAATCTGGTACTAAATGATTATAAGACTGTGTTACTTCTAAAAAGTAACCAAAAACTTTATTGTACTTTATTTTAAGATTCTTGATCCCTGTTTTTTCTTTTTCTTTAGCTTCTATTTCCATCAGCCAAGAAGCACCTTCGGTTTTTACCTGACGCAAATGATCAACTTCTTCATTATAGCCTGTTTGAATCATATTGCCTTCTCGAACAGAAATAGGTGCCTCCTCTATAAGCGCCTTATCAATTAACTGATACAAATCACTCATATCGTCTAACTGGCGATTAAGAGTTGTTAGTCCTGCTGCCTGACAATCTGCTAATAAGTTCTTAATGGTTGGAAGAACTTCTAGCGACTGCTTTAAAGCAATCATATCTTTAGCATTACAGGTACCAAATGAGACTTTACTCATCAAACGCTCAATATCATAAATGTGATCTAAGGCTTCAAATAAATCTGCACGTAATAAAGGTGCTTCCTTTAGCTCTTTGGTGGCATCTAAACGATGATTAATTTCTTCTGCATTAATAAGAGGTTGCTCAATACATTTTCGAATATAACGAGAACCCATAGCTGTTTTGGTGTGATCAAGTACCCATAAAAGTGAACCTTTTCTTCTTTTCTCACGTAAAGTTTCTGTTAATTCGAGATTACGTCTTGTGGCAATATCTAATAACATATATGCATCTACATTATAGATAGATAAGGTCTTTAAGTGAGATAAGTCTGTTTTTTGAGTTTCCTGTAAATAAGCAAGTAAGCTGGCTGTGGCTAGTGTTTCTACACCTTCCTCACTTAAACCAATTCCACCTAAAGATAAAATATTAAAATGTTTAAGTAGAATGCGCTGTGCTAAAGTAACATCTAATGTATGCTCTGGTGTTTGCTCCGTTAAGCAATTAAAACGTGTGCGTATAAAATCTCGAATTTCATTATCTTGATAGAGAGCCTCTGACAATAAACACTCTACAGGTGCAACCTTGGCTAGTTCATCTAATAATTTACGCTTACTTTGCTCTCCTTGAATAGTTGTCGTGAGCCACTCACCTGTGGTTACATCGCAAATACTTAATCCATAGCTTCCTTCCATACCAACAATGCTAGTGATATAGTTATTTTTACCTTCACTTACTGTGGCACCTTCTAAAATAGTACCAGGTGTTACAATACGAATAACACCACGTTTTACTAATCCTTTGGCCTTCTTAGGATCTTCAATTTGCTCACATATAGCTACTTTATAACCTTTTTCTACTAAACGTGAAATATAGGTTTCTGCGGAATGAAAAGGTACACCACACATCGGTGCCCTTTCCTCTAAACCACAGTCTTTTCCTGTTAAAGTAATTTCTAATTCTCTTGAACAAGTTTTAGCATCTTCAAAGAACATTTCATAAAAATCCCCTAGTCTGAAAAACAGCAAACAATCAGGGTTTTCTTCTTTTATTGTTAAATACTGCGCCATCATAGGCGTTACTTGTGTTTTTAACATATTTATCTCGCCAACTCTCCAATTAAATAGTGGGTTTTATGATCCACAATATGAACTTTAACAAATTTACCAACATATTCTTTAGGTGCTGGTGTGTTTACTAAAAGTCCTGTATCTGTACGTCCACTTAAAACATTATCATCTTGTTTACTTACTTCTTCAAAAAGTACTTCTACGGTTTGTCCAACATACTTATGAAGGGTAGCAGCAGATTGACTATTTACAAGCTCTATTAGCCTGTTAAAGCGTTCTTTTGTCACGTCTTCTGGCACTTGGTCTTCCATAGTAGCTGCTGGTGTTCCTGTACGTTTTGAATAAATAAAAGTAAAGGCACTTGCATAATGTACTTTTTCTACAACTTCCATTGTATCTAAAAAGTCTTCTTCTGTTTCACCAGGGAAACCTACAATAATATCTGTCGTTAGCTCTACTCTAGGAATAGCCTCTTTAATTTTCCTTGCTAATTCTAAGTAGCTTTCTTTCGTATAATGACGATTCATTTTCTTTAATAATTTAGTACTACCTGATTGGAAAGGTAAATGGACGCTTGGACAAATCTTCTCACAGCTTGCCATTACCTCAATCAGTTCATCACTTAAATCTTTTGGATGAGATGTCATAAAACGAATACGTTTTAACCCTTCAATCTCATTGATTTGTTTTAAAAGCGCTGCAAAACTTATCGGTTCATCTAATGTTTTTCCATAAGAATTAACATTTTGCCCTAAAAGCATAATCTCTTTAACACCTTCAGCTACTAATGTCTTAATTTCTGTAATAATATCTTCTGGCTTTCTACTACGTTCTCTACCTCTTACATAAGGAACAATACAGTAAGTACAGAAGTTATTGCAACCATACATAATATTAACGCAGGCTTTAAAGTCATACTTTCTAGAATCTGGCAAGTCTTCTACAATATCTTGATAAGAATCCCAAATATCAATGACATTTTGCTTTGTTTCTAAACGTGTTTGTAAAAGCTCTGGTAGCTTATAAATATTATACGTTCCAAAGATAATATCAATGAAATTAAACTTTTTCTTAAGTGTATCTAATACAATGTCTTGTTGCATCATACAACCACATAAGGCAATCATAAAGTTTGGATTTTTTCTTCTTCTTCCCTTAAGTGTTCCTAAACGTCCGTAAATTTTTAGCTCTGCATTTTCACGTACACAACAAGTATTGTAAATAATAAAATCTGCTTCTTCTTCATTTTCTGTTTTAGTGTAACCAATTTGCTCTAGCATACCTTCAATCTTTTCTGAATCCCTTGCATTCATTTGACAGCCAAAGGTTGAAATACAATATTGAAGACCTTTCCCTTTAATGTGTTGTGCAAGTATATGGATAATCTCATTTTGGCGTTTTGCTTCTCTAGTTGAGACATTAATGACTTTTCTCTCGCTCATGTCGTTTTCCTCCTAGCGCATTTTTACTAATCTTTGTTTCTTTCTCATTTTACATGATAAAACCACATCTTTCAATGTCTACCGGGTACTTATGACATATAAAAACAAAAATTAGCACTGAAATTTAGCTAAAGCCTTACTCCTTATACTTTTATCAAACGATAAACAAAACACTCGTCTTCAAACTCACTATTCTCTTTAAATGCACCTAAAATTCTAAATCCTTCTTTTTTAAAATAGGTAATACAAGCTATTTTCTCCTCTATAGAAAGTTCTTCTAACTTCCCATAGAGGCTTATAGTCATAGATTTGGTACCGGTCATTTCACTTAATAATTCATATAAGCTCTTTAGTTTAAACTGAGCTCCCTCTTCCACCCAACTTATTAAACCACAAAGTTGAATCAACACAGGATTTGTTCCCAAGTGAAGCACACAAGTGTTTGCAAGTACACTAAAATCGCTTTCTGTTTTTATATAAAGCTTATGTTTTTGGCATTCTTTATCTTGTCGTTCTTTTTCAAAAAACATAATAGAACTTACAGCATTATCAAATGATCTATTCAAATTAACACTGTAGTAAAATGCCTTACTAGAATCCTCTTCAATCAAAAAACGTATAAAAACAAAAGAAGGCCTATCTACCTTCTGATGATAATAAATAATGGATTCATAAACATTTAAAACATTATTATAGCTTTGTAGTTCCATCAGTAGCTTATTTATTAAAAAGTTCTTCATGCTTTTTCTTGCTAAAAGTTGCAGTTCACAATCTTGATTACCAAAAGAACATATTTCTCTATACTCTCTGGTTTCTTGAGTAAAATGCTTTAAATAAGTAAATCCTTCTAAATTTTCCTGATTACTTCCCCAAGAAAAACCGTCTAAATATAAAGTCCTTTTGTAATTAAAATTCAATAATTTCATTTGTTCTACTTGGTCAATTAGCTCAGCATATTGCTTTTTTAAATACTCTCTTGCTTTTTTTAAATGCTCAATTTCATCCTCTATTTGTATAAGCATTTCATAAGGACATTTTCCTATTTTCTTTTTGATATAGCAACCTACTAACCTATGCATTTCTCTTCATCAGCTCCATTATCTACTCTGTTTATTGTATGAAGCTTTTATAGGCATTTATGACCTACTCCAATAGCAATTGCTTTACAGTATAGATCACAAGAATCTTTGAAAACTGTCACTTTGCTCAATTTCTATTTGGCCTAGTTATCAAACGAGAAGGATTTCCGCAGTATTATAACCGACATGAAGATATTTCTATTCTACAATCTCTTTTAAAAAATAAATAGAGTGCCTAGGCACTCTACTTATTTTCTTATTTTCCAAAAACGTAGTTGATTTTGCTTACAAATATCTCTAATGACTATACCTGCTACAATCACTGCCATTATCCCTACTAAAATATTACTTACCATCATCACAATACCTACACTCTGGCTACCGATTTGAGTAAACTTCTGTAATCCCCATAAAATCGGAATACGAAATACAAATACTCTGCAGAAGTTAATGAGTAACGTCAGCTTAGTATATCCAAAACCATAAAGCAAAGCCATAACAGCAGCATTCATACCCAAAGGTATAGCACCAAATGCTTCAAAACTATAAACCTCTTCAATCAGTTGACGAAATATCAAGTCATCACCTGCGAAAAGTGTACTTAAAATATGTAAAAACCCCGTAGTTAAACCATAGCCTATACATCCCATAATCGTATTAATAATAAATATTTTTTTAAATGCATCTAGAGCACGCTCTATTTGATGAGCGCCTATATTTTGACTAATAACCGCAGCTCCTCCTTCTTGGAAGCCGTTTTGAGGGTTTGTCGTTAGTCCTCCTAAGTTGTTTGAGATGCCTAGTGCCCCAACTGTTAAAACACCATAGGCAGTACTCATAGAGTTAATAACGACTTTTCCAAATTGAAAAGCAACTTTTTCAATAATAACCGGTATAGAAAGGCTTACCATAGGTGCTGTTACCTTCCCTTTGAAAGTAATACGCTTAATAGAAAAGCTAAAAATACTACGACTATCTAGCATATGATACATTGCACATGCGAACATAATCACTTGTGATATCAAAGTTGCTACTGCGATCATTGTAATCCCTGATTTAAGTACATAGATAAAAAATGCGGTTAATATTAACTTAGTGATAATTACAATAAAATTTAAATATAAGATACGTGTTGAATTACCCCTAGCTCTTTCAATAGCTATGTAAACATTATTAAAAAAGCTAACAACCATGCCTATTAATTCAATTCTAAAGTACTGACTTCCTATGCTAATAAGTTCATCTGGTGTATTAGCTAGCCTTAAAAGAGGTGTTGTAAAAGGCAAAATAAAGAATAGAACGCCTAAACCTAGTATCCCACACAAACCAAATAAACTACTTACCCTTGCTTTGACTAAATCATAGTCTCCTGCTCCATAAGCTTCACTTATTTTTAAGCTTGCACCTACAGCTAACCCTCCCCCTACAGCTGTCAACATTAAATTAATTTGAGATAAATATGCAACTGCCGAAACAGATTCTCCGCTAATATGAGAAGCCATCATTGAATCTAATATCTTAAAAATCTGATTCAAACTTTGATAAAGTGCTAGTGGTGTACAAATATGAAAAATGACATGCCACATATTTCCAGACAAAGCAAAATCTCTAAATTTTTTATCCTTAGTAGATAGTTTTGATTCTCCCATTTTGTTCCCTTCTTTCAAGTAATCATTTTGCCTTACTGAAGCTTATTCTAACTGAAACCCCCTTTGTATTGAAGTACTTTAACTAACTAATATCAATTTTTGTTGAAATCATTATAACTTTAGACTATTTTTATCGAAAACAATACAAAAAAGAAGCAAACAAGTCGCTTTCACTTGCTTGCTTCTTTTTGTATTAAAATGATTATTATTACTCTGGACATTTAATATCAATATAGGCCTTTACTAGATCTACACATTGCTGATGACTTAATTTACTACTATTAATACATAAATCATAATTAGCTGCATCATTCCATTCTTTCCCTGTAAAGTAGCGATAATACGCAGCTCTTCTCTTATCTGTCATCTCTATAAAATTTTTAACATTCTTCTTTGGACAAATCTTCATTTGCTCTACTGTTTTAATACATTCTTCCAAAGGTGCATGTACATAAAGCTTAATGACATTATCCATATCTTTTAAGATATAATCTGCACAACGACCGATAATCACACATGATTCCTTTTCTGCTAACTGCTTAATCATTTTAGCTTGATAATTAAATAAATTCTCATTAGAAATAAAATCATCTCGATCTGGAGGAATAATTTCCCCCTTATATACATTTTTAGCAACATTAAATAATAGATTATTCTTAACCTTTTCATCTGCATTAGCAAAAAGGGCTTCATTAATACCACTTTCATCAGAAGCTAATCTTAATAGTTGACGATCATAAAAACTAATCCCCAGTTCATCAGCTAGCAATTTTCCTATTACACGTCCACCACTACCATAACCTCTAGCAATTGTAATTACAAAATGTTTCATGACTAATCCCCCATTTATTAACTTTTGGATTTTTCAAACATATATTGTTTAAACTAATTATAAATCCTTTATAGATAGAAAACAAGATTTGCCTGCTCAAATAACGTGTTTATTGATTAGTTTTGGCTTTTTATAAATTATATAGTATAATAAAGGATGTATTTACCTAAAGTAAAATATCAAATTATAAGAACTGTAGATTGCATACAGAGGAAGGATTTTATATGAGTGTTCTGAGTAATAGTATCAAAACATTTGGTCTCTTAGTGGGTGCTACGATTCTAGCTTATCTTTATACTATGGTAACTGCAAATCATACAAATGTAGCTATTATCTATATTCTAGCTATTTTTTTAATTGCACGGTTTACATCTGGGTACATTTGGGGTATATTAGCTTCTATCATCGGTGTTGTTGGAGTCAACTACTTTTTTACATATCCTTTTTTACAAATTGACTTTACAATAAATGGCTATCCTACTACATTCTTAGGTTTACTGACTATTGCTTTTATTACAAGTGGTATGACAGCACATATTACAGAACGTAATAAAATTATTTCTGAACGTGAAGAAATGACCCATAAACTTAATTATATTAATAACCAACTTTTAATTAGCGATCATGTGGATCAGATTATTGAACTTACCTTAAATACAGTAATAGATTTTACTAAGACCTCTGTTATTTTTCATAAGTCCGATCCTTTAAAAAAATTAGACTATGTAGAAAAGCTTTATTCTACCGAGGATGCTGATATGCTAACAACACCACATGAAATGGAAAGAGCACATTGGGCCTTTTCTAAAGTTCAAACTTCAGACTTATCAGAGTCAGATATCACCTTCGATAGTAGCCTCTATCTTCCACTTGTTTCTCATGAACGTATATGGGGAGTAATTGGTATTTATCAATTTTCCTCAACTCTATATAGAAATAATACATTGACATTATTAAAGCTTATGCTTACTCAAGTAGCCATGGCTATTGAACGTCAACATTTAGTGGATGAACATCATCAGCTAACTTTAGAAACAGAAAAAGAAAAAATGAGAGCCAATTTACTTCGCGCCGTATCCCATGATTTGCGTACGCCATTAACAGGCATTATCGGTGCTGGAGCAACTTATTTAGAAAATAAAACTTACTTAAACGATGAAGAACAAGACGACTTAGTTAAACATATCCTTGAAGATGCCAATTGGCTTCTTCATATGGTAGAAAATCTCTTATCCATTACGCGTATTAAAGAGGGGCAAGTAAAAGTTAATAAAACCCCTGAACTATTGGAAGAAGTAGTTTCTGAAGCTATATTAAGATTAAAAAAACGCTACCCTAAAAGTAATGTTAATGTTAAGGTTCCTGATACTTTTTTAATGATTCCTATGGATGCCACACTTATTGAACAAGTTATCCTTAACTTACTAGAGAATGCTCTCAAATACTCGTATAGTAAAGAACCTATTGAACTTATTGTAACAGATGATATAACTCATGTAACTTTTAGAATTATTGATCATGGTGTAGGGCTGGCTCAAGAACAGCTAGATGGCATTTTTGATGGAAATGCACTAAACCCCAAAGCTAAAAGTGATGCTTCTAAAGGTATGGGAATAGGTTTATCTATTTGTAAAACCATAGTTTGTGCTCATGGTGGAAAAATATCTGCTCAAAATTGTATTGATGGTGGTGCTGAGTTTAGTTTTACATTACCAAGTCAAGGAGGAAGTATTCATGAACAAAACGTCTATACTCATTATTGAAGATGAACAAAACATTTGTAATTTTATTGCTACAACTCTTAATGCTAATGAATATAAAACATTAAGATGTCAAACTGGTAGGGAGGCTCTAGCTATTATACCATCACACTGCCCTGATCTTATCTTACTCGATCTAGGATTACCCGATATGGATGGATTAGAGGTATTAACATCTGTGCGCCAATGGTCTTCTACACCTATTATTGTCATTTCAGCCAGATCCCAAGAAGCAGAAAAAGTTCAGGCTCTGGATCTAGGAGCAGATGACTATATCACCAAACCTTTTGGAACTTCTGAACTTTTAGCAAGAATACGTACAGCTATTCGCCATAGTCTAAAAATTAGTAAGGCTACTCAGGGTAGCAACATTTTCAAAGCTAGTGATTTAACGATAGATTATGATAAACACATGTTACTGGTAGGAGATGAAAAAGTTCATTTAACACAGATTGAATTTAAGCTTATTTCTCTTTTAGCCCAACACGCAGGCAAGGTACTGACGTATGATTATATGATTAAAAAAATCTGGGGACCTTATGCAGGTAGTAATAATCAAATTTTACGTGTTAATATGGCTAATATTCGAAGAAAAATTGAGCAAAATCCAGGTGATCCTAAGTACATTTTTACAGAAGTCGGAATTGGTTACCGCATGATAGAAGAAGAAGGAGAAAGCACACATTAACATTGTGCTTCTCCTTCTTTTTCTATCACTTAGTTAGATTAAACTTTACACTAAATAAAATTAATTTATACTTAATTTTGTTATTCATCAATCACAAAATAGATTTTATATGAATATCTACTTCTTTAGATAAGTCAATAAATCGATGTGCAACTTGTACAACTGGTTTTGATAGTGCACTTTTATTAATCATAATTACTCTTGCTTTTTGTTCATTACTCAAGCGTACATCATAATTAATATAAGATTCAGCTATTCGTTCTAAAAAAGGGAGTAAGTACCTAGGATCATATTTTGTCAGACCCTCTGATTCAAAAAGCTCTATCACATCAAATGGGCACAGTCCTGTTCTATATACACGATTAGCTGTCATTGCATCATATACATCAGCTATTGCTACGATTTTTGCGAAATCGATTATTTGTTTACTTTTCAAACCATTTGGGTATCCTGAACCATCACACTTTTCATGATGCATTAAAGCAGCTAACTTAATACGTTCATCTATATTTTGATTTTTTAAAATCTCATATCCCCTAAATGCATGAGTTTTAATGGTATTAAATTCTTGTGATGTTAATTTACTTGGCTTTGTAATTAATTTTTTTGGAATACATAACTTGCCAACATCATGTAATAACCCACATATGCTTAATAAATAATTATCTTCCTTGGAAAAATTAAGCCATCCACCAATCATATGACAGATTAAACCTACATTTAAGGAGTGTACATATGTTAAATCATCGTATTCTCGCATACAAAGTAACATATCAAGCATATTCATTCCACTTATATTTTGAACTAATAAGCGATCTAATTCATGTGTCAATTTAGAGATATCAATTTCTTTATTGTTGATAACAACCTCATTAATATCCTTTCTGAATTCATCTATAGAGTTAGAAAATGTATCCTGAAAACTTTTAAATATTTTAGTTTGACGAATACGGTTTAAATAAGTACTTTGTTCATTAGTGAATGCTCCTATTCTTTCCCTATTATCATAAATATCTATTTGATTAACTCCATGAAGTTTTAATCTAATAATAACTTTAGAGTTTAGTTGACTATTTTTAGTCATAAGTAAAAGTCCTGTATGATCATAGATATTTTCTGCTATCATCATATTGACTCTTGCATAATGTATAGGTATCTTCCTAATTTGCATATTCTCCTCCCTATTCATCATGTTCAAATTTAAACTTAAATAAATTTTATACTTTTCAGAATTAAATTTCAATAACTTTATTCTTTTTATTCAAAATAAATTAATATAAATCAAAAATAGACATATTTTGCTTCTAAATAGCAATATATGTCTATTTTTATTAATCAATATCTCTCAATATATTTTCGTAATCATCTAAAAAATTGTATGATTTACTTTTTGTATGATATCCAATAACTGTTTCTAAATTAATATCATGTACACTTCTAAAAATATTCATTTCTATATGAGGGTTAATTTGCCTAAACTTCTTGATTAAATTCTTCATTTCTTGACGCTTAGAACCTCCTCCTTGTCCACTTACACTACAATGCTCAGTTAAACGACATGCACATTGAATAAAACTTAATTCATTGTAACGTGCCCATGCAATAATATCTGCTTCTTTAACTAAATAAAGAGGTCTTATTAGTTCCATTCCTTCATAATTGGTACTGTGAAGCTTTGGCATCATTGTTTTGATTTGTCCACTATAAAGCATACTCATCAAAATAGTTTCTATTACATCATCAAAATGATGCCCTAATGCAATTTTATTGCATCCTAATTCTTTAGCCTCTTTATACAAGTAGCCTCTTCTCATTCTGGCACATAAATAGCATGGTGTATCTTCAACTTCAGCTACTACGTCAAATATAGGAGATTCAAAAATGGTAATAGGGATATTTAACATCTTTGCATTATCTTCAATCACTTTTCTATTATAAGGATTATAACCGGGATCCATAACCAAGAAAACTAACTCAAACTTAACTTGCCAATGTCTCTGAAGCTCTTGCATGCACTTAGCTAAAAGCATTGAATCCTTACCACCAGAAATACATACAGCAATCTTATCTCCATCTTGAATAAGGTTGTAATCATTGACACCATTTACAAAACGCTTCCATATCTCTTTACGATATTTCTTTATAATACTTTTTTCTATTTCTTTATACTTTTCCATTATTTCATCCTTACTTTTTAAGTTCATTATAGCATTGTTCAAAAATCTGAATAAAAGCTTGTGCTTCTTCCTCTGTTGTTAGATAACTTAAACTAATCCTTAATGTAGCTAATGCACGTTTACGGTCTTTTGTTAAAGCATAAACTGGGCGTGAAGGCGTATTAGCTGTAGAACAAGCAGATTTTGTTGAAATAAAAACACCCCTATCTGCTAGTTGCTGCTGAAACACATAAGGTTTAACACCTTTAATACTCAAATTTAAAATAAAAGGTGAGGCATTTTCTGGGCTATTAATGATAACCTCATTATACCCTTTTAACTTTTCTCTTATCAATTGATTTAATGTCACTACATTATCATAATATATCTTTTGGTCTTCTTTTACTAAATGTAGGGCCTTTTCAGCTGATAAAATAAGTGCAGCTGTAGGTGTTCCACTACGGTAGGTTGTTGTACTAATACCACCATGAATCAATGGCTCTAAATGAATTGTTTCCTTTTTAACAAGGATACCTACCCCATGTAAACCAAAAAATTTATGAGGTGCCAGCGTTATTAAATGAACCTTTTCTAAATCCACTTGTATTTTTCCTATAGCTTGCGTTGCATCTACATGAAAATGACAGTTTGGATACTTTGAAATCATTTCTCCTAATGCTGATATATCTTGACAAACACCTAACTCACTATCAACAGCACTAATAGAAACTAAAATAGTATCAGGTCTTAATAACTCTTTTAAGTGGTCTGCATCTACTTTTCCATTAGGTAACAGATCAACATAATCAATTTCATAACCTTGCTGTTCCAAGTAAAGCATAGGCCCAGTTACAGATGAATGTTCTAAATAAGTGGTAATCATATGCTTTCCATAACGTTTATATTCATTAGCTATTCCTTTAATAGCCAAATTATTAGCTTCTGTTGCTCCAGAAGTGTATATAATTTCCTCTGGTTTAACCTTTAGATAGCTAGCTATCTTTTCTGTTGCTTCTGTAATAGCTAATTTAGCTTCTTTTCCTAACTTATGACCTGCATTAGGATTAGCTACATAAGTTTTTGTTGCTTCGCAGAAGGTTTTTAATACTTCCTCTCGTACAGGTGTATCTGCTGCATAATCTAAATAAATCATTTTAGTTCCTCTCTTACGCTTAGTAACTTAAATTACTTCTGCTTTAAATCATACGTTTCTTCTAGATTTTTGTCAATCTACTTACATATCATTCCTCTAAACATCTAGCATATTAAAAGCGCTAGCAGATTATCTACTAGCGCCTTTGAAATTACTTCATTTTTAACCTTACATTTTTTCGTGGAAAGTACGGCTAAGAACATCTAATTGTTGCTCTCTTGTAAGCTTAATAAAGTTTACAGCGTATCCTGATACACGAATTGTAAGTTGTGGATATTTCTCTGGGTGATCCATTGCATCAAGTAATACTTCTTTATTAAGAACGTTTACGTTGATGTGTTGTCCTGTTTGGCCAAAGTAACCATCAAGGATACCTACCATATTTGTAATACGGTCTGCTTCATTATTACCAAGTGTTGATGGTACTAATGAGAATGTGTATGAAATACCATCGTTAGCATGTTCAAATG
>JAEWMQ010000085.1 GCA_023393125.1 Bacillota bacterium
ACGAATAAAAGAGAAACTAGGATGGCTGAGTCCGGTGCAATACAGACTCAGCCTCTTGGCTGCATAAAAATAGCGAGGCAGCCAAAACTGTCTCGCTATTAAAGTCTAACTTTTAGGGGTCACCTCATTAGATTTTTAATGGGCGAGTCTGTTTTTTTATGGGGATTTGGAAATAACGAAAAAATAAATGAGAATTTGGATTGTAATAGTATGAATATTATTGATTTTAAAAGTAATGTGGACATGTTTTGCAGTTTAAAATGCATAAAAATATACAAAACTAAATTGACAAAGTATAAAAATATTGTATAATAAAACTATAAAGTACCAAAGCGTTTCGGTAAAAAATAAATGAAATTAGAGAATTACCGAAAAATGAGTAGCTTACATAGCTGCAGACTATCGTTATAAAACTAGAAAGGGTGGAAAGCGTGAAGAATCTTACTCACAGAAAGACACAAGAAAATATTGCAGGCTTAGTACTTGTTGCACCTATTGTACTTCTTATGCTTGTATTCGTAATTGGACCAGCTATATACTCTATGTTTTTAAGCTTCCAAAACTATAATATGCTTAAACCAGACCAAGCAACATGGACATGGTTTGAAAACTATAAAGAGGTTATTAAAGACCCAGCATTTCATCAGGCACTTTACAATACATTTAAATACTCTATTGTCGTTGTGCCAGTTCAAACAATCTTATCTTTATTATTAGCAATGGTTGCTAATCAAAAGATTAAAGGAAAAACTTTCTTTAGAGTAGCGTATTACGTACCAGCTGTTACTTCAGCGGTAGCAGCAGCTTCCATTTTTATGTTTCTTTTCAATACAAAAGGGATTGCTAATCAGTTCCTAGGACTATTTGGTTTTGAAGCAGTAAGCTGGTTTAATGATCCGAAGTTTGCTTTACCACTTGCTATGATTATGGCAATTTGGTCAACAGTAGGTTCTCAGATGCTTATCTTCTTAGCAGGGCTACAAGATATACCAGAGGAAGTTTATGAAGCGGCAGATATGGACGGCGCAGGCCCATGGACAAGATTTATAAAAATTACAGTGCCTATGCTTAGCTCTAAAACAATGTTCGTACTTGTAGTGGGTATGATAGGAACACTGCAAATGTTTGACCAAGCGTTTATTATCTCTGGTGGAGTAGGTGGACCACTTGGTTCAACAACAACAGTTGTATTATACCTTTACAATAAAGCATTTGGTGAAAATAGATTAGGATATGGTTCAGCAGTAGCAATGATTCTTTTCGTCATCATCCTAACCCTTACTTTAATACAAAAATACTTCTTTGAAGACCGTGAAAAAAGACAAGAGAATAGAGGTGGAAAATAATGCGTAAGAGCACACCTAAAATGGCTAAAATATTATTTTATGTGATTGCAATAAGCTATGCAATCATTGCAATATTCCCTTATATATGGGGGGCTTATACAGCGCTTAGACCTACAAATCAGGCGTATAAATTAACTTTTGACTTTGCTGATTTAAGTCTTAATGCATTTAAATCACTTTTCCAAAAAAATGACATTGGTAAATGGTATTTAAACAGTATACTTGTAGCAACTTGCGTTACCGCTTTAGGAGTAGCAACAAGTACAATGGCAGGCTATGCGCTTGCACGTCTTGAGTTTTTTGGTAAAAAGATATTATTCATTGCAGTTGTTGGTGTAATGATGATACCAGCTCAAATTACAATGATTCCTCAATATATGCTTTTAAATGAGTTAAACCTAGTAAATAACTATTTGGGCCTAATCTTACCATTTATCTTTAGTGCTTTTAACATCTTTATGATGAGACAGTTCTTCTTATCTTTCCCAGCTAGCTTAGAAGAAGCCGCTGAGATTGATGGAATGGGAAGGATTCAGATTTTCTTTAAAGTAGCATTACCACTAGCGAAACCAGCAGTGACAACAATCACTATTATGACTTTTATGGGAAGCTGGAATAACTTCTTAATGCCTAACTTATTAATTACTTCAAGAAATATGTATACACTTCCAGTAGGTATGGCTTCTTTAAATAGTCAATACTTCTCATATCCTAACCAAACAATGGCAGGAGCAATGTTGTTATCTATACCAATGATTATCTTTTTCTTAGTATTCCAAAGACACTTCATCCAAGGAATCACGACTTCAGGAATTAAATAGGAGAATGTCCATGATTGATAAAATAATTAAAACACAAGATTTACATGATGATTATGTTGTTTCTTCAAATAAAATCTATATTATCGGTTCACAAGATGGTACTTTTAGAAAATTAGGATTTCATGTGCCAGGAGAAATGGGTGGTATTATTGCCCAACCTATTAAAATGGCAGATGGCTACAGTTTAGAGATAGATGGAAAACAGTTAATAGGGAAAAAATACACTTTTGATAATGGAGACAGTATATTTAGCTATGAAGAAGCTTTTGGTACATTAGAACGTCGTGAAATAGCGGTGCCAAATGAAAAAGCAGTCGTTATTAAACTTTCACCTAATTTTAAAGAAGCAAAGACACTAAATGTGACTATGGACTTTCATATCATGGGATGTTGGACAGCTGAAGATTGTGGGCATATCAATGATGCCACAATTTTAGCTAGTACCAATGAAAAACAAGTGATTGTAAAAAGTGAGAGAAATCCTAACTATGTAGGGCTCTTTTCAAACATAGATTTTACACAAGCTTGCCGCCCTGAGGGAGATCATTTATTAGCTACCTTAACTTTTGAAAATATCACTAATGAGGAAATCGAGTTTCTTATGATTTCTAATAATGAAAGTGAAGAAGCTTTAGTAGCAAAGCATCAAGAACTGCTTAGTCAGCTTCATGTTTTACTTGAAAATAAAAGAGAAAAATTAAAGCAAATATTTGGTAAGTCAGAGCTTAAAACAAATGATGAAGCTTTTGATGCTGCTTTTAATGCACTTAAAATCAACTACGACATGCTTATTCAAAATATTGAAGGCATTGGAGAAGGTTATACAGCAGGTTTTCCTGATTATCCTTGGTTCTTTGGTTGTGATACTACTTATGGTATTAATGGGACATTAGCAGTAGGACAGCATCAAATGACCCTTCAAAGTTTAAGACTTCTTAAGCAAATCTCTTACGAATGTAATAATGGTAACGGACGTGTGATGCACGAGATATCACCTTTTGGTTACGTTTATAACAAAGGTAATCTTCAAGAAACACCACAATTCATTACAGCTGTTTATGAAGCTTATACTTGGACAGGAGATAGGGCTTTCTTAGAGGAAATGTACGACTTCTGTAAAAAAGGTATGGAATGGGTAGAGAGCAAAGCTGCTGATGGCATTATTTGTCCAAAGGGGGCAGGCATTATTGAAATTGATGGTATAGATGGGCGACTTATTGATATCGCTATATGGACATATAAGGCTTATGAAACCCTTGAAAAGATGGCTAAAATCTTTGGAGAAGAAGACTTAGCGGCAGTTTATAAACAAAAAGCAGAAGCTGGGGCAAAAGAGATTGTAGAAAAATTCTATAGCAAGGAAGATGGATTCTTCGCAGATATTATTTGCACAAAAGATGAAATTATGGCAAGTAAGGATATCCTTATTAACTCTGTTAAGAATACCAAAACACAACATGAAGCTTTAAAAGTTTATTTTGATAAGCTACTTGCAAAAGAATGTGGGCAAGATGAATTAATTCCTGTAGTGCTTAAAAACTGGATTACAGTATTACCTTATACAGAACATTTCATGACAGAAGAAATGTTAGAAGAAGGTTTAGCGGAAATGAAAAAACCTAATTTCTATAATGCATCAGGTATGAAACTAGGCTGCATGTGTGATGATGCAAATGACCCAGCTGATGATTTATATAGTATTAATAAATCCATGTCCATTAATACAGGTTATATGGCTGAAGTGTTTGCTAGAAATAAAGATGCCAATAGAGGGTATGCATTACTTAAAAAATTAACAGATTGTGTCACATTAGGAATGCCAACTGCTATTAGTGAAATCTTACCAAATGATAATCAGGGATGCTTTATGCAGTTCTGGTCAGGCTATGGCATTCACCATGTATTTGTAAGGTATATTCTAGGAATTGAAGTAGATGCACCAAATAAGCACATTACCATTAAGCCTAACTTACCAGAGACACTTACAGATATTACGCTTAATAACTTACTTGTAGGAGAATGTCACTACAACATTACTTATAAAGTAAGAGAAGGCAAAGTAACTATTGAGGTAGAGAAAGATAGAGCTGATTATACATTTGACATACAATAAGGGGACGGAGAGACGCCATGATACTATACAACAAAGGAACTGGAGAGTATCAAAACTTTCTTATAACAGAAGACTGTTTTGATGAATACAACTTAGGTAAAACAGAAACGATCATGTGCCAAGGGAATGGTTACATGTGCATTAGAGGGGCTGCGGAAGAAAATTATCCTAAAAAAACAGCAAACACCTTTATTGCAGGTACTTTTAATAAAGGACCTGGATATGAACCAACAGAACTTCCTAATACAGCAGACACCTTTTCTATGGAAATCATTATTGATGGCAAAAGGTTCTTTTTAACAGAAGATAATGTCATAGATTATGATAAAACACTTAACCTTAAAACAGGTGAATTAACAAGAACGTTTAAATATCAAACAAAAGATAACCTCATTAATTTTGAGTTTACACGCTTTGTATCAGCAGACAATTTACATTTAGCGGCGCAAAGAGTAAAAATAACACCACTTAAAAAAGATGCTCACATTGTGATTATCTCTGGTATTGATAGCAAGACTACTAACTCAGGTGAAGCGCATTTCATTGATGATACAAGAAGATTTTTTGAGAAACGATTTATCTTTACAAAATTAACTACCACTCAGTCAAAGATTGACTTCTTTATTAATGCAGCTCACCGCATCTTTTTAGATGGTGTAGAAGATCACACTTTGCCACAGCCTTTAATGAATAGAAGAGAAGCTTTCCAGAAATATAGCTTTGATATTTCAGTAGGAAGTACCATAGCAGTAGAGAAGTATATTACATACTACACTTCTATTGATAATAAAAATGTAGCTTGCGAAGATAATGAAAAGAGTTATCTTATCTTAAAAGACATCATGGAAGAAGGCTATGAGGCACTTCTAAGACAAAGTATTGCAGCTTTAGATGCTAAACTTTGGTCTAGAGATGCTATTACTATTCGCTCTAAAAATGAATTTGACCAATTAGCTATTAATTATGCTATGTATCATCTATTTGCTATGACACCAGCTCATGACCCACGTATGAATATAGGTGCAAAAGGCTTATCAGGTGAAGGCTATAAAGGACATGCTTTCTGGGATACAGAAGTATTCCTTTTACCAAGATACATTGTACAAAACCCAGAAGTGGCTAAAAGTCTTATTGAATATCGCTATCATGGCTTAGAAGGGGCAAGAAAAAAAGCTAAGGAAAATGGTTTTGAAGGAGCTATGTTCCCTTGGGAAGCAGCTAACCCGGAAGACGGAGAAGTAACACCTATTTATGGTGGTATGGACGTTTACACAGGGGAAAGAGAACGTATTAAAACAGGCTTTATTGAAATTCATATCACAAGTGATGTTGCCTTTGGTGTTTATAGCTACTTTAACTTTACAGGTGACCAAGAGTTTATGGACAACTATGGTTATGAAATCCTCCTTGAAACAGCACGTTTCTGGAGCTCAAGACTTGAAACTTCCGAGAAGGATGATTTACTTCATATCACCAATGTTATTGGACCAGATGAGTACACAGAGCACATAGATGATAATGCTTATACGAATTATCTTGCTAAATGGAATATGGATTATGCAGTAAAATGCTATAACGATATTAAAGCTAATAGACCAGAAGTTTGCGCACGTCTTACTGAAAAAATAGGATTAACAGATGAGATGATGACAACTATTGCAGAGCGTGCAAGCAAAGTGTACATTCCAGTACCAAGTGAAGACTTAATCATTGATCAAGATACAACATATAGAACACTTGAAGAAATAGACCTTACTAAATATAGAAATAATGTAATGGGTATCTTAAAAGACTATAACTTAGATCAAATTAGTAAATTTAAGGTATCTAAACAAGCAGACATTATGGTGCTCTTCTTACTCTTTGGGGAGAAATGGAGTAATGAAATAAAAGCAGCTAACTTCAACTATTATGAACCTTACTGTTTACATGATTCATCTTTAAGCTTTAGTACTCACTGTATACTTGCAAATGATATTGGTAATACAGCCTATAGCTATGAATTATTTAAAAAAGCAACCGCTATAGACCTTGGACAAGATATGAAAGCCTGCGATGCTGGTGTTCATGCTGCATCTTACGGTGGTATTTGGCAGTGCATCGTTAATGGATTTGCAGGGCTTAGAATGATTGGAACGAATCTTCACTTTAATCCAAGACTACCAGAAGAAATCGAAGGTATTACCTTTAACATGATTTATAAAGGTCAGACTTTAAAAGCTAAGATAGAAAAAGAAGAAATCACCCTTACAAACTTAGGTGAAGAAGCGGTAACGGTGTTTGTAAAAGGTGAAGAAGTGACATTACAAGACGGACTAAACATAACTAGATAAAGGGTGACAAGATGACTAATAAATATGATTTAGCGATATTTGATTTAGATGGTGTAATTGTAGATACAGCAAAATATCATTACTTAGCATGGAAAAGACTAGGTAAAGAATTAGGCATAGATTTTACTGAAGAACAAAATGAAGATTTCAAAGGTGTAAGCCGTATGGCATGTATGGATATCATGTGTAAGCTTGCGGGTAAAGAAGACATGAGCCAGGAAGAACGTGAGAGATTAGCTAACCTTAAAAATGAATGGTACGTAGAATCTATAGGGGAACTTGATGAAAGTGAATTATTAAGTGGCGCAAAAGATTTACTTGTGACTCTTAAAGAAAACGGGATTAAAGTAGCGCTTGGTTCAGCAAGTAAAAATGCACTTCCAATATTAGAACGTACAGGAATCGTTAAGTATTTTGATACGATTGTAGATGGTAATCATGTAACTAAAGCAAAACCAGACCCAGAAGTCTTTGTACTTGGAGCACAAAGACTAGGGGTTGAGCCAAGTAAATGTATTGTTTTTGAAGACTCAGTAGCAGGTATAGAGGCAGCGCATATTGCGGGCATGGGATGCATTGGAATTGGTGAACAAGAGAATTTACCAAATGCAAAGATAGTTGTAGCAGGGCTTGATCAAGTTACAATAGACACTTTTAAATAGAAGTAAAGAGGTGTAACAAAATGACTAAAGCATGGATTGTAGAAGAGAATCAAATTGACCAAGCTAGTTTACTTAAAAACGAAAGCCTTTTTAATGTTGCAAATGGTTATATAGGAATCAGAGGGAACTTTGAAGAAGGGTATCCTTCTGATAAGGTAAGTATAAGAGGAAGCTATATCAATGCATTTTATGAAGAAGCAACGATTACTTATGGTGAAAAAGCCTTTGGTTTTCCTGAAACCTTACAAAAAATTGTGAATGTCATGGATGGGCAAACAGTATTTGTAACGATTGGTGAGGAAAGAGTTAATCTATTTGAAGGAGAACTTAAGTCCTTAAAACGTTTTGTGAATCTAAAAGAAGGTTACTACACAAGACAAATCCACTGGGTTTCGCCAAAGGGTAAAGAAGTTAAAATCGACATTACACGTCTGGCTTCTTTTGCAACCCTTGAGCTATTTGCTATTCATTACCGTATAGAAAAAATCAACTTTGATGAAGAGGTCATTATTGAATCTGTTATAGATGGAAATGTAGAAAACTATACAAATCCTAATGACCCAAGGGTAGGCGCTTCACATGCTCAGATTTTAAATATTGTAAAGGTAGCAGAGGAAAATCAGGTTTTACAAGTAGTGGGTGAAACTAAAGTTTCTAAGTTACAAGTGGCTCTTACTACAGCTCATAGAACAAGCTGTGAGGCAGGAGTTGAAGTAAATGTGGCTGAGAAATCTGTTGCAGCAAAATATACATTTGGTAAAGGTAATGCTACCATTGAATTTACAAAGTATAATGTATATACCGATACAAGAAGACATAGTGAGCCAAGTGTAGAAGGTATGAAATTAGCAAAAGAAGTAAGTGAGCAAGATTTTGAGGCTATTAAAGAAGCTCAAAAAGCTTATATGCAAACTTTCTGGGAAGTAGCAGACATTGAGATTTTAGGAGATGAAGCACTTCAGCAAGGCTTAAGATTTAATATTTATCAGCTATTACAAGGTGTTGGAAAAGACCAAGTAAGTAATATTGGGGCAAAAGGTTTAAGCGGAGAAGGATATGAAGGACATTATTTCTGGGATACAGAGATTTATGTCATGCCTTTCTTTACTCTTTGTAATCCAGAGATTGCAAAACAACTTTTAAGATACCGTTATCATATCTTAGATGAAGCTAGAGCAAGAGCTAAAGAACTTGGCCACCGCAAAGGGGCAGCTTATGCTTGGAGGACGATTACAGGGAAAGAGTGTTCAGCGTACTTCCCAGCAGGTACAGCTCAGTACCATATTAATGGTGATATTGCTTATACCTATATCCAGTATTATTTAGCAACCGGAGATCAGACCTTTATCAAAGAGTTTGGTTTAGAAGTTATTTGCGAAACAGCGAGAATCTGGCTAGAGATTGGCCATTTCCAAAATGGAGTCTTTAGAATAGATGCTGTAACAGGTCCAGATGAATACACAGCGATTGTAAATAATAACTATTATACGAATAAATTAGCTAAATACAATTTAAGTACGGTTGGTAAATGGGTTAAAGAATTAGAAGAAACAGATCCAGAAGCATTAAAGGCAATCTGTAAAAAAATCGGCTTAACACAAGAGGAACTAGATAGTTTTGAAAGAGCGAGTGAAAATATGTACTTACCTTATGATGAGGAAAGAGGCATTTGTGCGCAAGATGATAGTTTCTTATCAAAGGCTGTATGGGATTTTGAAAATACGCCAAAAGAAAATTATCCATTATTACTTCACTATCACCCACTTACTATTTACCGTTACCAAGTACTTAAGCAAGCAGATGTGGTTTTATCACACTTCTTATTAGAAGACGATGTAGATTTAGAGACGATTAAAAAGTCTTATGACTACTATGAAAAGATTACGACTCATGACTCCTCTTTATCTTGTGCGATTTATAGTATTATTGCCTCTAAAATAGGCTATGAAGATAAAGCTTATGAATACTTTATTGAAACAGCCAGATTAGACCTTGATAATACACACAATAATACTAAAGATGGTGTGCATATTGCTAATATGGGTGGGACTTGGATGGCTATCGTTTATGGTTTTGCAGGGCTTAGAATTAAAAAAGATCATATTAGTTTAGAACCTAAACTGCCAGCTAAGTGGGATGGCTTAAGCTTCACCTTCCTCCACAAAGGAGCTAAGATTAAAGTGAAGATGCAAAAAGACAAGACTATTTTAGAGGTCTTTACTACTGAAAGTATTCAAATTAAAGTAAAAGATGCTATGTATCTAATAGAGAAAGATACTGTGCTAGAGCTATAGAAAAAGTGATTAAAAAGAGCTATTCAAAGACTAATGTTTTTGAATAGCTCTTTTAGATTGTTATTTAGAAGAGAAAAAGTATAATTAATTAGAAAATACTAAACACATATAATCTATATGCTATAATAAAATTAATTATTTGATTGTATAAAGACGGGTATTTTTAAGCCGTTAGTTATCCATATAAAAGAAATTTTTGTATAGAGGTGATCTTGTAAATCAATCTATAAAAATAGCATAGGAGGATGCCATGGAAAACATCATTGAGCGAATTATAAGCAATGTCAAAAAAGTGATTATTGGTAAAGATGATATCATTGAACAAATGATGATTTGCCTTTTAAGTGAAGGGCATATTTTATTAGAAGGTGCACCAGGACTTGGAAAGACTAAGCTTGCTATAGCTTTATCTAGGAGTGTAGAGGGGAGTTTTAAAAGAGTACAATTTACGCCAGATGTCCTCCCTTCAGATGTAACAGGCTTTTGTATTTATAATAAGGAAACAGGAGCATTAGAGTATAAAGAAGGGGCAGTGTTATGTCACTTTTTATTAGCTGATGAGATTAATAGAGCCTCACCAAGGGTACAATCCAGTCTTCTTGAAGCTATGGAGGAAAGGCAAGTAACGGTAGAAGGAATTACTAGGCAGCTACCTAGTCCCTTTATGGTAATAGCGACTCAAAATACCATTGAAAGTCAAGGTACATATCCACTTCCAGAAGCTCAGATGGACCGTTTCTTTATGAAACTTCATTTAGACTATCCATCTAGAACTGAATGGGAAGAAATATTAGAGCAGTCCGAAGGCGCTGAACCACTCAAAACTTTAACGCAAGTAGTGAGCTTAGAAGAGTTAGAAGCTACCAAGAAAAAGGTAGGGGAAGTTATAGTAACTAAAGAGGTAAAAGCTTATTTATTAGATTTAGCAGAGGCGATTAGTCATCATGAACTAGTAGAAGTAGGCATAAGTCCAAGAGGGACTATTGCTTTATTAAAAGCTACAAGAGGTGCAGCTATGGTAAGGGGACGTACTTATGCTACACCAGATGATGTGCAACAAGTATTAAGAGCTGTTGTTGGACATCGTCTAGTATTAAAAGCTCAGGCGGAATGGAAAAATACACACATTAGTGATATTTTAAAAGATGCACTTGAGCGAGTAACACCACCTGTCTTCCATGTTTAAAAGATTTAAGTTAGCTCAAGAAAGCACGATTAATGTCCCTTTTATTTTAATTGTACTAGTATTAGGAGTGTTAGCATATACAAGGCCAGATCGTATAACCATTGACCTTTTTTGTTTGCTTCTTATAACCTTTTTACTAGATACCTTGCATTTCTTTTTGCTAAGTAAAAATACGGAAATAACCATAGTGACTATTTCTAATAAGGTTCCAAAGAGGCAGCAGTTAGAGGTAACTATTCAGGTTAAAAATAATAGCCTTTGGCCTATACCACGCTTACACCTTGCACCTTTGGATGGGTATAGACTAGCTCTTAAAGAAAAGCAAAATTACTGTCTATTTCTAGGGGGATTAGGTGTAAAGGAAGTCGTATTAGTTTATGAAGCCAAACTTAGTGGCAAGCAGACAGTAGGTCTTAAGCATATTTTTTTACAAGATTATTTAGGTTTGTACAAGAAGGATTTAGCTTTGCCCAATTGCCCAAAGGTTAAAGTACTACCAGAGATTAGAGAGGGTTTAGAAATAGCTGAATTCCTAAATGAAGGAATAGAAGAAGGTTATAGAAGGAGTCAAAGTCATCATCAAATAAGTGCAGAAGAAGTAGTAGAAGACCTTACAGCATATAAAGAGGGGGACTCTCCGAGGCTTATTCATTGGAAAATCTTTGCTCAGAAGGACCAGCTTTTAGTAAGGCAAAGAGAAGCCAGAGAGCAAAAAGGAGAAAGTGTCACTCTTATTTTAAATCCTATAGGAAGTGCTATAGAAGAAGAGCAGCGCTATGAAATACAAGATAAAAGTATAACCACCAGCTTGTCTTTGTGCAATGAGTTAATCACTAAAGGACATCAAGTGAGTTTTATGTATTATCAAGAAGAAAATTGGATTAAAACTTCCTTGAAATCGGCTAGGGAGCTTCAATACCTTAGAGAAAAGCTAGCAAATTATGAAAATATAGCATCAGCAAAGGATAGAACCTATAGAGGAGCATTGAAAGCCTTTTTAAAGAGTATACAAACACAACCGGGCTTTAAGTTAGTGATTACCGAAAGTGTAGATGAAGACTTACTTTATTATTTAGAAAAATGGCATAGGAAGTTAGAGGAGATTAATCTCATCTATATAAATGAACCAGTTAATCAGGCTAAGACTTTGGATGTGAAAGCATGGACGGTAACGGAGCGTTATAGATTAAAGCAATTATAGAAAGGGGGATAAGATGAGTAAACCTATTTTTACAAGATGGCTAGGCCTAGGCTTAGTAAGTTTAATAGTGGTTTTAAGCATGAGCCTTTATTGGGGATTCAATCTACTGCTTGGAGTAACCCTGTTAATATTGGTTCAAGGTCTACTCATAAGCCTTTGTGAGCAGGTTATTACTGCGGCTACTACAGATGATGAGCAAAAAGGTTATATTTTCCCTCTTTTTCAAAGTGTCACAGTCGTTTTATTTACTCTAGTCTTTTACTTGATAAGTCAGGCTGCTTACACAGAAAAGGTTAATTATTTATACTGGCTTTTACAGCCGGCTCAGAACAAACAAACGATTATAGAGTTTGAGATAGCCACTTATATTTGTATGCATTATTCTTTAGTGACGATGATTTTATATAGGAAGCCTTTTAGTAAAATGATAAGAAGTCAAATAGATAAATGGTTACCGCCGGAGTGGATACTTGTTTTATCAATTTTATTGATTGTCCATACTAGAGTTGGTTTTAGTCAGTTTATAAAAACAGCTAGTCTTATTACAGGTGCAGCTATTTTAATAATCATGGTATTAATGAGGAAAGCCGAGCAAAAGGTATATAAGATTCGTTATATGTTTGAGCCAAGGCCGTATTTATTCACCTTTACCTTCATAGTTCTAATACTTTGGGCAGTAGGCACGAATATGCCGAGAGTGCAAGAGTTACCAGGAACCAGATGGTTAAAGAGTTTAACCGTTAACCTGGGTACTAAAGGGGGGCTAAAGGATAATTTACCTGTTAAGTCTGAGCTGACTAAGGATTTAGTATTATCAGATGCTATCTTATTTGAAGTAGATACTAATGAACCTATTCATCTTAGAGAATTAGCCTATAAAAATTATATTAATAATACTTGGGAGCTTGAAGTAGGAGAGGATTCTTATGAGAGCTATATAGATTTTAAACCAGCATATTTAGAAGCTGAGTACAGTCAAACAACTACTATTTTAAATGAAATGGCATGGATTAGAAGACAAAATCCGGAGCTTTTTACTGAGTATAAGGAGATTTTAAATAGAGAAAGTTCTATTACTATGAAGAAGCAGTATATCATTAATCAAAATCCTATTAATAAGATTAACTATTTTACTATCAATGGTTTTTATGAGATTAAAGATAGCTTAGCTACTAGAATTTACTATTATGGCAACTTAGAAAATATTTATTTGCATAGTAATCGGCTTATTGAACCCACATGGTATCAAGTAAGTTATTATGACCGCACACCTAAGATGGGAAGTAGAGAGTATACTTTTTTAAAGGGGTTAAGTCATAAACGCTTTTTGTGGCTTGATAAGGAGATGAAAGAGTATAGAAGACAAGGGCTTTATAATCCAGAACTTATTCCAAAGCTTCTTAAAACTTATACACCAATGATTCAGTATCAAAAGGCGAGGGACAACTATTTACAGATACCAGATGATATAAAGAGCCCCATCTATGGCTTAACTAAGCAGGTAATCAAAGGGGAAGTATCTGATTGGGGCCAAGCTGAAGCGATTTGCAACTATTTAAAAGAGAACTATATTTATAATCTCCAAAGTAAGCCAAATGAGCATGGAGACGATGTATATGACTTCTTGTTTAATCAGAAACAAGGCGTTTGCCAAGATTTTGCAAGTAGTATGGTACTGATGTGCCGTTCAATAGAAATACCTGCTAGATATGTAACAGGCTACTTAGTGTCGCAGAGGAAAGCTGGCACAACTAACACTTATATTGTTAGAGAAAAGGATGCGCATGCTTTTGTAGAAATATATATCCCAGCTTATGGTTGGATGTTATTTGATCCTACACCTGAAGCCGCAAGGGAAGATTTAGAGACTGTAGAAAGAGAAGAAGTGCTTGAAACGGATTATAGGCAGGTGGGTCTAGGAATCGTTATATTAGGACTTGGTATTTTTCTCTTCTTTAGATTTTTAGAAGAAATAAGGAAAGTTTACTGGCTTATATTACTTCATCTAAAACCTACTAAGTGGGGTATAGAAAGCCTCATGAGAAAGACTTTACTTTATCTAGAACAAAAAGGTTTTCCAAAGGAAGAAAAGGAAACCATTAATCAGTATGGAAAACGTATGGCAAATGAAGGTATTGATATAGAGAGGGTCGTAGCGTTATTTGAAAAAAGTACCTTTGGTCATGAAGCTCCTACTAGGCAGGAGTTAAAGCTAGCTATAAAAGCTTATAAAAGACTTATAAAAAATGAAAGTCAAACTAAAAAAAGTGCTAGAAATGGCTTGGACCGAATACATTAAAGTAAGAGTGATTACTTTGATAAAGGAGGTTCTTATGAATAGAAAAGAGGCTTTTAGAAGATGGTTACAAAATGAAAAGGTAGTAAAAACGGGGAAATCTATTCCTGGAAAAACCATTGAGAGTTATATTAAGGGAATAAGTCATTTATCAGATACGATGTATGAGAATGGTGTTATTGAGAAGAGATTGTATAGCATGAGGGAAAAGAGTGAAGTAGAAGGAGCTATATCAGTTATTAAAAAAAGTCATATCTACATTAATATGAATAATGAAAGTGGCAATGTTTTACATAAGGCACTTAATGAATATGTAAAATTTAGTTGTAATCAATAAATAAATAGGTGGGGCTATAAAGCTGACGAAAGATGTTAGCTTTATAGCCCCATTTTTATTTTGCCCTATAATTTTAGGGTATAATGTTATATAATAGGAGATGCTATATATTGAATCTTTGAAATAGAGTGTCGATATATACAATACTTGAAATAGAGATTGTCATAAGCTACAAATCATAGGGGGGATTAGATGCTTATACAGAAAGATGAAGAGATTATGCAAGAGGATGTACAAGGGGAAGAGTTAAAGGGGAAGCATAAAGAAAGAGATCTAATAGAAGAAATACAAAGTAAAGTAGAGGAACAAATTGAAAAAAAGCCTGAGTTAGTAGAAATGGTAGAAGAACTTCAACAAACCCAGCAGAGTATTATGACGAGAATTAAACAAGGGCGAAAGGGCTGGATCAAGGAAGCCTGTCTTTTTTCGAGTATAGCACTAGTGCTAAGTATGGGTGTAAGTAGCATACTAGCTATATACTTAAAAAATTCAGGTGTTATTCAAAGATTAGTACGTTGGCTTGAGAAGTCTGGAGCTGATGATAAGCTACAAGAAACCATAGTCAATCCGCTATTATTGGCATATAGTATGCTCTATGGCGGAGAAAATCAAGTGTATCTTATTTTTAATAAGATGGATGAATATCGTTTTACGGTAATGCCACCTTTATTCTTTATAGGTATTACAATTTTCATCTTATGGATTTCTGAAAAGCTACGTTTTGCGATTACTAAAACCACAAGGGATATGTATAGTAATATAGCTATAGCTATGATTAATGGGTTAGTAGTCATAGGAGTCTGCTTATTACTAAATAAACAGCTTACTATTAAAGGAGAAGGGTTAACTAGCTTTATAAAAGACTCTAAACTACATTTGTTATATGATGAGTATGTAACTTTTGTAGCTAGGCCTTCTTTAAGGTTAGTTTCAACTGTGAATTCTTTACGGCTATGGGGGATGAGTTCTACTATAACATTTTTTGCGTTGACCTTCTTTGGAAGAAAACAGCTTAGATTTAAAAAGTATCATCAGTTAGGCCCTACACTTATTTACATAGGAAAGATGATAGGCATAGCTATAGTCATATTAGCATTTATTATTTCTTGTAAAATAGTATTTAACGGTGCTTATATGCCTATGAGCTTTTCTCAAATACGTTTCTTTAGTGAAACTTTTTGTTTCTTAGCAGGGATGCTACTTTGTGGTTTATTAACGGGTCATATACCGTTTATGTCCTATTCAGTAGATGCTAATACCTTGCTTGAATTAAAGATGGAGATCTTTACAATGGAGGCTTCCTTCAAGAAAAATGTCTCCTATTTAGATAATCCCATAGGGAGCTATTTTCTCATTTTAGTACTTTTAGTCTTAGGTCTTGTGCTTTTAAGTAGCTTTAAGCACTGGAAAGATAGGAATGTTGGCTTTAATCAAGGTTTTGGAGAGTCATTGGTAATGGCTACTGTTTTAAGCTTAAGTGCAGGTTTATTTTCTAGGCTAGGTGCTTTTTCTTTTAGTTTAGATTGTGATACAACTAATAAAAGCGTGAATTTTAATGGATTAATAGGCGGAGTAGGAGCTACAAACTTTTGGGAAGTAGTGACAAAAGTATTTATGATTACGTTACTATTTTTCTTATTAGGATGGGGACTTAACCAACTGCTTCCTGAAGTAGTAGGTGCCCTAGGGAAGATTACAGAAGTAAGATGGAATGAATTTATATGGATAGGCATTATTATTATAGTAGGTGTTGTTATCATACTTACTGTTAAGCCGGATGTTATTACAGCAATTAGTGATATGTATGCAGAAGCTATTCAAAAGTCTCAGCTTAATATTTTGCTAAGATTAGAAGAGGTATTTAAGTAAAAAGGACTATTTTTCAAACCTTATACGGCTTGGAAAATAGTCCTTTGCTAGTAAATAAGTAATCATATTATGTAAATAGTTTTTTTAGATTATCTAAGTTAGTAGTGAGTTCATTAAGTAAAGGCGTACATTCATCGAAGAGCTGTAAGGCTAGGGCAGTGTCATGATTCGCTACTGCATTGAAACAAGCAACACCTTTTTCGTGAAGTCTTTCGTGATAAGTCTTAACGGCCTTAAATGTTGGGTGATTAATGATTTTAGGATCTGTAATAGAGTTATACCAGTTTCCGAGTTTACATGAATTAGGGTCATTAACGTTTTTGAGCTTAAGGTCTTCAAAATGATAAATGTGATTAAAGAGTCTCCAAGTATAAACTAGATGGTCTGTTTTAAAGATATCAATCCATTCTTCTGTTGATAGGTGGCTATTAAAGCGAGCTATTTTACCTCTAACACCATCTACATTTCGGCTAACTTTAAACATGAGCTCTCCTACACCAATACAGTGATTACTTAAGAGGTTAGATTGCTCAGAAAGCTCATCAATAGATAAGGAGAACTGATTTGTAGCTTTATTTTGCTTAGTAACTTGATCTGCAATTTGGGTAATTTGGTCTCCTACAGTTTGCAAATAAGTATGAACCTGGCCAACATCATGAATAGATTGTTGAACGCCAGAATTACCTTTTTTAATTTGGTCAGAGGTATGATCAATAGTAACAACTAGTTGGTCGATGTCTTTTTGGAGCTGTGCAATGTAGTTAGCAATATCCTCAGTAGACTTTTTCGTACTTTCTGCTAGGTTTTTAACTTCAGTGGCAACAACACCAAAGCCTCTCCCTGCTTCTCCTGCTCTAGCAGCTTCAATAGATGCATTTAAAGAAAGTAAATTAGTTTGCCCAGCAATGTTTTTTACAATATCAATAATTTCATTGATTTTTGCAGTGTTGACCTTAAAGGCTTGAACCATGTCATTAATGGCATTTATATCTTGAAAGGATTGGCTAACAATAGCAATACTACTATTCATATTATTGACACTTGTGTTAGAAGCTTCAATGGCATGATCTACATAGTTGATAGCGTCTTGAACTACATTAGATATGTGATTAATAGCTTCACCTAAGCTTTGGCTAGTTAGTTTCATTTGATCTAAGGAAGTTACCTGAGAAGCTACAGACTCTAGCATCTGTTTAACGATAGTAGCATTACCGACTATGGTCATACTTTCGTTAAGCTTCATAGTGTGAGCATTATTACCCGTAATAAGCTTGTCTAATAATTGATTATATAAAATACCTACCTCAGGATCTTGAAGTTCCGCTAGTTCAATAGGAACATAGTTACCTTGAAGTGCTTCATTTAAAGCACTTATTACGTATTCCGTATCAGGGCTTGTAGCAGGGTTAACAGTAGTTTTCTTTGAATTAAACAATTTAAGTGATTGATTAAATAGCATAAGTACCCCCTTGTTAGTATGTTTTTATAGATTGATATCGTAAAATAATATTTTGAAAATATGAAAATCATATTGGTAAGATTCTCTTATATTACTTATATCGACAATTATATTATATACTAGAGTTTGAATTGAATAAACATATAAAAATAAAGTGCATTAATAAAAGTGTTTTAATAATATAAAAACTTTTATTTTATGCACAAAAATTTATTTTTACCTGATTAAGAGTATAATGAGATTAAAAGAATGAAAGCGTATAAGGAGGGACAGTTCTTGACATTACAACAATTAAAATATGCAGTGGCTATAGCGGATAGAGGTTCTATTAATGAGGCTGCTAAATATTTATTTATTTCACAGCCAAGCTTATCTAATGCCATTAAAGATTTAGAAAAAGAACTTAAGATTACGATTTTTATAAGGACTAATAGAGGAATTCAAACTTCTACGGAGGGAGCAGAGTTTTTAGGTTATGCTAGGCAAGTACTGCAGCAATCAGAGCTATTAGAACAGAAGTATTTAAGTGGTATGCCAGCTAAACAGCGCTTTTCTGTATCTACTCATCATTACCTTTTTGCGGCTAATGCTTTTGTAGATTTAATCAAGGAGTTTGGTGGGGAAGAGTATGAATTTACCTTTAGGGAAACGAAGACCTATGAGGTAATTGATGATGTGAAAAACCTTAGAAGTGAGATTGGACTGATTTACTTATCGGATTTCAATGCTACTGTTATTGGGAAACTGTTAAAGGAAAGTAACTTAGTTTTTACCGAACTTTTTACAGCAAGGCCTCATGTATTTTTATATAAGCATCATCCATTAGCTCAGAATAAAATCATTACCCTAGAAGAAATAGAAGATTATCCTTGCATATCCTTTGAACAGGGTGAGCAAAATTCTTTTTACTTCTCAGAGGAAGTATTAAGCACCCGTAGTGTGAAAAAGAGCATTAAAGTAAGCGATAGGGCAGCAGTCGTTAATATGATGATAGGTGTTAACGCTTATACTGTTTCAACAGGTGTATTTCCTGAGTATCTTCATGGAGGAGATATTGTGTCTGTTCCTTTGGAAGCAGATGAGAAGATTTGTGTGGGAACTATTATACATAAAGATACGACGCTTACTCATTTAGGAGAGATTTATTTAGAGGCGTTAAAGAGAATTGCGGAGAATTTGGACAATAAAGTTGGGTAATAACGTGTAAAGCAAGGTACCGCCAAGTCATCCGAGGATGATGATTGGTTCCGGCTGCTGTCTCGGTTTGCTAAGCAGTTCTAAACTCGTAGCCCTTATGAACGGCTGAAAACTCGCTATCGCTCAAACACTCAGCCTAAAACCCATAAGGGCTCCTTCGCTAAGAACTGCTAAGCTCACCTCCAAGGCACCCTACACCAATCCTCATCCTCTCTTGCCTTGGCTACTACTTTGCCAAAACAGTCTACTAAGAAACGTTATACGTTATTATTAGTGAAGAGGAACCTGAGAAAATCTTTGGTTAAGAAATGCTAAGCCTCGTTACAATGCATCTTCCAGCAAGTCCACTAGTCTCCCTACATAGCTACTACTTTACAAGAATAAACTACTAAGAAGTTTTATATGTTATTGTGAATGAAGAGAAAACGTGAATGAAATATAGAGGGGGTAGCGTTGTGGTTATAAGGAAAATAAAAATAACAGATTTACCTGACTTGTACGACCTTTATACAGTATTGTGTGAAGAAGAGGGAAATATGGAGGTAATGGAAAAGACCTTCTCTCTATTAGATAAAAATGAAGATTACTACTTGTTAGGGGCAGAAATGGATGGAAAAATAGTAGGTACACTAATGGGAATAGTGTGTCATGATTTGGCAGGTAAATATAGGGCTTTTATGACAATAGAAAATGTCATAGTTCTTGAAGCATATCGAGGTGGCGGAGTAGCTAAGAACTTATTTAAACATATAGAAGAAATTGCTTGCCAACGTGAGTGTAGATATATCTACTTAGTTTCAAGGAATAGTCGGGAAGTAGCTCATAAAATGTATGGCAAGCTTGGATATAGATGTGATAACGTAACTGGTTTTAAAAAGTTTTTAGATTTAAAGGCATGATGAGAGTGATGTAAATAATAAAGTTTAATTTAGTGTTGACTCTTACACTGTGGTACACTTTATACTCATATTGAGCTCAAAAAACACATATATGTGAGGTAAAAATAAATGTTAAGAATTGGGGAGTTTTCAAAGTTATCAATGATTAGTATTCGTATGCTTAGGCACTATGATGAGATAGGACTTTTGATGCCGGAGATGATAGATGATTTCACAGGCTATCGTTATTATAGTGAAGCACAGCTACCTATTGTGAATCGTATTACAGCGCTAAAGGATATGGGGTTTAGCCTTGCTACGATTGCAGAAATATTAGTGAGCTATACGGATCAAGAGGCACTTAGAAAGTATCTGATCATTAAGCAGAGTGAAGTAAATGAAGAACAGGAAAAAGTAACTAGAAGGCTTAGACTCCTTGAAACCACAATCAATCGATTAGGAAAGGATGAAGCAATTATGAAGTATAATGTTACCTTAAAAGAGTTACCAAAACGAACAGTAGCAAGTGTAAGACAAGTGATTCCAGCTTATGAGGCAGAAGGCATGCTTTGGGGAATTCTTATGGAAGAAATAGCACCTCTTAATGTGCAAGATGGGGACTCTTGTCATGCCCTAGCTATATTCCATGATGTGGAGTACAAAGAAAGTAATGTAGATGTAGAGGTACAAAAGTCAGTAAAAGGGACTTATCCTAATACTGAAAATGTGGTCTTTAAAACGGTAGAGCCAATACTGATGGCATCAGCTACTTATAAGGGAAGCTATGACCAAGTCAGTGAGGTTAATGAAGTTGTCGCTAATTGGGTGAGAGATAATGACTATGTTTTTGATGGTTTATCTTTTTTGATTTACCATGTAAGTCCATATGAAACTAAAAACCCAGAAGAATGGGTAACAGAGGTATGTTATCCAGTTAGGAAAAAATAAGGATATGATGGAACTAAAATAGGGATGCTTAGATAAATTGAGTAAATATGCCCCTTCTTTGCGTATGTGAAAACGCGAAGAAGGGGCATATTTGTATTATGCACAAAAAGTATTTTAAAAGTATTCAAATAATATATATATTGTGCACGTTCATTGTTCGCTTAAAGTAATATATTGTCTTTGTGCATAATGTATCGTGTTAATAAGATGTCTATTATGTGCTATATGTTGTCTGTAAACTAGTGGAAAATATGCTATTAGAAGAGTAAGCTTTTAATTAAGATAGAAGTAGAATTGCTTATGATTATTGAGGAAGTAAGGCATATTGATAAGGAGGATAACATGAATAGTACAAATACTAAGAACCTAGAAATTGCGGACAAAGGTTATTGGATTCTCAGAGCGCTAGTTTTACTATCGGTAGTTTTTTTGTTTATTCCTGGTATTAATCCTGCAAGAATTAGCGAACTGATTGGTAGGAATTTATCTTTATTTACCTGTAGTATATCCTATTCTAGTTTAGTAGCTGATTTTGGGCGAGCCTTTAAAAAGGAGTGGGTAGATCCTAGTACAATGAAAATGCTCTATTTTTCATCTGTAATAATAGGGGTAGGGGTTGTTGGAATAGCAGCCAATGGATGTCTGTCTTTGGGAAATAATAAATTAAGAAGGCTTGGCAATAAGTTATCTGTTGTGGGCGCGATACTAGGGATATTAGGACTAGTTGGAATATACATAGCTTATTTACAAGTTGCAAGTACGAGCAATCCCAATAAAATTGGACCTCTATTTCAAAAAGGAGGATACGGTGCTTTCCTTGTACTCTATTTAGTGATATTGGGAATAACCATAGCCTTACAAATTTTATTACCTAAGGGATTAAAAGAAGATAAGTATGAGATGGAGACTAAGTATAAATTATTTTTAATGCTATTACCATTTATTATCTTAACTTTTGTATTTAGTTATTTACCTTTATGGGGTTGGCGATATGCCTTTTTTGATTATAAGCCTGGAGATACGCTTAGTAGCAGTAATTATGTGGGATTTAAATGGTTTACAGAGCTATTCAAGAATCCAGCTACGGTAAAAGATATTGTAAGGGTACTGAAAAATACGTTAGCTATGAGTGGGCTTGGAATAGCCACTAGCTGGTGTGCAGTAGTCTTTGCTATTTTCTTATCTGAAATCAAAAGTATTAGGTATAGGCGCTTTATACAAATATTTACTACCATTCCTAACTTTATTAGCTGGGTGCTGGTATATGCGATTGCATTTTGTATTTTTTCTACAGATGGATTTATTAGTAGCATGCTGGTGAATATGGGCATATGGCAAGAAGGTACCAATATGCTTATGAGTGGAGATCATGTGTGGCTGAAGATGTTAGCTTGGGGAATGTGGAAGGGCTTAGGGTGGAGCGCTATTATTTACATAGCTGCTATCTCGGGTATAGATCAACAACTTTATGAGGCAGCAACAGTAGACGGTGCAGGAAGATTTCAAAAGATGTGGTATATTACAGTGCCAGGATTAATTCCTACCTATTGTGTATTACTACTTATGTCTATAGCCAATGTACTTAGTAATGGTATGGAGCAATACTTAGTATTTAAGAATGCAACTAATATGAACAGTATACAGGTACTAGACTTGTATATCTATACTATTGGTATTGTTGGAAAGAGTGCGATACCATTTACGACTGTTGTAGGAATGATGAAGTCTCTTATTAGTATCACATTACTATTTGGTGCTAACAGGATTTCTAAGATGATTCGTGGCGAAAGCATAGTATAGGGGGTGTGGATGATGGAACAAGTAAAACAACTTAGAACAGCCAATAAAAGATATAAGAAGGCAGGGAGGAAGTTCGGGGATGTAGTGTTTAACATTTTAAACTATAGTTTATTTACCCTGTTTACTATCGCATGCATATTTCCTTTTTACTATTTGTTTATCAATACCATTAGTGATAATCATTTAGTTAGAAAAGGCCTCATTAATTTCTTCCCACAAGGGATAAATATTAAAAATTATATAGCACTTACAGCCGTTAATGACTTATTAAGTGCCTTTATGGTTTCAGTAGGTAGAACCCTTATTGGGACAGTACTAATGGTAATGGCATCAGGATTTGTGGGATATCTAGTGACACAAAAAGATATGTGGGGAAGAAAGTTTTGGTATAGGTTTTTAATTATCACCATGTATTTTAACGCTGGACTTATTCCCTGGTTTTTAAATATGTCTATGCTGGGACTAACGAATACTTTCTGGGCATATATTATTCCGGGAATTGTTGCACCGTATAACATCATTTTAGTGAAGACATACATAGAGTCTATTCCAGTTGAACTATCGGAAAGTGCGGCCATGGATGGTGCCAGTCACTTTACTATTTTTAGAAAAATCATATGGCCATTAAGTAAGCCTATCCTGGCTACTATAGCCATATTTGGGGCAGTAGGACACTGGAACTCCTTTACAGATTCTTTAATCCTCATGCAATCAGCACCTAAATTATATACATTGCAACACAGGCTATATATTTACCTAAGTGCATCCTCTAACCTTACAGCGCTAATGCGTTCAGGAGGAGCAGTGAGTGAGTCAGTTATAGAATCGGCTATGAATGCGAAAGTTATCAAATACACTATTTCTATGATTACAGTTATTCCTATATTAATGGTATATCCCTTTATGCAGCGATATTTTGAGAAAGGCATTATGCTAGGAGCTGTAAAAGGTTAAAAATTGTATTTTCCGTAGATACACTACGGTTAAAATAACATCATGTTTAAGGAGGAATGAAGTATGAAGAAAGCAAAGAAAAGAATAGCTTTAATATCCAGTATTTTAATTGGAACGCTAACAGCATGCGGAACGCCTACACCTACAGTACAAGAGGTGAAAGACAGTCCAAGTGCTACAGTTAGCCCTAGCCAGGAAGCAAAAGATGATTATGATACACTATTGGCGGATATTATTCCAAAAGAAACAGTTACGCTAGATGTATTTGACCAGCTAGCTAACTACTCTGGGGAACAAATTGGTTGGTTTGGGCAAGTCATGTTAGAGAAATTTAATGTTAAACTCAATATTATTAATGACCCGCAAGCAGGTGTATATGCAACCCGTATGGAGGCAGGAAATCTAGGAGATCTTGTTGTTTGGGGGGATGACAAAGACGATTATATTCAAGCGGTAGATAAAGGTATGTTGTATGATTGGAATGAAGATGGGTTATTAGAGGATTATGGTCCATATATTAAGGAGAATATGCCATATGCTCTTGAAAAGAATACAAACCTGTCAGGGGGTACAACTTATGGATTTGGTCATGATGTAGCTGTTGATGCTACTGCTCGTCAGGACTTCTTCTATACATGGGATGTCCGCTGGGATTTATATAAGCAATTAGGTTATCCAGAGGTTAAAAACTTAGATGATTTCGTGACACTGCTAGAAAATATGAAGAAGATTTGTCCAACGGATGACAATGGTAAACCAACCTACGGGGTATCTCTATTTAATGACTGGGATGGAGATATGGTAATGTTCGTTAAATCTTTAGTGACAGCATACTATGGTTATGATGAATTTGGATTTGGTTTCTATGATCCTACTACACAAAAATACTATCCTAGCTTAGTTGAAAATGGTCCTTATTTTACAGCACTTAAGTTCTACAATACCTTATATCAAAAAGGATTACTTGACCCTGACTCTCAAACCCAGAAATACGATGGTATGACAGAAGACTTCCAAAATGGTACAGCATTTTTTAACTATTTTAACTGGATGGGGTCAGGACTCTATAACTCAGACACTCATGCACAAGCAGGAAAAGGGATGTATCCATTAGTTCCTAAAGAAGCTACACCTATCTGTTATGGTCAAAATGTATATGGTAGCAATAGAGTCTGGACAATTGGTGCAAAGACAGAGTATCCAGAGTTATGTATGGCTATTATTAACTGGCTTTCTACACCAGAGGGACGTATGACTTCTGAATATGGTCCTAAAGGAGTAACATGGTACTATGATGATAATGGTAAAACTAACTTTACAGAGCTTGGCCGTGCATGTCGATTAGATATTCTTACACCAATGGCAGATGGTTACTCAGGCTCTTTCCAAGATGGTATGAATCAATTAAATAATACAACTTGGGGAATAGATTCATTGAATCCAGATTCAAAAGGCGAGACCTACAATTATAAGAAGTGGGAGTCCTTTGTTACAGAGGCACAATCAGAAATAGAAGCAGATTGGAGAAACGTGACTGGATCCACTACTCCAGATGAGTATATGGGAAAAACACAGTATAGATTATCACCAGGAACAACTTACTCAGGTAGTCCTAAACCAGATGATTTAATGGTTCTATGGAATCAAGTAGCTGAGTGTATTAAAACAAATTCATGGAAAGCAATCTATGCAAGTTCTGATGAAGAGTACAATAAGATTGTTGCAGATATGATTGCTCAGGCAAATGAATATGGTTATGCAGATTGTGTTGCATTCCAAGAAAATGAAGCTAAATTAAGAGCGGCTTGCGAAGACGCTGTAAAATAGTGAAAAGGGGTTCGATAAGAGCCCCTTTTCACTATTTTTTTGTGTATTTGTCATGAAGAAAATGGGGTTTTATTTGAGTGTACAAGAACAATATACTAAATGTGTAATAAATGTTTAGAAAATTAAAAACAAATTAAACAAGGGGGAGAAGAGTTGGAACAGATGGCAAAATCATATTGTTTAAATGATTTTGGTAGAAGTTTAGGTAATGTTTTTTTTGTGCGTTATAGCGATGAGGCTCAGGATTTAACCATGCATACACATTCGACCTATATAGAAATTGTTATCGTTCTAAGTGGCATTGCTATTCACAAGATTAATGAGGAAACATATTTTACTAAAAAAGGAGATGTGTTTGTAATAGGAAGTGATACAACACATGGATTTGAACAAACTAATGCATTTTGTGTATGTAGCATCATGTACGACTCAAACAAACTGGATAGGTTACATTTAGATATTAAAAATTTAGGCTATCATGCACGTTTTATGACGAGGTCAAATACAAAAGAAACAGGTTGGTTTAAGAGCAACTTAAGTTTATCTCTAAGTGAGACTGAACATATTAAAGTACTATTAGACAACATGTTTGCTGAACAAACAGAAAAGCTACAAGGCTGGAAGGAGATGATGGATTCTTACCTCCGCTATCTCCTTGTTTACTTATCTAGGCACTGCATACCTTTAAAGAGTCAAGATAAAACAGAATCCATTGACATTGCTAATTCCATTTCATACATGGAAGCACATTTTAAAGATATGATTACAGTAGAAGAACTAGCCTGCAAATCTCATATGTCTACAAGACACTTTTCTCGAATCTTTCATACCGTCTATCATACATCCCCAGGTAACTATCTTATTTTACTCAGATTGCAATATGCTTGTAGTCTTCTAAAAAATAGTAATCTTTCCATCTCTCAAATAGCAGCTGATTCGGGTTTTAATGATGCTAATTATTTTTGCAGGCAGTTTAGTAAAAAGTTGAATATGACGCCTAAAGAATATCGCATGAATAAGCAGAGCAGCTAATGCTATTTAAGATTTTTAATCAATGAATTTATTATAAGAAACCGAAAAGTAGCGATAACCAACACATACTTGGTTATCGCTTTTTTTCTTTACCTTCTAAATTTTTATTTATATTAGTGGAAAATATTACAAGTAAGTGATAGCATGATGATATGTATGAGAGCATATGAAGAGGGTGGGAATGGAAGAAGCGACATGTAGCTTTTTTATAGAGAATAATCAGTAGGGCTAATGAAACGTTAAAATTGATAAAGTAAAAATCAAAAGAGAGGAGGATTAAAAGATGAGCAGCAAAGTCATAGAAATACAAGGGCTTACGAAAGATTATGGAAATGGCAAGGGTATTTTTGATGTGAGTATAGAGGTAGGAAAAGGGGAGGTATTTGGTTTTCTGGGGCCTAATGGGGCGGGAAAAACCACTACTATTAGACATCTCATGGGTTTTATAAGACCTGATGAGGGCAGCTGTTTTATTAATGGAATGGATTGTTATGACAAGGCAGCCAAGGTGCAAGAACAGCTAGGTTATCTAGCAGGGGAAATAGCTTTTTTAGAAGATTTAAGTGGCAGAGAAATGCTTGAATTTATAGCTGATATGAAAGGGATTAAAGATAGAAGCAAAATAACAGAGCTTATGGAGCGCTTTGAACTAGATCCAAAAGGTAAAATCAAAAAGATGTCTAAAGGAATGAAACAAAAGCTGGGTATCATTTGTGCCTTTATGAATGACCCACAGGTGATTATTCTAGATGAGCCCACAAGTGGTTTAGACCCATTAATGCAAAATCGTTTTATAGACCTGATATTAGAGGAAAAACAAAAAGGAAAGACGATTTTTATGTCTTCTCATATTTTTGAGGAGATCGAAAGAACCTGTGACCGGGTAGCTATTATTAAAGAAGGTAAGCTTATTTCAATAGAAGATATGGCTACTTTAAAAATGCATAAGAGAAAGACTTATATTGTTACCTTTGAGTCCGAAAAGGAAGCTACTCGTTTTATGACAGAAGAAGCTAATCGTGAGATGTCTAGTGAAAAAAGGTATGAGATGCAGCTTATTAATGCAGTTCAAATCAAGGTTAATGTTGGTGGGGACATTAATCCCTTTTTAGGGGCATTAGCTAGATATAAGATGCAGGATTTAGATATAGAAGTACAGACTTTAGAAGAGCTATTTTTACACTTTTATGGAGGTGATGAGGCATGATTTCTCTACCACTTTTTAAACGTAATATGAAGTCGGGGTTAAAGCTTTCTGTGATTTTTATAGCAGTACTTGCTATGTATACTTCAGTCATCATCTATATGTTTGATCCAGAAATGGCTAAGATGCTAGAACAATATCAAGAGATGCTACCAGGAATGATGGAAGCCTTTGGTATGACAGGCAATACAGGAACACTGACAGCTTTTATTCAGACTTACTTATACGGCTTTTTTATGCTGGTGATTCCTATGATTTTTGAGATTATGCTCGTTAATAAATTGGTTATGCACTATATAGATAGTGGTTCTATGGCAAGCATATTAGCTACGCCAAATTCTAGAAAGAAGATTATCTTGACACAGATGCTTGCTATTTGGGTATGTATCATCTTCCTCATAAGTGTAACAGTGGTAATAGGTATAGGGTGTAGCCAGATGATGTTTCCAGGAGATCTAGATATACCTACTTATTTGATGCTAAATGTAAATATGTTTCTTATCCATTTTGTCATTAGTGGCATTGGCTTTTGTGCAGCTTGCTTTTTCAATGAGACTAAGGGCTATTTAGCAATAGGAGCAGGGGTGCCCATAGGCTTTTATCTTATTCAGATGCTTTCTAATATGGGGGAGAAATTAGATTGGATGAAGTACCTGACACTATACAGCTTATTTTCTGGTGAAGAGATTATCAGTGGCAGTGGTGGTATATTAGCTTCTAATCTGGTACTTATAGGGATAGGGATTTGCTTCTATGTTCTGGGAGTGATTAGGTTTATTAAAAAGGATTTGTGCTTATAAGCGCGAATCGATGAGTTAAAGAAAAAGTATACGTATTTAATGAGGTGAACCGTATCATATATCATGGTACATCATTTGTAATTGCATAGAGGTAAGAAAGCCATTAAAAATAAGTCTTTTAAATTTAGGGTTTATTTTTAAGGAAATATTGTTATAATATAAGTATAAAAAGAAATGCCTAGTAGCTACTAACTACTAAGCACTCCTAAAGTGAGACGTTTGTTTTAT
>JAEWMQ010000089.1 GCA_023393125.1 Bacillota bacterium
ATAATTGGGTTTGAAGAGCGGTAGCCAGGCCTTGAGAGGTGATACCTAGCTGGCGGGCTTTAGCCTGATCAATTTCCAGATGCATAACCTTGCTTTGTTCATTCCAATTGAGATTGACGTTTTTGGCACTAGGATGGGCAGCCATAATAGTACGCATTTTTTCGGCAATTTCACGGACTTTATCAATGTCATAGCCCTTTACCCGCAGCATAACCGGATAGTCGGAAGAAGGGCCATTGAGGATAACCTTGGTGTGTACCTGCACACTGGGAAACTCTTTGTTTAAGAGTTGATTCACTTCTGTACGCAGGTCGTCACGTGCTTTGGCATCTTTGGCAACAATGATGAATTCGGCAAAGTTTGATTTGTTGAAAGTAGGTTCAAAGCTTAAAACAAAACGGGGAGCACCTTCACCTACGTGATACGTGTAGTAAGCAATCTGAGGATTACCATCCAGCTTTTGGGCAACCTGGCTAGCGATTTCTTCCGTGTTTCTTAGCGAAGCCCCTTCCTGCAGGTGCAGCTGGACAATGAGCTCCGGACGGGTGGAGGCCGGGAAAAACTCATTTTTGACGAGACCTAATAAGGCAATCGCCGCAAAAAACGCAGCGATAGTAGCGCTTAAGACTGCTTTGCGATGAGTCAGGCACCAGATAAGAACCTGTTTAAACAGGCGATAGAACTTCGTATCATGAACATTATGTTCCTGAGCATCTGCGGTTTTCGGTTTAATCTTAATGAACAGATACCCTAATAAAGGAGTGGCTGTGCTGGCCACGATCCAGGAGGTAAGCAGGGAAATGGCAACAACCGAGAAGATTGTGGAAGTGAATTCAGAGGCAGAGCCTTTGGAGAACCCGACAGGAATAAAGCCTGCGCAAGTAATCAATTCACCAGTTAAGCGGGGATAGGCTGTTGATGTGTAGGCGAAGCAAGCCGCATTGAAGCGGTCCCAGCCTTGCTCCATCTTAACGATCATCGTCTCAATGGTAATAATAGCATCATCAACCAGCAGCCCTAAGGCAATGATGAGCGCCCCGAGGGATATTCGCTGCAGTTCAATGCCCATGATGTGCATAAAGGTGAACACTGCGGCAATGACCAGGGGAATACATAAGGCGACAATAATACCGGAGCGTACGCCCAGACTGACAAAACTGACAAGTAAAACAATGATAATTGCTTCTGCCAGGGACTTGATAAACTCATCAATCGAGGTTTTTACTACCTTAGGCTGGTTGACAGTCTGATGAATTTCCAAACCGGCAGGCAATTCTTGGTTTATTTGAGCAATTGTTTGCTCTAAATCTTCGCCCAGGGTAAGAATATTGCCGCCTGGCTCCATGGCAAGGGAAATACCTAAGGCTGGCTGGCCGTTATAAAAAAATTTAGGATCGGTTGGTTCGGCATAAGCCCTGGTTACTCCGGCAATATCACCTAGGCGGAAGGTGCGCCCGTTAGCCTCAAGGGGAATGTTCCGGATATCTTCCACCTGTCCAAACATACCGGTAACCCGTAAATAAATATTATCAGTAGCCGTCTCCAGCATACCGGAGGCACTCAGGGTATTTTGCGTCTGGAGGGTGGAGATGATTAAGGCCGGATCAATTCCCAGCTGGGCTAGTTTGCTGTTTTCCATCTCAATGTAAATCTTTTCGGTTTGTACACCTAATAGCTGTACTTTTTTGACGCTGGGAACACTCAGCAAAATGCGACGGATTTTTTCTGCTTTTTCGCGCATCTCTTCATACGTATAGCCATCGCTGGTGAGCGCGTACACCACACCATAAACCTCATCAAACCGGTCATTAAACATTGGGTCGGTAACGCCAGCTGGTAACGTACTTTTCATGTCATTGACCATGTTGCGGGCTTCCAGCCAGCTGGAACGGACATCTTTTTGCGGAACCGTGTCCTTCAGATTGATGTAAATAACCGTAACTCCCGGGCTGGAATAACTCTTCAAATAATCAAGCCCCGGTAAATCTTGCAGCTTTTTTTCGACTTTGTCAGTGACCTGTTCTTCCATTTCACGGGCAGTGGCTCCTGGCCAGGCAACCGTGACTACCATCTGTTTAATCGTAAAATTCGGGTCCTCCATGCGGCCCAGCTTGTTATATGAGACGAGGCCGGCAAGGAAGAAAAGCCCAATAAAGAAATAGATAAATTGCTTATGATTCATTGACCATTCGGTTAAATTGAACTTACTCACAATGACTCACCACCGACTTTTACCTTTTGTCCCTCGCTGAGCTTGTGTACTCCCGCTGTTACGATACGGTCACCTTGCTGCAGGCCGCTGAGCACTTGAATGGTTCCATTGCCCCAATTACCTGTTTGAATGGGACGTAAGGAAAGTGTATCAGCTGTTACTACCCAGACCGCCGGAGTGTTGCCGGCTTGGTAAACAGCAGTCAGTGGGATATAGACAGCTTGCTGCACATTGCTGTCTACGCTTACGGCGGCAGTCATACCCAGTTTTATTTCAGGCGGCGGGTTCAGCAAGCTGATGCGTACTTTGAAGGTGCGCGTAGCCGAATCAGCTATTGGGGCAATTTCCCTTACTTTACCATCCAGTATTTTATTAGCTAATGCCCAAAAGGTCACTTTGATGGTTTGTGCCTGGCGCAGCTCGTCAATGCGATTCTCTGGAACGCTGATCTCTATTTCCCGCTCGCCGTCTTGCACAACGGTAATGATGGTTTGTCCTGCGGTGACTACCTGGCCGATTTCAGCAGATATGCCGGATACGATGCCTGGCTTGTCGACCTTAAGCAGACTGTAATCCAGCTGATTAGTGCCTTGTTCATATTGGGCGGCAGCTTGCTGTACACCAGCTGCTGCTACGGTATAAGCGGTTATGTATTGATCGTAAACCATGCGCCCCACAGCACCTTGTTCATAGAGCTGACGATAGCGGTTTAGATTGCTCTCAGCCAGCTCAAGCTGTGCCTGGGCAGAGTAGATCTGAGCAGAATTGCTGTTTACAGTTTGCTGAATATCTTTGGCATCAATTTGCATTAATACCTCACCGGGATGAACGGTGCTGCCTAACTGAACATTTCGTTTTATAATTTTTCCGCTGACCTGGAAGGCCAGCTGGGTTTCATAACGTCCACGAACATCGCCAGAATACGTATAGCCCTGGGGGTTGTTTGTGGTGTCAATGACGGCAGTACGTACGATGGTGACTTGCTGCATTGCGACAGCTGGCTTGTTGTGGACTTTCCAGGCAATACCGCCAATGATACTGAGCCCGATGATTGCTGTGGTTAAAGCATAAGTTAGTTTCTTTTTTGGTACTTTACTGAGAATTTGTAATGGCTGCATGGTTTCTCTCCTTTATTTATGTAAAATTTTTAACCTTCCAGGGGAATGAGCTTAACAGATGGTTTTTCATACGAACAAATATGTAGTAATTGTCCATCGCTGATTAGCTCGATTCTTTCCAGATTGCGGCCTTCCCAGGCCCAGTCCTGGATGATTTCAGTCACAATGGTATTG
>JAEWMQ010000107.1 GCA_023393125.1 Bacillota bacterium
GGTAAGGGAGCCCTTTATTATCGTAAAGAAATCCAATTATATTTCCTGATAAATCCAAATATCCATAAACCCATGAGAAAACGGCTAATTGGAAATTTCCAACTAGCCGTTTTGTCTACAATCTGAAAGCCCAAGATTAGCTTGGGCTTTTTATATTTTAAAATTTAAGTATGCATTTGAATAAATATAGGAGTATGATATAACTTAAATTAAAAAATTCTAAACCTTAAAGGGAGAGATTAAAATGGGGATTAAATACGTACATACCAATATTATTGCAAAGGATTGGCAGAATTTAGCTGAATTTTATATTCAAGTATTTGAATGTAAGCCATATGGACCAGAAAGAGATTTATCTGGGGAATGGATTGCACAAATGACAGGGGTAGAAAATGTAAAAGTGAAAGGTATACATTTGAGTTTACCGGGATATGAAGCAGGACCAACATTAGAAATTTTCACTTATGAGCCAGAAGGTGAAAACCAAGAAAGATATGTTAATAAACATGGTCTAGGACATTTGGCTTTTCATGTAGATAGTGTTGAGGAAGTGCTTAAGAAGGCTTTAGCTCATGGTGGTAAGCAATATGGGGAAGTGGTTAGAAAGGAATACGAAACACTAGGACTACTAACAGCAGTGTATATCAGCGACCCAGAAGGTAACCTGATAGAGATACAAAACTGGAGTAAATAACTAGCTATAGAAAAAGCGAATAGACAACATTACCTGGATATATTGACTTAGTATTTATATATGTTTACAATGAATTCAATAAGTTTAGGAAAAAAGAATGTTTTATATATGATTCTAACAATATATCAAAAGGGGGCCTTTCACATGGCAAATTATAAGTTCAATACATTACAAGTACACGGTGGCCAAGAAGTAGATCCAGTAACCAAATCAAGAGCAGTACCTATTTATCAAACAACATCTTATGTGTTCGATAATGCAGAACATGGAGCAGATTTATTTGCACTAAGAAAACCAGGAAATATCTATACAAGATTAATGAACCCAACAACAGATGTATTTGAAAAACGTATGGCACTACTTGAAGGTGGAAAAGCAGCTTTAGCAGTAGCATCAGGTTCAGCAGCTGTTACATATGCAATCTTAAATATTGCAGGTAGTGGTGATGAGATTGTTTCAGCTAGTACTTTATACGGGGGAACTCATAATCTTTTCGCTCATACACTTACTAAATATGGGATTAAGACACATTTTGTAGACCCAGATAGCTTAGAAGCTTTTGAAGAAAAAATAAATGAAAATACAAAAGCTATATATATTGAAAGTATTGGTAATCCAGGTACTAATATTATTGATGTTGAAGCAGTAGCAAATCTTGCACACAAATATAAATTGCCACTTATCGTAGATAATACTTTCGGGACACCTTATCTCTTTAGACCTATTGAATTTGGAGCAGACATTGTTGTACATTCAGCTACTAAATATATAGGGGGACACGGCACTAGTATAGGTGGTGTTATCGTAGACGCTGGTAACTTTGACTGGGCAGGAAGTGGTAGGTTCAAAGATTTTACAACTCCAGACCCTAGCTATAATAATATTGTTCCAGCAGAAGCTTTTGGAGAATTAGCTTTCATACTAAGAGCTAGAGTTAACTTACTTCGTGATACAGGTGCTGCACTTAGCCCATTTAACTCTTTCTTATTCATTCAAGGACTTGAGACACTTTCTTTAAGAGTGGAAAGACATGTTGAGAACGCTAAGAAAATTGCAGAATACTTATCTAACCATCCTAAAGTAGCATGGGTTAACTATCCTTCATTAGAAGGAAATAAGTATTATGATTTAGCTCAGAAATATTTTCCAAAAGGAGCAGGTGCTATCTTTACCTTTGGTGTAAAAGCAGGTGAAGAGGCTGCTAGAAAGTTTACTGAAAGCCTAGAGCTCTTTTCATTGCTTGCAAATGTAGCAGATGCTAAATCATTAGTTATTCACCCAGCAAGTACAACACATAGCCAATTAAATGATGAGGAACTAAAGGCAGCTGGTGCTACTAGAGACTTAGTACGCTTGTCAGTTGGTATAGAAGATGTAGAAGATTTAATTGCAGATTTAGAACAAGCATTTGATCAAATTTAATATTGATTGTTAGAAAGAGTTATCGTATGAGTGATTTATTAATGACTTATACGATAACTTTTTTGCTTGATAAAAGATATTATTTTAAAACTATTGCTTAATGGAAAAATATACAATAATAGTAATAGCGTTTAATTATGGAATATAAGAGGTAAATAATTGGAGAATATGTTATGATAGAAAGTAGAAATTAATAAAAAGGGAGAGCTTAATCGAGTATCTAATCATATATCGAGAGGACTCTTTGAAAGATATATAGAAAGAATTAATCAAATCAGAATAAGGAGACTAGAGTATGAGTATTTTTTTAGTAGACTTTGAAAATGTAACATCAGAGGGACTAAGTGGGGTAGATAAGCTAAGTGAAGGAGATAAAGTAATTCTCTTTTATAGCACTAAAGCTAATAAGATTTCTATGTCAATACATGTGGAAATGAGTAAAAGCTTAGCAAGCTTTGAATATAAGGAAGTATCAGTAGGTGGAAAGAATGCATTAGATTATCAACTTTCAACTTATCTAGGTTATTTAATTGGCCAAAAGGAAGATAATAACTACTATATCGTAAGTAGGGACAGAGGGTATGAATATTTAAGTGATTTTTGGAAGCAAACATTAGGAGAAACAAAACAGCAACTTAGTATTGAACTGATAGGAGCAATAAAAGAAGTCAAAACAGAGAATAATGAGCAGGTTACAGTGGAAGAGCAGAAGGTGAAGGTCCTAGAGTCTCTTCAGGAGCAAGAGAGTAAGAATACCCAAGAAAGTAAGGATATTCAAGAAAGCAAAGATATTCAAGAAAGCAAGGATGTTCAGGAAAGTAAGGATATCCAAGAAGTAGTTAACATAGAAGTAAAAGAAACAGAGATATTACCTACAAAGAACTATAATAATAGAAATAAAAAATATGATATAAAGAAGACAAGCTATATTAATAAAAGAAAGAGTGCAACTACAGAAACTCAAGCTACTCAAAAAGCAAATGATTCTAAAACATCTATAGTGGTTAGAGAAAATGTATTTTCAAACAATGAAAGTGTCAAAAAGAGAAGTTATCAGAATACAGAAGTAGAAAATCAGCTTAGACAATTAATAGATAGGGAATTACAAGAAGATCAAGTAAAGCGCATTGTTCAATATTTTAAGCAAGCAAAAAATAAACAAGAGCTCCATCGTAAAATAGTAAAAGTGCTAGGTCAAGACAAAGGAACGGTTATTTATCATAGAATTAAGAGATTAGTAAAAGATAAAGTAGCCTAAAATAAGTAGTGGATGGTTATACTAAGTAGTAAGTAGCCCTTATCTATAAGCAATAACAGTAACGAGAGTAAGGAGAAAGAAATGGCAAATGAGATAATAGTTTATACAGATGGTGGAGCAAGAGGTAATGGAAAAGAAGACTGTGTTTCGGCTTGGGCATATACTTTAAGCTACGGGGAGCATTATAAAGAGAATAAAGGTGCAACTTTGGGAGCAACCAATAACCAGATGGAGATGACTGCTATTATTGAAGCGTTAAAAGCAATTAAAAACAAGACCATTCCTATAAAGCTACATAGTGATTCAGCTTATTGTATTACTGGTATTACTTCATGGATTCATAACTGGAAGAAAAAAGGTTGGGTCAACTCCAAGAAGGAGCCTGTAGAAAACAAGGAACTTTGGATTGAAATGGACAAATTAGTTAAGGAATGTACATCTATTGAATTTATTAAAGTTAAGGGCCATGCAGATGTAGCGGGGAATATAAGAGTAGATGCCTTAGTTAATCAGGCTATGGATGAGCTTATAGCTAGTAAAAGATAAAAACTATTTGTATAATGATGAAATGTATTAAGAAGGAGGCTGTTTTTGAAATGAGCCTCCTTTTTTTATTATACATTTTGTTTTAAAACACTATTAAATGGGTCAAAATAAATGCAAAATGATTAAGTAAGAGATGTAAAATAGAAAAATGAAATGATTTCAATTAAAAATCAAGTATAATAAGTCATTAAAGCTTTTAAAAATGTAGCTATAGCTACATAAAACAAAAAAGATTTTCGTTATAATACATTTAATACAAGACGGAATAATAGGAGGTAGTAATGAGTGCTTTTTTAGGACCAATTCATTATTGGTTATATAATAAAATACAGGTAGAACAAGATTTAGTAGAAGAAATAATGGGATTAGCACAGCAAAGATGGGGACTTAGTTTAGCTAAGGAAGCAGATGAACGCTATGGGAAATCAGAAAGAAGACCATTAGAACAAGTTATTGATGAGACTAATATTCATGGCTGGTTACAAGGACAGGTTTCAAATGCTGAATATAAATTAGCCTTTTGTGTAACTGAGGTTATTAAAAAGGATATAAATGCAATAGAGATTCTAAAGGCGCTTTTTGAAAATAAAGGAAGGGCCAAAGCAAAAGAACTAGATGCTAATTTAAGTGCAGCTGAGCTATATAAAGTTATTTCAGATAGCTGGTTAGATGGTATGCCTTGTGATCATGCTTATCAGGTGATAGCACAAGAGCAGGAGAGCATTACTTTTAGAAGAAATAGTTGTGTGCATGAGACCTATTGGCAAGCAGTAGGAGGGGATATTGCTTACTACTATGTACTTAGAAATGCTTGGATAACAGGATTTTTAGAGGAGCAAAAAGGTACACTCAGTCAAATAAATGAGGTAACCTATACTTTATTGAAAGGGGAGTAACAATGAATAGTATAGAGCTTATGATGGAAGAACATCGCTATATTTCACGTATGTTAAAAGTAGTACGTCAGGCTTGTTTAGGCATATTAAAGGGCGAAGCCATTTGTTTTGAAGACTTTGAGCAAATGGTAGATTTTATTAGAAATTATGCAGATGCCCATCATCATGGAAAAGAAGAAAAGTTTTTATTTAAAGAAATGATGAATCATTTAGGAGAGCTAGGTTCTAAGTTAATTCGAAACGGTATGTTAGTGGAGCATGACTTAGGAAGACTCTATATTAAGGACTTAGTAGAGGCATTAGAAAAGGTTAAGGCAGGCGATGAAGAAAGCAAATTAGATGTTATAGCAAATGCCATTAGCTATACACATCTTTTAGAAAGACATATTGCTAAGGAAGATGAAGTCGTCTATACCTTTGGAGCACGTAAGCTTGCTAAAGAAGTACTTGAAATGGTTGACCAAGATAGCCAGAACTTTGAAGAGGAAGCAAAGAAACAAGGAACTCAAGCTAAATATATAGGTTTATTAGAAGTATTAGAGAATAAGTATAACCTTGTGAAAACAATTTAAGCATAAAGCAAACACCCCTGAAAGACAGTTTTATATGTGTCTTTCAGGGGGTTTTTTGCATTTTAAGAGGGAAGTAAAGATTTTATCAAACTAGAAATTATGATTTCATAAAGTCATCATTAGAAAAGCGTACTTTTTGAGTAACCTTATCTGTTAATTTAAACTTAAAGCCACAGATTAAAGCAACAATTAAAGCGATCACTGAAACATGGAAGCAAAGGACCATAGTAATTAACACAGCTAAGAGTGGTGCATGAATGTAATCATGATCATCTTTGCTTAGTACGAAATGAGTTGTTTTAAGTGTGTCTACATAAGTATTAATTTGCTCTTGAGTTGAGTGAGCATTTGTACGGCGTGTTGCTTTGCCTTCTTTTTCGAGAAGTGCTAAGGCTTCTACGACATCTCCATTACTTCTTTCTAGAGCATCCTTAGCCTCAGTATAAGTGGCAGTAGTTCTTTTCATAATTAAATCGATTTGGTCTAGTGAAATTGACATATTGGATCTCCCCTTTTCATTTTTTAATTCATCTTCGTTTTTGGATTCATCTTTGTTAAATGTAATTGACATTTTTCTTAGCTCCTTAAGTCGATCTTTATGATATTAGTATAAGAATTATGAATGAGAGTGCATTAAATAGAGGATTAAGATTTCATGAGAAAACTATGAAAGAATCTTAATATAGGTTTTAAAGAATTATGAGAAAAATTTATAGCATTTAAATAAATAAGTTGACTTTATCACTTTAGCACGCTAAAATATTTAAGTGGTTAGATAAAAATAATGTATTGAGGGAGAGATAGAATATGAGATTAAAGAACTTATTAAAACAAGTAAGTGTATTTTCTATAGCGAGTTTATTAGCATTTAGTTTAGTAGGATGTAGTGAATCTAAAAAAGAAGTATTAGTTGTAGGGTTAGATGATACTTTTGCACCTATGGGATTTAAAGATGAAAGTGGTGAAATTGTAGGCTTTGATATTGATCTTGCAAAAGCAATTGGGGAAAAAATGGGCAAGGAAATGAAGTTTCAAACCATTGACTGGAGTATGAAAGAAGCAGAGCTTAATGCAGGTAATATTGATTTTATCTGGAATGGTTACAGCATTAGTGATGAAAGAAAAGAGCAAGTAGCATTTAGTACACCTTATTTAAAGAATATACAATTTATTGTAACTTTGGCAGATTCACCAATTAATACTAAAGCAGATTTAAAAGATAAAGTAGTAGGTGCTCAAACAGGTTCTACAGCAGTTGATGCCATTGAAGCTGAACCAGAAGTATTAGCTACTTTTAAAGATGGTAAGCCTGTTACCTATGAATCCAACAATGATGTTTTAATGGATCTTGAAGCAGGACGCTTAGATGCTGTTGTAGCTGATGAGGTTATTGTTAAATACTATATCAGTAAAAAAGGTGAAGAAAAATTTAAGATTTTAGATGAAAACTTTGGTGATGAAGAATATGGCGTAGGTATGAGAAAAGATGATACTGCTTTAGTAGAAGCCTTCAATAAAGCTTATGCAGAGCTTAAAGAAGAAGGTAAACTAGCTGAGATTTCAACAAAATGGTTCGGAGAAGATATTACTCAATAGCGAGTAAGTGTACTTAGAAAGTTAATAATCATAGCTTACTTATTCAATATAGATTCTATTAGTTAAGTAAGCTATGAATTGTAAACTAACTTAAGGTATTAAAGTTATAGATGATAATTTAGGTTAGTTTATAAAAGAATGAATTGCTTATTATTATAAAATTCTTTATTATAGATTAAATAGAACTGGTGGGTTATCTGATATAAGGCTGCATACATAAGAGTAATATCAGAGGGACAGGAGGACCATAGATGGATGTATTTTTAGATCAATTATTAGAACAATTAGTAAATATAGCAGGGTATACAAAGACAATGATGCCTCAGATGATGTCAGGGCTAGGTGTGACCTTACAAGTATTTGCTTTAACCTTAGTATTTGCTATTCCTTTAGGTATAGTAGTAGCAGTATGTCGCTTATCACGTTTTAAAATACTGCGTAAAGTAATGGAAGTTTACATACTTCTTATGAGAGGAACACCTCTATTATTACAAATTATATTTATATTTTTTGGGTTCCCCATTTTAAATATTGCCATTCCTCGTATGCCAGCAGCACTTTTGGCTTTCTCTTTAAACTACGCAGCGTATTTTGCTGAGATTTTTAGAGCAGGTATTAGCTCTATTGATGAGGGACAATATGAAGGAGCAGAAGTCTTAGGCTTATCTAAGAAAGATACTTTCTTTAGAATCATTTTACCACAGGCTTTTAAGAGAGTATTACCTCCTATTGCCAATGAGGTTATTACATTAGTAAAAGATACAGCTTTAGTTTACGCCGTAGGTTTTGATGACTTACTTAAAATAGGTAAAACAGCTACTAATAGAGATGCAACCCTTATGCCGTTAGTACTTGTAGCAGTTATTTACCTCCTACTCATCTTAGTATTATCTAAGGTATTAGCAGCAGTTGAGAAGAAGTATGACTATTATAGATAGAGGGGGAAATCATATGCTTAAAGTAACTGGACTTTATAAAAGTTTTGGAAAAGTAGAAGTTTTAAAAGGTGCTTCATTAGAAGTAAAACCAGGAGAAATTGTAGTAGTAGTAGGAGCCTCTGGAGGGGGAAAAACGACTTTATTAAGAAGTATTAACTTCCTAGAAAAATGTTCAGCAGGAAGTATTGAGATAGCAGGAGAGTATTTATTAAAGGATGGGATTTACGCATCTAAAGAAAAAATCAAGGCGATTAGAAGAAATATCGGTCTCGTATTTCAAAGCTTTAATCTTTTTCCTCATAAATCTGTACTTGAGAACGTAATAGAAGCACCTACTCGTGTATTAGGTCAGAGCAAAGAAGAGGCTACAAAGCAAGCTATGGATATTTTAAATTTCTTAGAATTAGCAGATAAGGCAAATAGTTATCCTTTTGAACTCTCTGGAGGACAAAAACAAAGAGTAGCTATTGGTCGTGCATTAGCATTAAAACCTAAACTCATGTGCTTTGATGAACCAACCTCTGCCCTAGATCCAACTTTAACAGGAGAAGTGGCTAAGGTCATTAAAAGTCTTAGTACTGAAGGGATGTCTATGCTTATTATTACACACGATATGGATTTTGCTAAAATGGTAGCAGATCGTATTGTTTCTATGGAAGATGGACAGGTATTAGAAAAACATATTTATAGTAAAGAAGCATAAAGCAAAAAGTGAGAAGGAGAGCAGTTATCCTTCTCTTTTTTGTTTTAATTAACAATTCTTCATTATTAATCCTTCATTCTTCATTATTATTTATTTATATAGAAATGGGATATGATATAATGAACATAATAAATGTCAATACTTCTACTAAAGAGGATAGAAAGAGGAAGAAGATGTACAAGGATTATAATGATAAAATCCCAAAAGAAGCAATACAAATTATACAAATGATAGAAGCTGCTGGCTATGAAGCCTATATTGTTGGTGGATGCGTCAGAGATCTATTAATGGATAGGCAGCCTCATGACTGGGATATTACTACTTCAGCTAAGCCAGAAGACGTTAAGAAGATATTTAAACGTACGTATGATACGGGCATTGAACATGGAACAGTAACAGTTATTTTAGATACAGAGCATTTTGAAGTAACAACCTATAGAATAGAGGGAGAATACAAAGATTTTAGAAGACCAGATAAGGTAAGCTTCGTAGACGATATTACATTAGATTTATCTAGGCGTGACTTTACAATGAATGCTATTGCTTATCATCCGGACAGAGGTTTTGTGGATCCATATGAAGGACAAGCAGATATCAAAAGGCAGTGTATTCGTTCTGTTAGATGTGCAAAGGAGCGTTTTACAGAAGATGCCCTTAGAATACTTAGAGCAGTAAGATTTTCAGCTCAATTAGGGTTTCAAATAGATGCAGAGACGTTAGAGGGAATAGAAGCTTGTAGGGAACTATTAGCACATATTAGTAAAGAGCGAGTACGAGATGAGTTCCTTAAAATTTGTGTTTCCTCAAGACCAGGGCACATAGATCTTTTATATCAGTTAAAATTACTAGAATATATTTTCCCTGACTTTATTAAAGCTTATGAGGTGCCTCAAAATCATCCACATCATATGTATAATGTAGCTAAGCATACTTTAGTAGCCATGGAGAATTCAGAGCCTACAGTAATAATAAGGCTAACAATGCTACTACATGATATAGGAAAAGTGTATACTAGAACAACTGATAAGCATGGTACAGACCATTTCTACAATCACCCTAAGAAGTCAGTGCAGATTGCATCTAGGGTACTTAAGGATTTAAGGCTAGATAATCATACAATTAAATCGGTTTGTGAGCTCATTAGTTTTCATGATTATCACATAGAGCATCATATTTCAAAGGTCTATGTGAAAAAGGTGATGATGGTTATAGGAGCAGAGCTATTTGATGAACTCCTTAAGGTTCAGTATGCAGATGCCATGGCGCAAAACATAGAGAAATTACCGCCTAAGTTAGCTATGATAAAGAAGCAAAGAGATTATAAGGAAGAAATTATAAAAAATAATGAGCCATATCATAAAGGAATGTTGGCCATTACAGGCTCTGACTTAATAGAAATAGGGATTCCAAAAGGGAAAGTCATAGGTAATTTACTAGAAGTAGCACTTCATAAAGTTATTCATGAACCTAACTTTAATCAAAAGGAGCTCTTACTAGGATATTGCATGGAGCATTATAAAGTAAAAGAGAACTAGGCTAAAGATAGAAAATATAGTTAGAATAAATCTTATTTGGAATTAACAATAGCCAGGCTTTTCAAAGTCTGGCTATTGTTTTTTTATAGTAAAAAGAGCTGAGCACTAATTTCTTAGTGCAACAGCCCTAGCAGGATAAGATAAATGCGCATTTATCCAAGTTCATCATGATCTTTATGATGAAGCTCACTATAAAGTATATTAAATTGTGAAAGGTTAAAGTAAGGAATGGCTACAATTTCTGAGCTGCCATTAACTTGAGTATAACAAATACCTTCTTCTTCGTTTACATTTCCAATAGTAAGAGATAGAGTTTCACCAGTCTTTAAATGAATAGTACATTTAAGTAGAGGCGCATTAAAGCCATACACACTTAAGACATGATCGGTAGCCTCTTCAGTAATAAAACTTTGAATTTTAGCAGTTTGTAAAAAGTTCATAAACTCATTAGCTAAGCGACTATCTAATTCTTCACTAGTTAATTCAACACCATTTTCAGTAGTATTTGCTATTAAAGTAGCTGAATGCCCTTTATAAGTTAAGTTGATTTTTTTTACATTAGTTAATTCGAAGTTAAGTAGTTCTTTACATGCCCAATCATTAGGAGTGGTACTAATGCTATTAAAGGCAGTATTACTCATTGTATAAACAGAATCTGTTAAAGGTACATAGACATAGTCACTTTTCTCATCAAAAGCATTTCCTTTGACTACCTTGTAGTCATTTCCTTCTGCATCATATAAGGTAATACTTGAAGCCATATTATCTATACCATAGTCTATTAAATTAGAAGGTGATACGGCAACTACTTGTTCAAACAGAGGTTCTATAAAAGGTGTTATAACATTATATATATAGAGAGCATCAGCTTTGCGGTTATTTGAGGTAGATAAACTCCAGTCGTTTTCTTCACGTACAGTTTCAATAACTTTACCTGCAGCTTCATAAGTGACTTTAACAATGTCTGTTGATTTTTTTGACCAGGTAATAGGTGGAAGATCAGTTGTATCAGCGAATGATACAACCTCTTGTTTTTGTTGATAGAAAAAAAGAACAATAATAGATATTAAAAACACTGTAATAGGAATAAGCCAACCTTTTTGTTTCATTATAATAACCTCGCTGATTTTAAATCAAATTTATGTTTAAAGAAATAATATATGCTAGACAATTTTTACTAAAAAAAATAAAAGTTTTATGCAACATTAATATTATATCATACCCTATGTGATAAAAAAGTGAATTTTTAAAGATAGGCTAAAAAATAAATGGAAATTAGATATTTTTTATTCTATCCTATCATATAAATGAAGAGACGAGAGGAGTAAGGGTGGGATAGAGAAAGATTGCAGGATAGGAGGAGAAGATGTGAGACCACTAAGTAGAGAGCTAATTGCTCAGTATGATTTAAATATAAAGAAATATCAATATATAAGAAGTAACTATTATCTAGATACCAATAAAGGGAAATTTGTATTACGTAGGGTTGAAATACCCAAGGAACAAATTACCTTTAACTACGAGGTGGATACACAACTTCAAGAAAGTAACTTTAAAGGAATTAGTAATATATATGCCACTAAAAAGAAAGTGCCCTATGCCTTTTTAGGAGAACAGTATTATTTAATGCAGGCATATGAAGCTTGTGAAGAAACAGATTTTAAAGAATACGAAGACTTAAAGGGCATTATTATGTCCTTGGCTTTTTTTCATAAAGCAGCTGTAAATATTAATAGTAAAATTAGAGGTGCAGAAGAAGTTAAAATCAAAAATATCTATGACTATTATTTAAGAAGAAGAACAGAAAACACTAAATTAAAGAAAAATATGATAGCCTTAAAGCAAAAATCCAATTTTGAAGTTATGTTTTTAGAAGGCTGTGATGAATATAGAGACTTAGAAGAACTTGCGCTACAAAGCATTGATGCACAATTGGTAGAAAGGCTTATTAAAGCGGTACAGCAAACCAAAAGTATAGCACATAAAGATTTTACTTATCATACTGTTAATAAGACTGAGAGTGGCAAATATATTATTAGTGGATTAGATATATGTAACTATGATATTCAGGTCCTAGATTTGGCACAGATTCTAAGTAAAATGATGCAAAAGAATGAGTGGGATAATCGAATCTTATATCAACTCATAGAAGAATATAATAGGGAAAGACCTCTATCTCAGGATGAATTCAAGATGCTTAAATTTATGATTATTTATCCAGAAAAATTTAATAGTATTTGCTTTAAGTATATTGGATCAAAAAGAAGATGGAACTATAGTATGTTTGAGCAAAAGTGGGAAAATATGCTTCAATATAAGGAGAATCAAATAGAGGTTGCTAAGCGAATTAATAGTTGGTAATCAAAGTAAGGGAGTATTTTCTTTGTATAATGAGAAAAGGGATTATAGTGACTAGAAGATGATTAAGGTGAAAAACCTAGATCATCTTTTACATTATAGTTCCTTTTTTGTGTGAATCCTGCCGAATTGACTTTTTAACTGAAACAGTTACAATAAAGTGAGAGGCCAATAAAGGGGTGAAATAGTGAGAAGAAACAACAAAAAATTCATTATGAATATGATTATTGTTTCAGTAGTAGGACTCATTACATTAATGATTGTAATGTTTATGGTAATTCGTACATATACAAAGGATGGAAATCAGGGAAGCTACGTTCAAAAAGAAACTCAAGTGAAAGCAAGCAATGCTAAGGTAGAATATAGTGCTACCTTGCTAGTCTTAGTGGAAAAAATCACAGAGGATGAGATAGTAGGTTTTGATATAGAAAATAAAATAAGAGTTAGTAGGGAAATCACAGAAGGCACTAAAATCAGTGATATGTATGGAAGTGCTATGCCAGCTGCGCAGATTAAAGCCGGAGATATTGTAGAAATGGTTTATCAGCAGGACAAGGAAAAAGTACTTTCTATTAGTAAGACTTCTAAAGTAAAATCATGGAAGAAAATAAGTGGAGTAACAATTCATCATACTAATAATCAAATTAATATTGGGGGAACGGCTTATGATTATGTAGATGACACAATGGTTTTCCAAAGTGATGGTAATAAGACTAATATGGCGTTTGTAACACCATTTGATGTTGTTAGTATTCAAGGTGTTAACGACATTATTTGGAGTATTACTATTAATGAAGTAGCAGGTAGTATTACTCTTACAGATTTGCCAACTACAAAAGGTACTTTAGAGATAGATCGTACGCGTTCATTTAAATTAGATGAACTTAAAGGTAATATTAGTGTTATTCCAGGTGAACATAAAATTCTTTTACAAATGGAAGGATATGAAATCGTTAAAGAAGATATCGTTGTGGAGCCGGGAGAAAACTATGAAATCTCATTAAAGGATGTTAAAAAGGCATATACAGTAGTTAATCCTTTAGTTAATAGTAGTATAGCTAATTACACGATTAAAATAGGTGATAAGACCTATAATAAAGGTGAAGAAATTAAAGTGCAGCAAGGTACTTATAAAGTAGAAGCAGAAGCGGAGGGGTATGAGCCTTGGTCAAAAGAGATTGTTTGTGGCATAGAACCATTTAATCTTGTCATATCTTTTATACAAAAGCCAACACCTTCAGAAGCACCTGATACAACAGGAGAAACAAATACTGTACTTAATAATACTCAAACAATTACTTTAAATACAAATCCAATGGGTGCTAAAGTCTATGTAAATGGTGTTTTTAAAGGAGAAACCCCTTGCACAGTAACATTGATTAATGGTAGCTATGGTGTATTATTTGAAAAGACAGGATACAGTGCATACTCTACTACTATATTATTAGATGGTAGTAATGAGCAGGTTAGCTACTTATATGATTTAATAGCTAATTAATGGATGAGAAGAGACAGCTCAAAATTAAAAATAACGTACATAATAAAAAACATAATAAAAAGAAAGCTAATACTCAGTGTTAGCTTTCTTTTTATTATGTACGTAAAAGTAAGAATAGAAATGAGTTTTAGTTAATAAACATAGTAATAAATGGTTTTTAAAGAAGGTGTTGTAACCATGCTTAATATAGGAGATTATGTAGCAAGGCTGTCCTATAACAAGGATATTTTATTTCGTATAACATATATTTCACCTAATCAAATTGCTAGGTTAAAGGGCGTGTCTTACCGCGTTATTGCAGATGCACCTATTTCTGACCTAGAACTTTCAATTGGGATGCGTTATACCAATGAGGAAAGTAGTATTATGAGTACTATTGAGGCAACCGTAGATAAAATCATGAAGAAAAGAGCAGAAAGTGAAAAAGGAAAAGATCCTAGATTCCAAAAGACAGGGACAGTACTGCATGTAGATGGAGATGCTTTTTATCTTAATTTATGCCTTAAGTACTATAAGACGTTAGATATACCTGCTATAGGAGAGCATATATCTGAATCTGAACAACCTAAGAAAATCAAATATCTTCTAGAGAAATATTCTCCAGATATTTTAGTACTGACAGGACATGATGCTCTTAATAAAAATCATAAGACGTTATATGATATTAATGAATACAGAAATTCTCAGTATTTTGTAGAGTCTGTTAAAAGGGCAAGAGCTATTAGACCTAACATGTCAGAACTCGTTATATTTGCAGGAGCATGTCAGTCTTATTTTGAAGAAATATTAGCAGCAGGAGCTGATTTTGCAGCTTCTCCTGACAGGGTTTTAATTCATGCATTAGATCCAGTTTTTATAGTAGAAAAAATAGCGGAGTGTCCTTTCTATAAAGTACTTCCTATTGAAGAGGCACTTGAGAATACTATTACCCAATTTAATGGTCTAGGAGGATATGAAATACTAGGTAAATGTAGAAGAGGTGGTCCGGTAGTTATAGATAAACGAAAGGATGAAGTAAAGGAAAAGCGAGTTAAAGAAGATAATACTACATTAGACCCAGAGCATATGACAAAAGATGATATAGAAAAAGAATTAGACAGACCTCTTTTTAAAGATAGTAGGCAAGAGTTTGAAAGTAAGATAAAACAGTATATTAATAATCATCCATCTACCTTAAAAATTAAGTAGTCTGCATAGAAAATCTGGAATAATATACAAATGATGAGAATATATATAAGACTAGAGAAAGTTAGTCCAAATTTAAAGAAATGTATTTATCATGTATACATATATTTGTATATAAGCCATAGGAGGGGGAAATATGTCAGTAGAACTGATAAAAAAGCCAATCACATTAGATGAGATGACTAAAAAAGAAAGTGTTCAAGTCATTAAAGAGCGCGACCTTATAGTACCCGATGGAAAGCCAGATATGCAGTCTGTAGTACAGCTTGATGGAAAGATTAATATGGATCAAATCGATGTAACCCAAGACCGTATAATGTATAGGGGAAGAGTTGATTTATGTATCCTATATAGAGCCATTAATAATCCAAAATGTATTTATACCATGAAAGGATCTATCCCTATTGAAGACTTTGTCATTATGGATGGTGTAAGTAAAGACCAGAGGGTGGATTTTGATTATGAAATAGAACATATTAGCAATAATATTCTTAATGAACGTAAGCTGAATGTTAAAGTCATTATGCAGATTGATGTAAAAGCTACAGGTTGTAAGGATACAACTGTTATTACAGAGGTAAAAGCAGAGGGCCCTATCCAAACAAAGGAAGAACCCATTGAAATTGTCAGCTTGGGCAATGAAAAAGAAGAAAAGGTTATTATTAAAGAAGATTTAACCATTGCTCAAAATAAACCTTGTATTGGTGAAATTCTTAAATCTAATATGCAGATTAAAGAAGATCAAGTTAAGCGTACAGAGAATGAAATTAAGTTTAATGGCATAATAGAAGTAACAACTATGTATAAGATAGCAGGTAATGATGAAGAAGTAGAAATAGTGACACATCGCATTCCTTTTGAGGGTAGCATTGAAAATATGAAGGGAGAAAATGAAGTGTTTTGGGACTGCTCTCTCAGTGTAAGGCCTTCATATATGCAAGTTGCACCTGATTATGATGGGGAAGATCGCGTTATAGAATGTGAATGCATAGTAACAGCTAACTATAATACTTATAACAAATGTAGTTACGATACAGTTTCTGATATCTACTGTCCAGGTAAAAATGTAAAGACTAAAGAGAAATCTTTAAATTACATGAACCTAGTAGATAAAGTAGAAGTGACCATGCCTAAAAAAGAGTCTATTGCTATTGAAGATAAACCAGAGGAAACCATGGAAGTCTTTAGTGTAGATGTTAAGCCCACAATAGAGGAGAAATCTTTAGTTAATGGCAAGCTAACACTTAAAGGAATACTTGAGATTACAACTGTTTGCCTTATTAAATCTGATGAAGTTAATACGATTGATACAGCGGTTAACATCGTCCCATTTTCTCAAGAAATGGATGTTAAGAAAGTACCAGATAAAGCATATGTTGCACCAGTTGTAAAAGCCAAAGATGTAAGTGTCTATGCTCAAACGAAGAGGGAACTAGTTATTGAATATCTGTTAGATTGTATAGCAGAAATCTACGGTCAAGATATGCTTAATGTATTAGAAGAAATAGATATTGATGATATGACCAAAGAGGAAATAGATAACTATCCAAGCATGACCGTGTATCAAGTTAAGAAAGGCGATACACTTTGGAGTTTAGCTAAACGTTTTAATACTACAGTTAGAGAAATTCAAGAAGTTAATGATATAGATGTTCCAGAAAATTTACGTGAAGGACAGAAAATAATTATCCTTAAAAAAGTTAAATTTTAAGGATAAAATCGATAGAAAATTTAACGAAAGCAACTCCTGTAATCATTGTAGGAGTTGCTTTTTGCATTCATTTACTAGCGTAAATTTAAACTTTAATAAAAATAATTTAGAAAATGGATATTGTATACAGGAAATACATTGTGATTGACTTTGTATTTTAAGTGAGTTTATAATAAAACAAACACAAGTTATTTTGTAAAGGGAGCATATTATGAACTCAATTATATTAAAAGGACGAGCTAAAATTAATTTGACGCTTGATGTAGTTGGGAAGAGAGAAAATGGCTATCATGATTTACAAATGATCATGCAAACGATTAATCTATATGATACGATTTTTATTCGTAAAGCAAAGACCCCTGGTATTAGATTAAAAGCTAATTTTTCATGGCTTCCGACTAATGAGAAGAACATTGCTTATCGCGCAGCTCAGTTGTTTTTTGAAGAAGCAGGCATAGAAGAATATGGAGTATGTATTGAAATTACTAAACGCATTCCAGTGGCAGCAGGACTTGCTGGGGGGAGCACAGATGCAGCAGCGACCCTTGTAGGCTTAAATAGATTATATGAAACTTTCTATAAAAGGGAAAAGCTTATGGAAATGGGACTTAAGTTAGGGGCAGATGTACCATTTTGTATTGTAAGAGGAACAATGTTAGCAGAAGGAATAGGAGAAGTATTAACACCACTTAATCCCGTTCCTAATATGCATGTAGTATTGGTTAAGCCACCTATTAGCGTATCTACAGCTTCGGTGTATAAGGGATTAGATGTAAATAATATACAGTTACATCCAGATACACCAAAGATGATAAAAGCTATAGAGGCACAAAACAAACATGAAATAGCCACAAATATGGCAAATGTGCTAGAAGAAGTAACTATCCCTATGCATCCGATTATAGGACAGATTAGAAAAGAATTAGTTCAGCATGGTGCAATGGGGGCTATGATGAGTGGTAGCGGTAGTACAGTATTTGGTTTATTTGATAGTAAGGAAAAGGCCAATAAGGCAGCACAGTATTTTAAAGTAGGACGTAGTATAAGAGAAGTATATGTTACTACGACCTATTCACCTATAGAAAAAAAGAAGAGTAAAAATGGAGTGAAGAATGGAATAAAGAGAAGAGGTGCGAAAGGATGCTAGAAGATACTTACAATATGAAGATTAATGAATATCTTCCTTTAAGAGATATTGTTTTTCAAACGCTTAGGAATGCAATTATTACGGGTGAATTGCAACCAGGGGAAAGGTTAATGGAGACTCAGTTAGGAGAAAAGTTAGGTGTGAGTCGTACGCCTATTAGAGAAGCCATTAGAAAGCTTGAATTAGAAGGTCTTGTGGTTATGGTACCACGTAAAGGTGCACAAGTAGCGCAATTTACAGAAAAGGATATTCAGGATGTTTTAGAAGTTAGAGCAGCCTTAGAAGCATTGTCGGCTAAACTTGCTTGTAAACGTATGGATGATCGTTCGTTTCTTAAACTTCAGCTTGCTATTGCAGAATATAGCTATGCTGCAAAAAATAAAGATTTAGAGACAATGATTGAAAAAGATGTAGAATTCCATGATATCATTTGTAATGCAACACAAAATGATAAACTTATTCAACTTTTTAATAACCTTAAAGAGCAAGTTAATCGTTATCGTATTACGTATCTTAAAAATGTGGAAGATAGTGATACAGTTGAAGCAGAGCACATTGCTATTTTAGAAGCACTTAAAAATAAACAAGAAGATATAGCAAGTTCGTTAGCTACAAAACATATTCATACACAATGTGATTCTATCACTGACTTTGTTAAGCAAAAATATAAATAACAAATAATAATAGAGAGGCTATAAATCTTAAAAGGGCAATAAAGATTTATAGCCTTTTAAATTTTTATTATGCACTCTTAATTCTTCATTAGTTATTTATAGACCTGGTAGTTATGATATTAATAACAAATAGAATTATGCTAAAAAACTTAGTGAATAAATGAACTATAATGATGATAAAAAATAAACGAAGGAATTTTGCAATTAAGTTAATAAATAGAAAAAGTTGTATAGAATGATGAATAATATATAAATATATATATATTTGTTGAGTTGTAATTTGCTCAAGGGCTATAGCAAAAATCAACTAAAACACAACGGGATTTTACTGAATATTATATAAAAAAACATAGTAGAAATACATAGAAATTAATGTTAAAATATAGGCATTGACAATGTCATACTATGGCGCTGAGGAGGAAAGAGATGAATTACGAGCAAAGTTATCAAATGTGGCTAGAAAGTGATATTATTGACATAACTACAAAAGAGGAATTAAAAGCACTTAATAATGAAAAAGAGATAGAAGATCGTTTTTATAAAAACTTAGAATTTGGTACAGGTGGACTTAGAGGTAAGATTGCCGCAGGTACTAATAGAATAAATATATACACAGTAGGAAAAGCAACTCAAGGTCTTGCAAAATACTTAGTTACTAATTTTACAAATCCTAGTATTGCCATTGCTTATGATTCAAGAAATATGTCAGATGTATTTGCAGAGACAGCGGCTAAAGTATTAGCAGCAAATGGTGTAAAAGTATATTTGTATGAAAGTCTACGTCCTACACCAATGCTTTCTTTTGCTGTAAGACATTTAGGGACAGAAGCTGGTATTGTTCTTACTGCGTCACACAATCCAAAAGAATACAATGGATATAAAGTGTATGGCAGTGATGGTGGTCAATTAACAGACAATGCGGCTAATGAAGTGTTAGGCTACATAAACGAAGTTGACTTATTTACTGGAATTAAAACAATGAGTACTGAAGAGGCTGTAAAGGCTGGTTTACTCGTTTATATTGGAGAAGATGTAGACAATGCTTATTATGAGAGAGTAGAAAGTGTTGTTGTTAACAAAGAATTAGTTAAAGAAAAAGCTAGTGAGCTTAATATTATTTATACACCTATTCATGGTAGTGGAAATGTGCCTGTTAGAGCAATGCTTAAGAGACTTGGTTATACCAATGTTCACATTGTAAAAGAACAAGAGCTTCCAGATGGTAACTTCCCAACAGCACCATATCCAAATCCAGAAAACCCACAAGTCTTTGAGCTAGCTATAGAGATGGCAAAAGAAGTCGGTCCAGATTTAATATTTGGAACTGACCCAGACTGTGATAGAATTGGTGTAATTGTTAAAGAAGATAGTGGCGAATATAAAGTATTAACAGGTAATCAAGTAGGGGTGCTACTTTCTGAGTATATGCTTAATGCAAGAAAAGAAACAGGTGTACTTAGTACAAAGGATACTTTAATCAAAACAATCGTAACAACAGAAATGGCTGCTAGAGTAGCAGAAGCTTATGATGCACAAATCATGAATGTATTAACAGGATTCAAATATATTGGAGAAAAAATCGAAGAATTTAAGCAAACAGGTTCAAATAACTTTGTGCTTGGTTTTGAGGAAAGCTATGGTTATTTATCAGGTGGTTTTGTAAGAGATAAAGATGCTGTTATTGCAGCTACCCTTATTGCAGAAATGGCACTCTACTACAAAACAAAAGGTAAAAACCTTGCTCAGGCACTTCATGATTTATTTGAGAAATACGGTTATTATAGAGAAGAGTTGGTTTCTCTTACAATGGAAGGTAAAGATGGCCAAGAGCAAATTGCAGCCATGATTACAGCTCTTAGAGAAAGTACACCAACAGAAGTAAATGGTGTAAAAATTGCCATAGTAGAAGACTACAAGTTATCTACACGTACTAACGTAATTGAAGGAACAAAAGAAGAAATTAAACTTCCAAAATCAAATGTACTTAAATTTATACTTGAAGATAGAAGCTGGTTTGTTGTTAGACCATCTGGTACGGAACCAAAAGTAAAAATTTATGCATCTGTAGTAGGAAAAGATGATCTTGATGCAGCGCAAAAGAGTAATGCTTTTGTGGCTAGCATTAAACAAATACTTAATGTTAAGTAAATATCGAATATGTAGCATGATTTGAAACGAATAAGGTTAAAAATAATTGAGTTAGTAATAAGCAGAATAGATTAAAAACGAAAGAGCATAGAAATTTCTATGCTCTTTTTTACCCTATTTTGATATTAATTTGTTGACTAGTATAGATAATGAATGATTTTTCTTGGAAATATTTTTTAATTTTAAGAATAGGCTACAAAATATTTAAAAATGCATTAAATGTATTGAAAATTTAAAATGTTTCGGTTAAAATTGATGGATACCAAATCTAAGAAGAATAAAAATGCATCTATATTATGCATTTATTGTACATAGGAAAATGTAATGAGAGGTTAACGATATTAATATTAAAAAGGGGGGTCTAAGAATGAAAGGTTTAAAAAGAAAGTGGAGAAAGAAAGCGGTAGTACTCCTAGTAGCAATGGTTTTATGTCTATACAATATAACCGGTGCAGTGCTAGCGGTTATAGAAGAACCTACCTATGTAAGCGATTATGGAAGCTATGAAATCAGACAGCTTTTGAGTCATTATCAGTATTTTATAGAGGGAAAAGTGAATCTTATAAGAGAACATAATGTAGGAGCTATTGCAGCTGGTGGAGAGGCCGTAATTACAAATTTTGGAGAAGGGCAGATTGTTCCTTCATATTTTAGTAAGCTTAAAAGTATAGGTAACTTTAATCCAGGTCAATATTTGAATGCAATTGCAGGTTACAAGGATTATATTAATGAAGTGGTATATTATAAAGAAGGTGGCAATGGAGAAAAATTTTTAACATACTATGAGGGCGATGGGGGATATATTGACTTTGATGGGGCCTTCGCTATACTTAAAAATCAATCTTCAGAAATTGCAACAAATAGTGTACGTAAGCTAGATGATATTGATCTTAAAGATTTTAATTTTAATGGTCAGTTAGGAAAGATGTTAGAGATTAACGCTGGGGAAAATGTATCAATTTCAGCAGAAGCTATTGAAACATGTGATTTTATTGTAATAACTGCGGATAATGGTGTAAATGATTTTGTAGGGCAAGAAAGTATTATTAGTATTAATAGTAATAGTGTTTCTATAGGATGCGATTATAGTGAGTATGTTCCAGCAGGTGATAAAAAAATAGCTGTCTTATTAAAGAGTGGGGCTGCAAATCCTGTACTGATGGATGATGGAAATGGTCTAAAGAAAATAACAAGTGGGAATAGAGAGTCTGCTGGACAATTTATGGGAGATGGAATGAAATTGGTATGGAATTTCCCAGTAGCTACGGAAGTGTTAACTAAATATTTGCCAGGTCATATTGTGGCCCCAAAGGCAAAAGTTATTGCAGAGGGATCTAATTTTGAAGGTAGTATCATTGCTGCAGAAGTAGTATCTCATGGGGAAGGACATTTCTATCCCTTCTATGCTATAGGTGAAACACCAACACCAAGTCCAACATCAACACCAAGTCCAACACCAGAACCAACATCAACACCAAGTCCAACGCCAGAACCAACATCAACACCAAGTCCAACACCAGAACCAACACCAACGCCAGAACCAACATCAACACCAAGTCCAATACCAAGCCCAACACAATCAACAGACAATGAAGAAATCAGTAAGCCTATAGATGAAAGTAAAATAGATTCTTCTAATAGTAATAAAGAATCACAAAAAGAAAAGTTGCCTAAGACAGGAGGCGTAGCAGGTAGTGCTTATGGCATTGTAAGTTTTCTCCTTATTGCATTAGGTGGACTTAAAATAAAACTTAACAAGAGAAAATAGCAGTAAAATAAAGAGCCATTACATCTTAAAGGTGTAATGGCTTTATAATAAATAACAAGATATTTGTTGAAAAGGAGGGAGTATATGAAAAAGGGTAGATTTACAAAAAGAATAGATAATATTGCCTTGATTTTTTTTATAGGGGGAATTCTTCTTGGTTGCGTATTTAGTTATCCTAGAGTAAAAGATTATATAGAGTATAAAAAACAAGTAGCTTTTTATAATGAATTAGTACAAAATCATGTGGAAGTTGAAGCAACTAATAGTGTGTATTCTAACCCTTTGTCTGATATGCCTACTCCTTTAGAAGCACCTAGTATACTGGCACATATTGTCCCTTTGCTAGAGAGCAATGAAGATGTTATAGGATGGATTACGATTCCTAATACACCTATTAACTATCCACTTATGCAGCATACGGATAATCAGTATTATCTAGAATATAATAGTGCTAATGAACCATCTGTATATGGCAGTATTTATGTAGATTATCGCAATGATAAGCATTTATTAGATAGAAATACTTTGATTTATGGGCACAATATGAATAATGGTGCTATGTTTCATGAGTTGGTAAAATATAAAGAAGAGAATTTTTGGGAGCAACATCCATATATATATATGAGTAATTTATATGAGACTTTTACGTATGAGATATTTGCAGTCTATGTAGTTGATGCGGATGTTGAAACAGTGGAGGTGGCATATGAGAGTGATGAAGCATTTATGAACTATATTCAAGCTTGTCAGGAGCGTTCTATATGGCCTAAAAGTATTGATTTAGAACCTACAGACCAGATTATTACTCTAGTAACTTGTAGTTATGAAAGTGATAATGCAAGAACCCTTGTTCAAGCTAAACTGATAAAGTGAGTATAAGGATAAAAGTCTTCCTAGTCATTAAATTATATAAAAAAGTTTTGCTTGTATAATTTAATATATTGAAAATAATCAGAATAAATTATATAATAAAACCAATAATACAAAGCGTAGAAAAGAAGAAGTAGAATAAGCTAGGCTAACAGAGAGTTCCCGAGAGGTGAGAGGGGCAAGAAGATGCTTATTTGAATACATCTTGGAGTGTTGCTTCAAACAAGTATGAACTTAAGTAGAGGCAAACGGCAGTGTACCCGTTATCGTACTAGAGTATAATTAGTTTTTGACTAACGTACTTGAAGAGGCTATTATCGTGAGGTAATAGCAAAAAAGGTGGTAACACGGGATAGTAGCTCTCGTCCTTTACATAGTTAAAGGATGGGAGCTTTTTTACTGCCTTTTAGAAAAATCGTTTGTATTAGAAATATGAAAAGAGGAGATGAAGGTATGAATGTGTATGGGGTAAAAGTATTATGTGTACTAGTATTTATCATGACAATGATAGGCGTGGGAGTGTACAGCAAAGCTAAGGTAAAAAATTCTAGTGACTTCCTACTAGGTGGGAGAAATATGGGGGGATGGGTAAGCGCTTTTGCCTATGGAACTTCCTATTTCTCTGCAGTTATCTTTATTGGCTATGCTGGAGCTCAAGGCTGGGAATTTGGCATGCCTATTATATGGATTGGTATAGGAAATGCTGTATTTGGTTGTTACTTAGCTTGGAAGGTTTTAGCTAAAAGAACAAGAGAGATGACACATAGGTTAGATGTAAGAACTATGCCGGAGTTCTTTGAGAAACGCTATAATAGCAAGAATATGAAGTTAATAGCAGCAGTAGTCATGTTTATCTTTTTGGTCCCATATACAGCGTCTGTATATAAAGGGCTAGGATATATTTTAGAAAGTTCATTTAACATTGATTTTAATTTGGCTATCTTCTTTATGGCGCTACTTACAGCTATTTATCTTGTGTTAGGCGGGTACGTAGCTACAGCTATTAATGATCTTATTCAAGGGGCTATTATGTTAGCAGGCTGCGTTTTAATGGTGGGTTATGTGTTGTATCATCCTAATGTAGGCGGATTACAAGCAGGTCTTGAAGCATTAAATAAGTTAGATCCAGCGCTTACTGCTCCATTAGCAACAGGAGATAAAGCATTACCTTTATTAGGCTTAGTTGTGATGACTAGTTTTGGAGTGTGGGGTTTACCACAAATGATTCATAAATATTATGCAGTTAAAGATAATGCAGCTATTAAAAAAGGAACGATTATTTCTACAGTATTTGCCCTAGTGATAGGAGTATCAGCTTATTTTACTGGTTCTTTAGGAAGATTATTTTTCATTGATCCAAGTACAGGAGTAGCTGTTATGCCAACTACCTTAGCAGGAGTACCTAATCCTGATATGATTGTCCCTATTATGCTAGAAGGGGCGTTACCTGCTGCACTTATGGGAGTTATTATCGTACTAGTCTTATCAGCTTCCATGTCTACATTAGCTGCATTAGTACTTGTGTCTAGTTCAACTATTTCTATTGATTTTATCAAAGGCTTTGTAGCACCAAAGCTATCTGACAAAGCAGTAATGAGCATGATGCGTGTAAGTTGTATTGTATTTGTAGGCGTATCTTACCTCCTAGCAGTAGTTCAATCTAGCACAATTGTTAATCTGATGTCTTTATCTTGGGGCGTTATTTCAGGCATGTTTCTTGGGCCATATTTATTTGGACTTTGGTGGAAAAAAACTACTAAGGCAGGGGCCTGGGCTGGCTTTGTTGGTGGAGGATTAACTATTGCTGTAGGAACTATCCTTATTAATCAAAAAATGCTTCCAGCGGTGGTAACAGCACCTGTTATTGCAAGTTTAGCAATGATAGTCTCTTGTATTGCTGTACCTTTAGTAAGCGTACTTAGTGCACAAATGAATGAATCACACTTAAATAAAGTATTTGGAGAAGTAACAGAAACGGCAAATTAATAAAAAGAAGATCATGTAATGAACGTACCTCTTAAATAGGATTTCTATAATAAGAAATATACAGATGAATATAAGTTGCTTAATGTAATAGGCCTATGCTTTTTTAGAATAAGATGATGTATTTTAAAGATAGTAGGCCTATTTATGTATGCAAATAAGAAAAATAATAATAACTAAAAAATTAGAAAATTAACATATAAAAAATAGTTATTTGCATTTGACTAATAATAAAGTCTAGTATATTATTTAAAGAATAAAAACAAAAAATAAAATAAAATTAAAATAACATTATTAACAAAGAAAGGGATACGGAAATGAAAAGATTAACTAAGATTTTAAGCTTAATGATGGTAACGACGCTTTCACTTATGAGTGTAGGTTGTCAAAGCACTACTTCTACAGGAGACACACAAAACTATAAAATAGGTGTTATTCAACTTGTAGAACATGCAGCTCTTGATGCTGCTTATCAAGGATTCGTGGATGGGTTAAAAGAGGCGGGATTTGAAGAGGGCAAAAATATTACCATTGATTATCAAAATGCTCAAGGCGATCAATCTAACTGCCAGACAATAGCTAACAAGCTTATAAATGACCAAAGCCATCTTATTTTAGCAATTGCTACACCGGCAGCACAAGCAGTAGCTAATACAACTAAGGATATTCCTATTTTAGTAACCGCAGTAACAGACCCAGCAGCAGCAAAACTTGTTGCCACTAATGAAGTGCCTGGTGGTAATGTATCAGGTACATCTGATTTAACACCAGTTAAAGAGCAAATTGGTCTTATTACACAACTAGTTCCAGATGTAAAAAAAGTTGGCTTATTATATTGCTCAAGTGAAGCTAACTCAAAATTCCAGATTGAAATAGCTAAGAAAGAATTAGCGGCATTAGGTCTTGAAGGTGTAGAAGCAACTGTTTCTAACTCAAATGAGATTCAACAAGTAACACAGTCTTTAATAGGTAAAGTAGAAGCTATTTACATCCCAACAGATAATATGCTTGCAGCAGGTATAGCTACAGTGTCTCAAGTAACAACACCATCTAAGCTTCCAGTAATCGTAGGTGAAGAGGGTATGGTTCAAAAGGGTGGAACAGCAACTTATGGAATCAATTACTACAATTTAGGAAAATTAACTGCAACTCAAGCGGTTTCTATTCTTAAAGATGGCAAGAAGCCAGCAGAAATGCCTATCGAATATGCTAGCGAAGGTACACTTGTAGTAAATGAAGATATACTTAAAGAAATGGGTATAGAATTACCTCAATCATTAAAAGATCAACTGGCAAAATAGGAGGTTGTTATGAACATATTATTGGCTATAGTAGGGGCTATTTCTCAAGGTGTATTATGGGGTCTTATGACACTAGGTGTTTATATTACTTTTAAAATATTAGATTTTCCAGATATGACTGTTGATGGGAGCTTCGCTTTAGGTGGCGCGGTAAGTGCCATTTTAGTTGTTAAAGGCGTTAACCCATGGATAGCCATACTACCAGCTATGTGTGCAGGTATGATAGCTGGCGCTGCTACAGGTTTTCTACATACAAAGGTTAAAATTCCAGGAATTCTAGCAGGTATATTAACAATGCTTGCTTTATATTCTATTAACGTACGCATCCAAGGACAGGCAAATATTCCTCTCCTAGGAGAAAGAACAGTTGTTTCAACTTTAGGTGAAGTAATACAGACTTCTACTAACAATTTAGCTTTAATCATTGGGTTAATTGTTTCTATAGGTATTGTTGCCATTTTATATTGGTTCTTTGGAACGGAACTTGGGAGTTCTATTAGAGCAACAGGTAATAATGAGTATATGGTACGTGCTTTAGGTGTAAACACAGACAGAATGAAGATTATTGGTCTTATGCTTAGTAATGCCTTAGTTGCACTATCTGGAGCCTTTGTTTCACAAAGTCAAGGGTTTGCTGATGTAGGTATGGGCCAAGGGGCTATTGTTATAGGGCTCGCTTCTATTATCATAGGAGAAGTGATTTTTGGTAATCGCTTTAATTTTGCCTATAAGTTAGCATCTATTATTGGTGGTTCTATTATTTATCGTATTATAATAGCTGTTGTACTTCAACTAGGAATGGAGTCTACAGACCTTAAATTATTAACAGCAGTACTCGTAGTGATTGCATTAGGTATTCCAGTAATGAAGAAGCAGCTAGACCAGCAAGCGAAGAGAAGGGAGGCATAACATGTTAAAGATAGAAAATCTTTATAAGACTTTTAATCCAGATACCATCAATGAGAAGAAAGCTTTAAATGGTATTGACCTTCATCTAAAACAGGGAGATTTTGTGACCGTTATTGGTGGTAATGGCGCAGGTAAATCTACCCTACTAAATATGATTGCTGGTGTTTATCTAAGTGATAAAGGCTCTATTGTTCTATCAGGAGAAAATATTACTTACCAATCAGAACATAAACGTGCTAAGTTATTAGGGCGTGTTTTTCAAGATCCTATGAGAGGTACAGCAGCGGCAATGGAGATTCAAGAGAATCTGGCTATGGCTTATCGTAGAGGAAAGAAAAGAGGCCTAGGTTGGGGAATTACAAAGGAAGAAAAAAGCCTTTATGTAGAAAAACTAAAAATGTTAGATTTAGGCTTAGAAAATCGTCTAACTTCTAAGGTGGGGCTCCTTTCAGGAGGGCAACGTCAGGCATTAACCTTGCTTATGGCGACACTTCAAAAGCCAAAACTGTTGCTATTAGATGAACATACAGCAGCTCTTGATCCAAAAACAGCACATAAGGTGCTAAATCTTACGGAACAAGTGATTGCAGAAGACCAGCTTACAGCACTTATGGTAACACATAATATGAAGGATGCTATTAGATTAGGTAATCGCCTCATTATGATGCATGAAGGGCGTATTATCTTTGATATTGAAGGTGAAGAAAAGAAAAACCTAAAAGTAGCAGACCTTCTAAAGATGTTCGAAGAAGCAAGTTCGGGCGAATTTGCTAATGATAGAATGTTATTAGCGTAATAAATGAATAAACTTAAAAATGCAGAAGCTGTATATAAGAAATGACGGCTTCTGCATTTTTAGTTAACCCATTGTAATTAGAATGTTTTGACATATAATAAAGATAAAAGAGCAAAGTAAGGAGAGAGGAGAGTCATATGTGTAGGATAATCATTAATTTAAGCAAATTACTCTGTACAAGGTCTAATAAGAGGACGATCCTTGTATAGAGTAGCAGTTTAATCGTCCCGATTAGATTTTGTACTTTTGGTTGAAAATAATATTAACTAAAAAGGAGAAATCTAATGAAAGATTATAAATGGAATACATATATTATATTTTGGTTTACACAAACAATTTCACAGCTAGGAAGCTCTATGACTAGTTTTGCACTTATATTATGGGCATATAATAAGACGCAGTCAGCCATGTCTATGTCACTGATGTCGTTTTGCAATTATTTACCTTATATAGTAGTCAGCTTATTCGCAGGGGCATTTATTGATAGGCATAGAAAAAAGATGATTATATTGGGAGCAGATATGATTGCTGCTCTAAATACATTAGTAATACTGCTATTGCTAACGATTGGGAAGTTAGAGCTTTATCATATTTACATGGTAAATGCAGTCACAGGTGTAATGAATGCTTTTCAGGGCCCAGCTACCTCGGTAGCCATAGGAATTATTATACCTAAAGGGCAATATGAAAAAGCTAGTGGAATGAATTCTTTTTCAAGTTCTGTGTTAACAGTGGTTACACCAATGCTTGCCGCTTTTATTTATGGAATTCTAGGATTAAAGGGCGTTATTTTAGTTGATTTATTAAGCTTTATAATAGCTTTTGTGGTGCTTGCTGGTTTTATTCGTATACCTGAATTGCTTGTAAGTAAAGAACGTATAAAACAAACATTATTAGAGGGTTGCAAAGAAGGGTGGATGTACTTAAAAGCACATAGAGGAATTTGGTACTTAGTATTAAGTATGACAGTAGTTAATTTATTTTCACGTATAGGCTATGAAAATATTTTACCAGCGTTAATCTTGGCTAGAAGCGGTGGAGATGAAAATATCTTGGCTTTGGTCACAGGATTTATAGGCTTTGGTGGTATTATAGGTGGGGTAGTAATCACCTTCATTAAATTTCCTAGATCAAGAATTAAGGTTATTTATTTCTCTACGGCATTTTCATTCTTAGTGGGAGATGTGTTAATGGGAATGAGTAGGAGTGCATGGATGTGGTGTCTTTCTGCTGTAGCAACTAGCGTGCTTATTCCTTTTATTAATGCAGGCATCAGTGCTATTATGTATGAGAAGGTTCCTAAAGAAATGCAAGGAAGAGTATTTTCAGTGAGAAATGCGCTGCAAAATGGGACTATTCCTATTGGCATATTGCTAGGAGGCTATTTAGCAGATTACGTATTTGAACCTTTTATGAAAAGCGATAATCAAGTTGTCAGATTCTTAGAAAGAGTAGTAGGAACAGGAAACGGAATCGGTATGGCAGTTATGTTTTTATGCACAGGTATTTTAGGTGCGTTGTTTAGTATAATATGGTATAGGCATAAAGATATTAGGAAGTTAGATTAAAATAAAATAGAATGGATTAATCCTAGAACATAAGTGTATAAAGAGGTATCTTATGTTCTAGGATTTTTTGCTTAAGGGGAAAAGTGTATACTAATTTGGACAAATAGAGATATAAATGTAGGGGGTAATTATGCTAACAGAATTCATGATGCAGAGTTTACAAGGTTTAAGTAAGATAGTTAACGTGATGGGAATAGTCATTGGTGCTATTGCCATATTAAGGGGATCAAAGACGCTGATTCAACTTATAGAGGAATATCTAAGAATTAAATCTGCAAAGGGTACTTATTTTAAAACAAAAATAGAAGTGGAACAAGTAAAAGTAAACGAAGAGATTATGGCACATGACCATAGGCCGGTTTTATTAAATAAGTGGGATAGAGATGCAGACCATTTCAGATGGACTAGAAATCAATTCTTAATATACTTTAGTTATACAGATTATAAGGGAAATCCTTGCTTTGGACATTATGTAACAGTTAAGGGCAGAAGGCTAAAAGAGCCTATAGATATTTATTATCATCCAGCTGTAACGAGTAAATATGTCATTGATAGGGGAGAAAGAAAAAAAGACTTTATATCAACTCTTTTACTTCTTGGAATTGCGGGGTTAATCATCTTCCCTAGTGGAGCACTTTTTGTCCTATTAAAGATTATAGCCCTCATAATAAGTTGTTCTTTAGTACATGATGTAGGTATATAGCAATTATAAATAATTTACCAATAAACAACTTATAATATGTGATAGTATCACAAAAATAAGGTTAGAAGAGCATAGGTGTGTTAAAATAAAGTGTGAATGATACTAGTATAAGGAGCACCTTAATGAAGATAGAATTAATCTGTGTAGGAAAATTAAAGGAAAAATATTTAGTACAAGCTATTGATGAATATAGCAAGAGATTAAGTAGATACTGTAAGCTTAACATTACAGAGCTAGCAGATGAGAAAACACCAGATAATGCCTCAGAAAAAGAAGAGCTGATGATTAAAGATAAAGAAGGAGAAAAAATCCTTTCTAAGATAAGTGATACAGCATATGTGGTAGCCTTAGACTTACAAGGGAAAATGTTATCCTCAGAGGAGTTAGCAAGCTTTATGGCAGACTGCGGTGTAAGGGGAAATAGTCATATTGTATTTGTCATAGGTGGTTCACTAGGGTTATCAGATGACGTACGTCAAAGAGCTAATTATAAGTTGTGTTTTTCGAAAATGACTTTTCCACATCAGTTATTTAGAGTGATGTTATTAGAGCAGATTTATAGAGGGTTTAGAATTAATAACAATGAGCCGTATCACAAGTAAGTTTTAAGCTTTGTAAAAGCAATACCTATCAAACTTCACATATGTCAGCTGATACACTTTTGACATCAATAATAAATCCTATGCCTAAAATAAGGTGTAGGATTATTTAATTTAACAAGCCTGATATACCAAAAAATATAAAATAATGATAATATTAAGATAATTAAGATGTTTGCGAGAGGAGAAAGTATATGGAGAAAAGAAAAATAAAAAATCAATCTAATAAAGAGAATTCCTTGATTAGGACTCTAAGTATTTTTGTGAGTTTGTATTTAGTAGTGATGAGCATTTTTATTTATGTTTGGGGTGCAGAGCAACATAATACCAAAACTATTTCCATAAGTTTAACATAGCGTAGAGGGTGAGACTGTTTAAATATAAAGATAATTTGATTTATTTTAAACAAGGAGAAAGGTATAGGGGGAGAAGGAAAATGAATAATAAATCCAGCTATAGATATTTTTTGATTAGGGCTTTAAGTGTATTTTTGATTGTATATCTAGTAATAATGAGCGTTTATACTTGTGTTGTGGCACAGTATTACAACGTACAAATTGAAAAAACATTAGCTTTGTTCACGGATAAGATAAAGAGTTATATAGTGTATAATGGAGAGATTAAGAACTCTGATATAGGGAATTTAAGTAAAGATAAAATTGAAATGTGGCAGGAGGGAAGTATAAATAGAATTGCTACATTTTACTGGATATTTACTAATCCAGGACAGCATCCTGATAATGATACACAGTTGGCAGTTTATGATGAAAATAATAAAAAGTGGATTGCAAAGACTGGTAACTGCTTAATCTTTAAGGAAAATAATCCCTTAGAAGTGGACCAAGATTTACTGAATAAATTTAGAAGAGAAGATTTTGAGATTTATGGGACACTATATATGGAACATTACTTAACTAGAGAACAGATCAACTCAATATTAGAGGATAAGCGCTATGGCAAAGGAACGTTCAGCGTAGAAGGTTATTATAGTGAAGGGGAAATTATACCTCAGAAATTGCAGCAATATGAACTGACTTATGAAAAAGGTGACTCGAGTAAATTGATAAGCAAGAAATTAATTAATACCTATCTCTTTGATAATTCAATAGATACAACCAAAATGATTCCTTTTGCTGGAGAATCGGATCATTTCTTTTCAAGGCAGGAGAGGACTTCTTTCTATTATAACAACCATGAGGGAGATTGGAACTGGGAGGATTATAATAAAGCATTAATTCCTAATATAGAGGATATAGTACAGGGAGGAGAATCTAGACTAGATAATAAGAAGAACTTATTTAAGGTAAGCCAAAGACAGCTCGATAAGGTTAATGTTGAGGGGAATACATACTGGATTTCTAAATATTACGTGTGTTTTCCTTTATATGAAGTAGTGATTGTATCAGGTAAAGTATATCTATTTGGTATAATAGCAGCTATTATTTTTACAGGTATTTGTTCTGTAGTACTATGGAAGCGTTATAGGTTATCTTAGAGAACTTGTTCAGTATATTGAAGAATTATATCAGACTTAATTACGCAGATATCAGATGGGAAAGATACTAATTTTGTATTTATGGAGGAGATTGCTTTTTAATTTAATAAGTCCTCTTTAGAGGAAAATAAGCAATAGAAAGTACGCCTAGATAAATCAGCTTTTCGGCAAATTTGAGAGATAGTAATAGACTCATAATATGTTTTTTCATAAATTCAAATAAAGCATCTATAAGCCATTGTTTAGATTGAAGTGCAATATAATATGTTCTAGATAGTACTACAAGAAGCAGATTGAAAGATTGGGGGGAGTGAATGCATGTGACTATAAGGGATTGCAACATATTTTATTATAGTGGAACAGGAAATAGTTATTTAGTAGCACAGGAATTCAATAAGAGATTGGGGCAAGGGAAAATTTACAATTTACTAGAATATGCGGGCGAGAAGTTAGCTACTGATAAAATCATCATAATTTTTCCCGTACATATGTATGGGGTACCTCCAGTTGTACTAGAATTTATTAGGAGGATACAGGTAGAGAGTAAGGTGAAAATTTATGTAATTTGTACTTGTGGAGGTATCGCAGGAGAAACATTATGGCAAGTAAAAGAAGCATTAGAAGAAAGAAAAATGCAAATGGCAGGAGGCTATATAATTAAGATGCCCAGGACTTACATTGTAGAGTTTAAAGTTCAAAGTGAGGCAAAGCAGAAAGAGCTAATAATAGCCATGTATAAAAAGGTTTCTCAGATTGTTAAAGATGTTGCAGAAGGGAAAAGAAAACGATTCGAAGTAAAGGAAATAGGGTTTGGGCGTATCATGCATCGATTAGTATATCCTAATATGATGAAGAATTTAAATGATGGAGATAAGGCATTTTGGGTTAACTCATCATGCCTAGGATGTAAACAATGCACGCAGACATGTCCAGTTCAAAATATTGAGTATAAGGATGGAAAGCTGTTATGGCAACATAACTGCCTTATGTGCTTTAGATGTATTCATGAATGTCCTAGAGGTGCCATAGAATATGGTAATCATACTTCAGGTAAAAAGCGTTATAAAAATTTGGACTTAAAAGAGTATAGATGGTACAAATAGTCTAATGAGTTATCTTATCTAGCTTAGAAAAATATTATTTGAAAAAGGAGCAAGAATCTTCCTATAGATTCTTGCTCCTTTTATTTGGTATGTTTTTTCAAAAACTTCATTGTAGTGACTATACAAATTTTAAATTTTGCTATTCTGTAGGATGTTCAGCAATTAATCAATTAGATTAGTGGTTCGGTCATTTAAAAAAGCTTCTGCATCGTATGCCAAGAGGGCTGTTAGTTGATCAAATGAATAGGCCTCTTTTGTCTCAGCATTTCCGAAAGAGCCAAACATTTCATTAGATATATCATTGATTTTGTATTGCTCCATACGTTGTATACATTGATAATAGAGTGATTTATCATTAGCAGCGACAGCTATTCTAGCAGCTATTGCATAAGCTGCCGTAGACTGAATATCTGTTAGAGCCTCTCCAGTAATACTGTAGCTACCATATAGAGTACCTTCATTTACACGTTGCTTTAACCACTGCAAACTGGAAGAGGGCATTTCCCCTATTTCAGCTAAGTGAAGTAATGTTTTAAGCCCGTGAACGATGTGAATAGATTCTTCATTATAAATATGAGAGCTGTAGTCATAATTATTGCGATAAAGAGGGAAACTATCAGAGATAAAACCAGAATGAACAATATCTTTTGTAGTATCTAAAATAGATTGCCAGCGAGGGTCATATGTACTTAACTTATATAAAAGTTTAAAGTTGGCATAACATAATGTAAGAAAATTATTTTTGTTTTTGTATTGAACATCATAAAAGTCAACTAAGAAACCATTAGAAGTATTTGTTTCATATAAAACATTAGCATAAGCTAGCGCCTCGTCTGTATAGTATGAATTGTTAAATGTTTCACCTGCTAGAAGTAAGGCTTCTATTAGACGGAAGTCATCTATCAAAGCATTGACCCAAAAACCTTCACGGTACACATAGATAGAACCATTCTTTAACTTTTCCTCACAAAATAATCTTAAGTTTTCAAAGGCTGATTCGTTTTTTGTATAGACATAATGAAGCATCATAAGCCCCATAGATTCACTTAGAACCTCCTCACCAGAAGCATATTCATAGTTTTGAGGTGGGAGATGATAGTTTGTTTTAATACCATAGTCGTGCCTAGACATTTTTTCTTCTACAAATAGTTGAGTAGACTCTAGAGCAGAAGCATGGGTATTAGAATAAGATACGGTTATAGTTAGCGTCACAACAATAAGAAATGAAACTAGTCTTTTAATCATATGTTTTAATCCTTTAAATATTTATATTTGACTAAGATATAGATAAACCATGTTATAGACATATTTATATTGTAGCAATTTAGATGATAAGTGGGGCTACAATACCTTTTTAAATCCTAGATTTAAAATAGTAACTTCTGGGATTAATAGTACCACTAATTGTCTTTTTATCTAAAATGTGAAATCTAAAATGATTTATCTATAATAATATATACTATGGCATATAATACTTGCAACATAATAAAATACTTAAAAATAAGTAAAGTTACCGGTGGATTCCATACAAACGTGGCAACAGTTATTAAATTTCAAGCAATCAAGGAAACCGTATAGAGTACTGTTTAAAGTAAAATATTTGTATCGCAAGCGAAGCGGTGCCAAATGGAGGAAAGAATGATTGTACTGGCCTGGATATTAGAATTAAGCATTTTGTATGATATTATTATTTCTTTTTTTTCTTTTAAAAAGAAAAAAACACCAACTAAATATGTACTTAATCAGACTTCCAGTTTTTCTGTATTAATTGCCTGTCATAATGAAGAGCAGGTCATAGTAGATAATCTACTTGCTTTATATAACAGTGATTATGATAGACAATTGTTTCATGTATTTGTCATTGCAGATAATTGTACAGATAAAACAGAAGTATTATGTCATGATTTTAAGGACAAACATAGAGATTTTAATATGATGGTTATACCTGTTAAAGGAGGAAGTAAGCCAAAAGCTTTAAATTCTGGCATTGAATATTTAAAACAACATAATCTTTGGAAGGACCAGTATATTGTCGTACTTGATGCGGATAATAAGGTTAGTCCTCAAATGCTTAGTTCTTTTAACTATTACCACCAACAGTTTGACATACTTCAATGTAGAATACGTTCAGCCAATGATGAAAGTTTTGTTGCAAGAAGTTTTACGGCTGCGTTTAATCGGACAACTTATGACAGGCAAATTGCTAGAAATAACATAGGATTATCAGCATCCTTAAGTGGCACAGGATTTAGCATTTGTAGAAAAGTTTTTGACGACATAGATTTTCAACATTGCACCACACTAACAGAGGATTTAGAATTTAGTGTTTTGGCCATTTTAAAGGGATATAAAATCAAGTTTGTTGAAGAGCAATATGTGCTTAACCAAAATCTTGATGAATTCATCCCATCTATTGTTCAAAGAATAAGATGGTGCAGAGGCCATATGCAAGTGAGTATGAAGATGACAGGAAAACTTATTAGGGAATTCATTAAGAAACCTAGATTACAAATAGTGGATACCTTTTTATTTATTAATACCCCTATAAGAGTGATCCTATTTACAATAGTTGGGATATATATATTAATTACTAAAACATATATATCCCATCTTCTTATTAGTCTAAGTATACTTATTTTTATCTATACTATTTTCTATACGATCTATTGTAATAGCTATGACGTATCGTATATTTTCAATCAATTTCATTATGGTATATGTATGTATTTTGTCATTTTATACGGCACACTCACTTATCAAAGTACCATTTGGATTAAAACAAAGCACAAAAAAATACCAAATATCTCTAGAAATATAAAAAACACTTCGGATAAGGATTAGTGATAGTAAAAACCAAATATGATAATAAAAAATAATAGATAATTAATATAAAATATAGTTAAATGAAAGGGCCTGCTACAAAATCATAAGATGCTTATGTGGATATGAGAAAATAGATAGCCTAAATAAAGATTTAAGAGTAGGACCAGATCCAGATAATTTTGATTTTTAATTTACAATATGAAGTAGCTAAAAGTAGTACTAAGATAATTTGAAGTATATATAGTATCTTTGAAATAACCTTTAGGAGAAAATCTCTTAAAGGTTATTTTTATTTATAGAATAACCTCATGGGATTCATCATTACTCTATAAAAGATGTTTAAAATTTTGAATTATGATATAATTATGATAAGTTGTCTGGCTTAAAATACTTATATAGATTTAAGCAGTACAAAGAAGGTATATGAGAAAATAGGTTAGTAAAATAGGGGGCATAAGTGGGGGGAGAATTTATGGAGTTAGGTAATAAGGTTCAAGGCTTATTAAAGAGTCAAAAGGATATTTTAAGAGAATATGAAGAGTTATTTAAGGAAATTAGTTTAGATGATCCTATTAATGAAAATATTAGGATGAAAAAAGAGATTGAAGATATTAGACAAAATTTAGTTGAAGCAGAAGAAAGGGTAACGAAGCTTCAGCAGGAAAATATGAGTATAAGAACTTCATTAAGGGATCAGATGCTTAATGAAAGGGGAGCTATACTTAATGGATCAAAACAAAAAATGAAATTTTATTTTGATGTTGCAGAAAATCAGGGGATTAATAAGCTCCAATCCCTAGAGTACTCAGTAAAGAATAGAATTAATAAGCTTAATGCTATAGTTTTTAAAGAATTTCAGGACCAGGATGAAGAAATAAGTAGGGCAATAGCTCGCATGGAACTGGAAATTGAAGAGAAAATAAGTATTCAAAAGGAAAGGCTAAAGCAGGAAAAAGTAAAATTAATAGATGAAATGAAAAGGGAGTATGACACCTTACAGGAAGAGAAGGTTAGTGATGAGGCACTAGCTAAAAAGCAGAAACATAATGATATAGAGGTTTCAATTGGTCTTAATTGGATTAATAAGGTGGGAATTATTATATTATTATTAGGAGTTGCCACCGCTATGAAGTATACCTATTCTGTATGGTTTAATGACTATATGAAAGGGATTTCAGGCTTTCTTTTAGGAGCAGGGCTACTAGCTATAGGGGAATGGATGAATAAAAAGAATAAGAATCTATTTGCCTTGGGTTTATGTGGTGGAGGAATAGGTACGTTGTATCTGACTGTTTTTAGCTGCTATTTCTTTTTAAACATATTGAACCTACCAATTAGTATTATGGTATCCGTGCTAATAACACTGGTTTCTCTTGCTCTTTCTAAGAGATATAACTCGATGACCATTGCTGGTATCTCTTTATTTGGAGGATATCTTCCCTTCTTTAGTTTTGCATTCATTCAAGGAATAGAGGGCTCTCAAGTATATATTGCTATGGGATATTTAATCATATTGAATTTATTAGTATTAGCAATAGCATTTGGAAGCAGGTGGATTTACATCAATTACCTTAGCTTTTTACTCAATATGCCTTGCTTAATTTATTTGGCACTTAGTTCAAGTAATGAAATCATAGGAATAGCTTATGCTATATTAACCTTTATGATGTACTTAGGAATAACACTTGCTTATCCGATTAGAAGAAATATAAAGCTTAACCGCTTAGATATAGCGTTACTAGGTCTAAATACGGTTATCAATTGTTTACTTGTATATGGATTATTTGAGACAGCGGGGCTTGGTGACTATAAAGGCTTTTTAGCATTAATTTACGCAGCTAGTTATTTTGGTTTAAGTAGACTTATATTTAAAAAGACTTTTCAAGAGAAGCATGTACAAGCACTATTTAGTATAACGGCCTTAACTTTTGCTATACTTATGATTCCTTTTCAATTTGGTATTGAGTGGGTTACAATAGGTTGGTTAATAGAAGCGATTTTGATGCTTACTTTTGCGAGAAAGTATAATACTAATAAGCTTGAAAATGGGGGCTGGATAATACTTGGACTCTGTACAATTGTCTTTTTTAACTATGATTTTAACCTGGGTTGGGACCTACAATACTTTGCACTTAGGTATTCTTGTTTAACTCTAGGATTAATCTATGCTTTTAGCTTATATGTTTCAGAGTATAACAAAAGTGAGTTTATGAAGTACACTAAAAAAGGTCAGATCTATAATGGACTTAAATATTTTATTGTTCTTAATACTTGGGTCTATTTACTCAGAATGGTAATAGGAGCCTATGACCAATACTTTGCTATTAAGTTACCAGAGTCATATATAGATTTTTATAAACTAATGATTATAACAATAATGACTATAGCGTTTGCATACGTTGTATTAAAAATAGAAGCTATAAGAGACAAGGTGGTCATTGGTATTGCCACTGCGCTACTCGTATTAGCCAATCTATCATGTATAGCCGTTAACCTAATGAGCGTAGGAAACTATTCAGATGAGACGCTAAGATTGATATCCATGATTATTTTAGTACTATACAATATCCTAGTATTTATTACGGTAAAGGACTTAACTATAAAGTTCGTTAGAAGAAATAGCTTTAGTATTGAATATTACCCGCTGACTATAGCAATTTATCTTCTAGGTATCACTACACTATTTTTAACAAGACAATTTAACCTTGAAAATATCAATTTAATTATAAGCATCATCTTTGTTATTATGGCGTTTTCGTGTATTGCTTTTGGATTTAAGAAGCATTACTTGCTTATAAGAAGGTTTGGATTAGGTCTATCGATTTTTTCAACTGGTAAGCTATTTATCTTTGATTTACATTATTTAAATGGGATAGGAAGAATCATAGCATATTTCTGCTTTGGATTAATATTAATAGGTATATCCTTTATGTATCAAAGACTGCGAACAAGTATAGAGGAGGCTAAGACGAATGAAGAAAGTCTTTAGTTTACCGCTAGCAATATTAATTTTTGTACTTTCTGGGGCAACAAGTATCTTTGCAGATACTGAAGGTGAATGGAAATATTCTAAGGAGGTTTCCTTTGAGAATAAAGAAGAGGTCAAGGCAATTTACTTAGATGAAGAGATTTATAGATTTGCAAAAGAGGACTTATCAGATTTAAGGCTTATAAATGAAAAGAATGAGTTTGTGCCTTATTATATTTACAATAAATTCTTGAGTACAAATAAGGTAGAGCGCACTGAATATGTGGGAAAAGAAATTCTTTCATTTATGAAAGGAAATGATTATTACAGTGATTATGAAATAAGCGCTCCTAAAGCAAACAGTGATGTGATAGGCAATAAGCTTAAGGTAGAGGTAGTAAAAGAGAGTTTTTATAAGGAAGTGCAGATACTAGGGAGCTACGATAATAAGAATTGGGAGAGTATTAAAGCTGATACCCTCTATAGAGTTAATGGCGTAGAAAAGCTAAATATTTTACTAGATGATACCTATAAGTATCTTTACTACAGAATTATTTCTGTTAATGATACTTCAGGGGTTATTATTAATCATGTGATCCTTGAGTATGATATAAATGAGGCTATATATGAGAACTACAAAGGCTTTAAGAAAATAAACCATGAAGTGGAAGTAAACAAGGAAAATAATGAAACCATTCTAAAGCTTCATAATAAAGATAGACTTAGAATAAATAGCATAAAGATAAACAGCAAGGATGATTTTAAAAGGAATTATATGCTTTATACAGCTAACGAAGAAGGTGAAAGGCTCCAAGTCGTTGGCCTAGGAGAAGTCTATAGTTTAAATCTAGATCAATTTAAAGCTGAGGATACCACTATACAAATAGAAGATACTATGGAAAACTATCTTTCATCAGAATATATCCAAGTTGTTATTGAAGATAGAGATAATTATCCAATAAACATTGAGGATATAGAAATAAGTTATTATATAGATAAGATGGTGTTTAAATCTAATGATAGTGATAAGATTTACGTCCTATTTGGCAATGATGAAGCTATAGAGCCTTATTATGATATTAATGCCTACATAGAGAAAATAGAAAAAGTAGATCAGGAAAATACCACTTTATTAGGTCTAGTAGAAAAAACTATAGAAGTAGAAGGCAAGAAGAATTTTGATTTTAAATGGTTATTAAATATTTCTGTAATAGGAGTTTCTGGCCTACTTATTATATTAATCATTAGAAAAGGTCAGTTTCATAAGGACGCTAAGTAATAGTAGGTATTAATTTAAAAAAGGTTTATTCTATGGTACGATAGTCGTAACAAAGAGTAGACCTTTTTGCATTGTAGCATATAACTAATAGGGAAACCTATTTAGATTAAAAAGATAAAGAAGTAGCATTTATTTCATATCATAGAATAGGAGTAAGTATGAAGAAATTAAGCCTTGGATGTACACTAGATTGTTTTGATTGTTGTAAGTTTAATGTTTATGTAGAAGAAAATGAAATTGTTAAGATAGAAGGAGATAAAGAGCATCCTTATACCAAGGGAGTGGTTTGTAAAAAAGGATTAATGCATTTAGATCGCCTAAAGCATCCTAAAAGACAATACAAACCGCTTCTTAAAGTAGAAGGCAAGTGGCAAGAGATTTCCTTTGAAGAAGCTTTAAAGATAATGGCAGATAAGCTAACAGCGTATAAAAAAGAGAGTGGTGCTCAGTCCATTCTTTATTATGAGCAATATGGAAATGGTAGTTTGCTTAAAAGCATAGGAGATGTATTTTTTAATTTCTTTGGAGGGGTTACTAAACAAAAGGGAGGCCCTTGTTGGAGTGCGGGTATTGCAGCGCAGAAACAAAATTTTGGAGATGTAAGAAGTCATGCCCTAGAAGATATGTTAAATAGTAAGACAATCTTAATATGGGGTAAGAATCCAGCCTATACTACTATTCATACCATGCAAATGGTAAAAAAAGCTCAGAAGCAAGGTAGCTTTGTAATCGTTATTGATCCTATTTATACTGCAACGGCTAAACAAGCAGATCATTATGTTGCTATAAAGCCTGGAGGCGATGGAGCCTTGGCACTAGCTATGGGTAAGAGGATTATTGAAAAAGGTTTGTATGATGAGGCATATATTAATAAGCATGTTAATGGATTTGAGGCGTATAAGACTTATGTGAATACTTTAGATTTAGATAGTCTTTGCGAAAAAGCAGGGGTTTCCAAAGATGAGGTTGATTTTCTGGTAGAAAAGTATACGGATTTGTATTCAACCATTTTAGTAGGCTATGGATTGCAAAAATATGCTTATGGAGGAAATAATATTCATCTAATTGATGCTCTAGCTGCGCTAACAGGACAAATAGGAGTAAGTGGCGGTGGTGTGAATTACGCCAATAAAGTGTATTCAAGTGTGTTAAACCTAGATCCTTATGAGAGTGAAAAGTATGCAGATAACCGTAGTGTCTATGTAAGTCATATGAGCTCATTTATTAAAAATAATGATATTAAAATGGCTGTCATTACAAAGAGTAACTTACTTAATCAATTACCTGACTTACATGAGTTAGAGGGTGCATTAAGGAAAATAGAGTTTAAAGTTTGCTTTGATATCTTTCTAACGGATACAGCAGAAGCGTGTGATTTATTTATCCCTACAACAACTGTTCTAGAAAGTGAAGATTTACTGTTTAGTTCTATGACAAATCCTTACTTAACCTACAATGAAAAGGCAGTAGAACCTAGAGAGCCTTTAATGGATGAATATAATTTTTATCAAATACTTGCTAAAGAGTTAGAATTAGAGCATTACCCATTAGTAAGTAAGAAAGACTATCTAGAAAAAGTACTAGAGCCTCTAAAAGAAAAATATCCAGAAATCAGCTTAACTTATCTGAAGGAGAATTATTTTACCATTCATCAACCTATTGCGTGGCAAGACCAAAACTTCCTAACAGCTTCAGGAAAGTTTGAGATGCTCTTTAATCCAGAGGCCCTTGAAGAGAAGGAAGAGATGCAAAGGGGAAGCAAGAAGGATTATAACTTTAGATTGTTAACGAATCATAGCAAAGATTCACTATTTAGTCAGCATTTTATGGATAAAGAAGAGAGAGCTGTGGCTTATATCAATACTAAAATGGCAGAACAAGGTGGATTTAAAGAAAATGACTTAGTTTATCTAGAATCTTCAAAGGGAAACATTAAGATTAAGCTTCGAATAGATAATAGTATAGGTGACGAAATAGTAATGATGTACGTGGGTTGGTGGAAGAAACACGGGAATCCTAACTGGATTACTCAGGCAGGGATTTCGGATATAGGGGGACAAGTTACTTATAACGAGACTTTTGTTAAGATTTATAAGTAACCAAGACACCTTTATTTTAAAGAAGCATATACCTATAAAACTAAATAGAAGAATTAGCAAATAACAATTATTATTTACTAATAGAATATAATGTATTATAGTAATGGAGTTAGAGTACAAAAAACTATAGGGAAATTGACTTTAATCTAGAGGTCATAATGAAAGGATAAATAATTAAATGAGCAGATTAATAAAATTAATGAGTTTAATAGGTTCTGTACTTGTATCAGGAATGTTATTTGCAGGATGTAGTGGAAAGAGTTCAGAATCAATTACCTTCTTTAATTATGGAGAGAATATAGATAATGAGACACTCAAGCAGTTTGAGAAGGAATATGGTATAAAAGTAAAGATGGATACTTTTGACGATATGGATACAATGCATATGAAGCTTGCTGGTAGTGACGTTAAATATGATGTGATTTTAGTTTCAGATGCTTTAATGCCAAAAATGATTGAAGAAGGGCTTCTTCAAGAAATCAATAAGGATAATATACCTAATATAGCTCAGATGGATGAAGCCTATTTAGACTTATCTATGGACCCAGGTAATAAATATTCAGTACCTTATATGTTTGGAACAATAGGTATTATTTATGATAAGAATGTGGTAACAGAAGAAGTAGATAGTTGGGACATACTATGGGATGAGAAGTATAAAGACAAAATCTTCATGTTTGATACTTATAGGGACACAATAGGAGTAGCTTTAAAGAAGTTAGGATATTCTATGAACTCAGATAATCCGGAAGAACTTGAAGCAGCTAAAGAGTTATTATTAGAGCAAAGAAAATTAGTAGATCCTAAATATGGTGTAGATAATGGTACTACAATGATAGCAACAGGAGACACTGCTATTAATATGATTTGGTCTGGTGAGGGGCTCAATCTGCAAGACGAGTATCCAAATTTAGTTTATACCATACCTAAAGAAGGTGCGAACTTCTGGATTGATAGTTTATGTATCCCAGCCAATGCAGTAAATGTTGAAGGTGCAGAAAAGTTTATTAATTTTGTTAGTGGTAAAGAAAGTGCACTCAGAATAGCTGATGAAATTGGCTATACCACACCAAATAAAGAAGCTAGGTTAGAGCAACCAGAGCATGTTAGAAATAATCCTAATGCATACATGTCAAAAGAAATGATGGATTTATGTGAGATTTATACACCTCTATCGTTGGAAGTAAAACAAATGTATGATAGTGTATGGACACAAATTAAAGTAAACTAATAATAATATAAAGAATGAAAAGGTCCTAGAACATGATAATTAAAAAATCATGTTCTAGGACCTTTTCATCTATTCATTAGGTACATATTAATAAATTTTATTGTATAGAGATTAGTAAAGGAATAGGTTAGGCAGTTGAATTAAACAATCTTAAATACAATAATTTTAACTATAAAAATATTTAAAAAAGTATATTTTGTATAAGAATATATATGATATAATAATAAAAACATATAAATATGTAAATAAAAGGAAGATGAGGATGAAGAGATGTTTAACTCAGTTTATTTTCTAATTATAATGGTCTTTTCCTGTTTAATGTGTTTATTGTTTGTAATTTTCAATTTATATTATAACGAACGTTACTTAAGTTGCATATGTGGAAGTAATATTTGTGTTGTGTTAAGTATTTTATTTATTTTACTGTATAAGGCAGCAAATGAACATTGGATTTTAAAAGGGGTAACAGCTGTTATCTTTAGCAGTGGTATACTATTAGGTGTTGGTGCAACATTAATGATTATGCAATTTCAATTAAAATCTTCTCATTTCCTTTTTATTCTAAGCTTTTTAATTATAGATTTCTTTTGTTTTCCTTTTTATTTAAATATCAGTGTTTTTTTACATAAAATTATTTTAGTATCAGCCTCAGTGATTATATCTTTTAAATTTTTTCATTTTAGAAAAAGGAGTCTATTATCAAGGCTACTATTAGGAAGTAATAGTTTTTTTGCTATTATACAATGGGTATTTGCAGGTATATTTTATCTTAATGGTCCTGCATATTTCTTTTGGGATAATGCAGCTTATATTATTCAAAACTTTATCATTTCTATAATCTTCGTATGTATTACTATTCAAGACTCAAAAGCGTATTATGCTCAAAAAGTAAATGAATTACAGGATGAAATTGTCTTGAGCCACAAACAGCTTCAAGAGAGTTATGAAAGAAATCAATTGAAAAGTAATGTTTTTGCAGATTTATCTCATGAATTAAAAACACCTATTAATGTAATTTATAGCAATATTCAATTGTTTGAAAAGTGCCTATCAGAGGAGTCTGAGGGCTTAATAGAATCTGATAAATATCTAAAAAGTATGCAAAAGAACTGCTATCGTCTTATTAAGTTAGTTAAAAACATTATAGATACAAATAAAATTGAGTTGGGTTATATGAGGGTAGATGCTAAGAATTATAACATTATTCCTTTTATAGAAGATATGGTTACGTCTATTAATGCTTTTGCTACGCAAAAGCAAATCAACATCATATTTGATACGGAAATAGAAGAGCTGGTAATAGCGTGCGATATGGATAAAATAGAAAAGATACTCTTTAATTTACTTTCTAATGCTATAAAGTATACTCCTATTGGTGGAGAAATTCTGGTTTATATTAGTTATGACAATAAGTATATGTATGTGACAGTACAAGATACAGGAGAGGGTATTCCAGAGATATTACATGAGACCATCTTTAATCGTTTTATACAAAACAAAGGAGAACTTCATGAAAAATATAATAGTAGTGGTCTTGGATTAGCTCTTGTGAAATCATTTATAGAACTGCAGCAAGGTAGTATTTGGATTGATAAAGAATACCAGGATGGCTGTAAGATTACATTTTCCCTACCTATTACTAAACTAGAGGATGCAGAGACAATAGTATATAAGACTATAAATTATAGTGAATATAATATAGAGTTTTTATAAAATTAAATAAAATATGGGAATTTTGTTAAAGGATATCTATAAGTATTCACTCAGAAAATTCCTACTGCATACAATACAGTAAAAGGATTTTTTGGAGGGAATATGATAGACGATCAAAGATATGTCATTTTATCACTTGAATTACATTTATTTTTCTCAAGAATAATGAAGGAACATTCACTTTTTCTAGAAGCGGGATTTACGCCTAAGGACTCAAGGCTTGCTAGTGAGGCAGATCATTATAAAAAAGAATTTGAAAGACTTTTGTCACAGGTAGTGAGTGTTAGTAATGGCGTAATAAGGCCTAATGTTTTAAACTCTGGAGAAATTATAACTGACTATACATTAGGAACAGAACAAAAGACTCAAAATTTCACAGGAATAAGGATAGATCAAAATATAACTGTGCAAGAATCAAGACTGCAGAGTGGAAACAATCCAAAAGTTAGTCCTACTTTAGTAAATCGTGTAAAGCAAATTAACACAAGTGCAAGGAATCTGATTAATGGGCTTATTAATTTTAAACAGAGATTATTAAATGGTGTTCTCTCTTGTAATTTATTTACGGTTAATTATCCATTACTTATAGAGCATATACTACGTGAAGCAAGACTATATTTATCATTAGTAAATGACTTAGAAAATAGAGTGGATATTGATTCTAAAGATGCTAGAGAAACGGAGCTATTCTGGGATCAAATTATGATGGAACATGCATTGTTTATAAGAGGGTTACTTGATCCTACTGAAGGAGAATTAATTAATACCTCCAATGATTTTGCTGGTGAATTTAAGAATTTAATTCAAGAAGCACAGACCATGACAGATGCGACAATAAGTAGTGTTACTAATGAAACCCTAAACCAAACTATTCAATTAAAGAATTTTAAACAAGCGGGGACAGAAGGAATTGCTAGTTGTAAAATAAGATCCATAATACTGCCACTTCTTGCTGACCATGTATTAAGAGAAGCTAATCATTATATTAGATTATTAGAGACTTATGAAGGTATGTAATGATAGATATGGCAGTTACGTTATAGTTATATAAGAATGTGGATTGTAGTGAACACGATACAGAGAGTGGTTTATGAAAAAAGACTGATACCAAAGTGGCATCAGTCCCTTTTTTATAAAATCAACTAATAAAGTTAATAAATATAGTAATGATAGCAGAATTAACAAAATCAATGAATAAGCCACCCACAATTGGAACAACAAAGTAAGGCGTATGAACAAAACCATATCTATTGGTTAGTTCATCCATATTAGCGATCGCATTTGGAGTAGCTCCCATTCCGAAACCACAAATAGCAGAAGCAAATACAGCAGCTTCGTAATTTTTACCCATTACTCTATAAGTTATAATATAAGCAAATAGACCTACTAAAATAGCTTGAGCGATAAGCATAATGATAAGTGGTAATGCTAGATCAAATAGTTGCCATAGTTTAAGCCCCATTAATGCCATTGTTAAGAAGAAAGATAAGCTTAATCCTCCTAACGTTTCAATTTCCTTTTCTACAATAGGTTGTTTTCTAAAATCATATATATTTCTTATGATGGCAGCAACTAACATAGCGCCAATGTAAGAAGGAAAAGTTAAGCCAGATGCCTGAATTAATTTAGAAACGATAGAACCAAGTCCCATGGCAATAAATAAAAAGCATGCACCTGTCATTAATTTTTTAAAAGATAGGATATTGTGATTTTCTTCGTTGTAATCTCCTACTTCCTCTGGGGGTGTAAGATCATTCTCATCATGGACAGTGTGCAGTTTGTGATGAAGTATTAAATTTCTAGCAACTAGTCCTCCGATGATACTACCCATGATAAGACCGAAAGTAGCAGAAGCTACGGAAATAGTAGTAGCACCAGTAATTCCCATATCCTCAAGGATTGGGCCAAAAGAACCAGCAGTACCATGTCCACCTACCATAGGAATGGAAGCTGTACAAAGTCCCATTAAAGGAGATAGATTAAATAATGAGGATAGTGATACACCAATTATATTTTGTAAAATAACTAGTAATATTGCAAGAGAGAGGAAGATAACTACCTTAATGCCACCTTGCTTTAGTATTTTGATACTGGCTGTAAAACCAATACTAGTAAAAAATGCTGTCATAAATATGTTTTGAAGTGTTGTATCTAAATTAATAGTAGCTATATTAGTTTGATTTAATATAAGCATTAGTAGTGCAAAAATGAAGCCACCTATAACTGCTGGTGGGATGCAATACTTAGAGAATATAGTGAACTTACTTTTCGTGTATTTACCAATGTAAAAGACAAGAGAAACTAAGGCCATAGTCTCATAGATATCAAGATTAATTGTCATACATTATCGAGTCCTTTCTAGTATTTATCTGCCTAAAGTATATATCTATATAACATAATAAAATTAAATTATAGACTAATTAACCTAATTATGTAAATATGGAACAAGTTGGTAAAACTAGAGTTTTGCATAAATTAAGAAGGCAAAATGATTAAAGCTAGTAGTTTAATAAAAGTAGTATGGATATATTAGAGCGTATTAATTCAAAAAAAATATAATTGAAATTTTTATGGTGAAGATTGAAAGAGAGAAGGGAAACTTTAAGTAAGGGATTAATAGTTTAATATGAATTTCATTATAGGAATATGATATAATGATATTGGTTAATCTTAGAACATAAAAGGCGAAGCACGCGCTATTTAGGTTCTAAGATTTTTTCTTTTCTAAGGCTATTCGTTTATATGTTTATAAAATAGAGGCAAGGGGAAAAACAGATGAATAAGTACATAGAGATTAAAAATGCGCATATCCATAATTTAAAAGGAATAGATGTGAAAATTCCTAGAAATAAGTTAACTGTTATTACTGGTGTTTCTGGAAGTGGAAAATCAAGCTTAGCCTTTGATATACTTTATGAGGAAGGAAAGCGAAGGTATTTAATGTTTTCGGATTCGGGTTTTATGGTGGAGGGAGAATCAGCTTTTGATCAAATGACGGGACTTTCTCCAACTGTTGCGGTGGAACAGCGGATTATTAGGCAGTCTAATCCTAGGAGTACAGTAGGAACAAAAACAAAAATAAGTAGTATGTTAGCGGTGCTGTTTGCAACCTATGGAGAACATGAAGCCGGATATGGGGATAGCAGACCCTTAACAATGGAAATGTTTCAAAGAAACTCAGCTAAGGGCATGTGTGTCAAATGCTTAGGCAAGGGTATCGTTAAAAAAATAGATGAGGAAAAACTTTTTGGGGACGGTTCTCAAAAAATAGAGGATGTTTGCTTAGGAGTAGGAAGAAGAGGAACTACTAAAAAAATGCTAGAGAGCTTCTACAAATACTATAAAGTTAAGGGAGATACACCTCTTAAGCATTTAAAGGATGATGAACTTTTTGCTCTGAAGTACGGTGATTATGGAAAGTCTTCATTTATAGGTTTTATACCATGGATTACGGAGGTAACAAATGGTGCTTTCTCTGCTACAGGTAGGTTGGAGCAGATGCTAATGGAAGCAGGTTATATGGAAAAGGGTAAGTGTCCTAAATGTCAAGGAATGGGATTAGGAGAAGAAGCTATTCACACCACCATTGGTGGAAAAACCATTTCAGAGCTAGAGCAAATGTATATAAAGGATTTATATGAGTTTTTAAGGAAGCTAGATACAAAAAATAGGTTAATTGAGGAAATCCTTACTAAATTAGAGTGTATGATTGATGTAGGATTATTCCACTTAGCTTTATCACGCCCAATCCCCACTCTTTCAGGAGGTGAGATACAAAGATTATTTCTTGCCTCTTATATTATTGCAGATATGGATGCGATTATTTTCATTTTTGATGAACCTACTATTGGATTACATGAAATAGAAAAAGCAAAATTAATTGATATTATAAAAAAGCTTGTAAGTAAAGGAAACACAGTTGTTGCTGTTGAACATGATGAGAGTTTTATAAGACAGGCAGATTATATTATTGATTTGGGGCCGGATGCAGGAATATTAGGAGGTAGTAAGATTTACGAAGGAGATTTTAACACCTTTTTAACTTGTGAACATTCAAGAACAGCACCATATTTGTCAGGCAAAAGACCTTTTATACACAAAGCGGACCATAGAAGGTTGAATGAAAAAAAGGTGATTACATTAAAAAATGCTTCCTTGCATAACTTGAAAAATGTTACTGTAGACATTCCTTTAGGAGTAATGGTAGGCATAGTAGGTGTTTCTGGCAGTGGAAAATCTAGTTTGATTTCAGAAACCTTAGTTCCTAAATTAAAAGCATCACTTAAATCAAAGTGTGTTATGGAAGATGAGGTAGAGGATAAAGCTGAACTAGAAGAAGTAGAACTTTTAGGAGTAAGTCAAATTAAGAAGTGCTACGTCATTGATCAAAAACCTATAGGTAGAAGTAGAACTTCTTGCCTTGCAACTTATACAGGGATTATGGACCGTATTCGTCAGTTATTTGCTAAAGCAAGTGACCTTCCACCAGGTTTTTTCTCTATTAATGCAGAGGGTGGTTGTCCAATATGTAAGGGTGAAGGAGAAGTACATTATCATGTAGGCCATGGCAATTTTATTCATGTGAAGTGTGAAGCTTGTGAAGGAATAGGATTTATACCAGAGGCAGCAGAAGTGACACTTGAGGGGAAAAACATTAAAGATGTTTTGGAGATGAGTGTAGATGAAGCAATAGCATTTTTTAGTGATAAAGATGAGCCAGTTACCAATATATTAGAGACTTTAAAGCGTGTAGGCATGGGGTACATCCAATTAGGTCAGAAAACACCTACTATATCTGGGGGTGAAAGTCAGCGCATTAAGCTGGGCAAGGAACTAGGAAAGGGACAGGCTGCTAAAGATGCTTTATACATTTTAGATGAGCCTACAACAGGACTATCATTTCATGATAGTGAAAAGCTTATGATGTTATTACAGGAGCTAGTGGATAAAGGGAATACGGTTATTATCATCGAACATGATTCCCATGTTTTATCTAGCTGTGATTACTTAATAGAAATGGGCATTGGTGGTGGCAGGGATGGAGGAGAAGTAATTGCAACAGGTGCCCCTAAGGTGTTAAGAGAAGATCCTCATTCTATTATTGGGAGGTATTTATGTTAGAGAAAGCAAAGGCTAAAGATAATAAGCTGGGACAAATGATAGATGAATATATTCAGCAAAAAAGATATCGCCAGATCAATAGTGTCCTAATCTATCAAGATGGACAGTTAGTTTTGGAACGCTATTATAATAGATTCACTGAAGAAAGTCGAAACCCTATTAAATCCATATGGAAAAGTATTATTTCTATTTGCATTGGGATCTGCTTAGATAAAGGGTATATCAAAAGTCTAGACGAACCTATTTATAGGTACCTAGAAGGCTTTAATAAAAATAATCATCCTTATCATAAGCTTATTACAATACGCCACTTGCTCACTATGACGTCCGGAATTTATTGGAATGGAGGTAAGCACTATCATTGTCCTATGCTAGAACAGCTTAGAAGATCACAAGACTGGATAGAACATCTGGCTGACATTCAAATGGATGCAGTGCCTGGAACAAAGCATGTTTATAAGGAATGGGATGTGATTTTGCTAAGTACCATTATAAGTCAAGTGACTGGTATGAATACGTTTGATTTTTGCAATAGCTACTTATTTAAGTCACTTGATATCAAAAGTGAGAAATGGTGGACAAGTTCTTGCGGTGTAACTTATAACATAGGAAATACAACTTTAGATGAAGTGACTTCTCATTTATGTGCCAGGGATCTAGCTAAAATAGGGAATTTGTTCTTGAACGGAGGCAAATATAATGGAGAGCAAATCATTTCAGAAGGTTATATAAGAGAAGCAACTACGCCAATTCAGCAAAATGGTAACTATGGTTTTCTATGGTGGCTAGGAGATGGATGGTACGGTTGTCGTGGCGTTGGAGGACAAGAGATTAGAGTGATGCCTGAGAAAAATATAGTCGGTGTTATTCAGGCAACTCCAACGCCATTAGGCAAATCTTATGAAGATATATTTGTATTATGTAATTAAGCTACAGTAATTTTATAATAAATGAGACTAAAGTACAATAAATGCTTAGCGCCCCTAAAGTAAGATTGAAATAAAGTCTTAACTTTAGGGGCTTAATAATGATGAAAAATTACTGTAGTTTTTGTAAAATTTAATACATTTTAAATATTATAAATATATGCTAGAATGACAAAATCACATGTTTTAAACTGATAAGCAGAGGGGGAGCATAGTTGGGAGAAGAACATCAATCAAATAAAGAGATGTCTGTATGGCAAAGTATGGGGTACACTATCAAAACGATTTGGCATGCAGACAAAGGGTGCATTATATATACTTTCTATAAGAATTGTACAGAAGAGGTATTTAATGCTTTTTTCTTTGTCTATATGACAAAAGCTATTTATGCTTGTATCAATGATAGAGCACCTTATAGCGAATTTGTAAAACTCATTATATTTTTCTGCACTCTACATATTATCATTCATCTGGCTTCTGCAGGCCATGCCTATTACATTAGGTTAAAAACGCCTAAAGTATATCGTTACATATTTGATAAGGTCATTACAAAGGCTACATCTATTGAGCTTACTAGATATGAAGAACCAGACTTTTATAATAAGTTTTCAAGAGCTTTAGATGAATGTCTTAATAAAGCTATGGATGGTTTAGCTAATCTAGCACAGTCTTTAGGTCTTATTCTAGCTGTATTTTGTGCCATAGGTATTATTGCAACAGTAGACCCTTGGCTAATTCTTTTCATTTTTCCACCAGTTATAGGATCTTTAGTTTGCGGAGATAAAGAAAATAAAATGCATTTTGAACTTAGAAAAATGGAAACACCAGATAGGCGTACCACAGACTATGTAAAGCGTGTCTTTTATGAAAAGAAGTATGCTGGAGAGATCCGTTTATATGGTATTAGGAACATCTTATTTAAAAAGCATGTTGAGAGCTATAAGAATCGATATGCTATTAACGTGAAATATCGTAAGAAAATAGCACTTTATCAATTTTTAAATGCAGTTGTCTTTTTTGGACTTACGTATTTTAGCTCATATATGTATATTACATTTGTCATTAAAGCTACAGGTACTAGTAAAATAGGGGCTTATGTGGCGATGTTATCAGCAATAGGTTTTGTATCTTGGCAAGTTAAAGAAGCAGTGAAAAAAAGCATTGAGGCAGGCAAATACTGCCTTTATATGAATAATTTAAAGGATTTCCTAGAATATGAATCTGCAGAGACATACAAGGGGGATAAAAAAATAGAGGGAGTTCTTGGCGATATTGAATTTAGCCATGTTAGTTTTACTTATGAGGGAGCTAAAGCGCCTGTTATTAAGGACCTATCTCTATTTATTAAAAAGGGAGAACGTATCGCATTAGTTGGTGAAAATGGGGCAGGTAAGACTACTTTAATTAAACTATTAATGGGCTTATATTCAGTAACAGAGGGAGACATTAAAGCTAACGGTTATAACATTAATGAGTTTGAACCAGAAAACTATCATGAGCATTTTGGAACAGTATTTCAAGACCTTCAGATATTTGCCTTGTCTTTAAGTGAAAATGTACTTATGAAAAGGCCAGAGACAGAAGAAGAAAGAGAATTAGTAGTAGATGCACTTATAAAGGCGCAGTTTGGTGATAAGTTAGCTACCTTAGAAAAGGGCATAGATACCATGGTAACGAAAGAATTCGATGACCAAGGCTTTGTATGTTCGGGAGGGGAGGCACAAAAAATAGCTATAGCTAGGGTGTTTGCTAAGAACCCAGATATTGTTATTCTCGATGAACCTTCTAGTGCCCTAGATCCTATTGCAGAATATAACATGTACAACAATATGCTTCAGGTATCAGAAGGAAAAACTGTATTCTTCATCTCTCACAGACTTTCTTCAGCGCGCATTGCAGATAAAATTTACTTTTTAGAACATGGACAGATTAAAGAAAGTGGTACTCATGATGAACTCATGGCATTAGATGGTAGTTATGCAGCCATGTTTAGGTTGCAAGCTAAGAATTATCAGGAGAACGGAAGAGGGGAGGTAGTCCTTCATGCCTAGAAATAAAGAGAAAGAAAGTAATCATAACACAAGGAAGAAACAAAAAGAAGTAAAGCATGATGATAAGGATAAGAAGAAGCAAGACAAATTAACCATGAGGCGCCTTATTAGTAATGTATTTTATGTAGTAAAGTATGCATTAAAGATTAATAAGGCATTGGTGTTTTTAGTAATGGGGGCCTTTATTGTTTGTGGTATTATTTATGCGCTGTTTGATACCCTATTTCTTAAAATTTTTATTGATATGCTTTCAGATAAGGCTATAGACCTAAAGGTTACACTTATTTTTATTATAATAGGAATCTTAGTTATGGGCATAGGGCAAGCCGTAGAGGTAATAGTTGACAATTGGGCAAGGGTTAAATTTGTAAAAATGACAGGCAAGATTCAAGAGGATTTTATACGTAAAGTAGCGGACATTGACCTTATATGCTATGACCATAAAGATTATTTCGATGATTTTGTTATTGCAGCAGCTCAGTCTGAAGAGATGATTACTGGTGGTATTTTAAGTTTGGCTTGGATTCTAGGGAATGTAGCGACTATCTTAACTTTAGGTGGACTTATTATGGCCATTAACCCTATTATTGCGATTTTCCCTATTCTAGGCTTCCTCATTAATATGGTGACGCGTTTTAGTATTACTAAAATCGAGTATAACTATGAAATGGAAAGAAAAAGAGTTATGAGAAAAGCCGACTACTCTAAGCGTATTTTTTATCAACCTGAATATGCCAAAGAGATTAAGCTTTCCAAGATAGAAATTCCTCTTCGTAAGCAGTTTGAAGGGGCTATAGTAGATATTATGTCAGAGGCTAAAATAGCAGGGGTTAAGATTGCCATTCTTTCTTTGATAAACTGGATTTTTGTATTTACCTTTTTGTCTCACTTCTGTGTGCCTATGTATTTAGGATACTTGGCACTAGTTAAGTTTAGCATAGGTTTAGGTGATGTAGCTGCTATGAATAATGCTCAAGGTACAGTTAGAAACCATTTAGATTCACTTAATTATGCTATGGTGGAGTTCCAAAAGGTAGGGCAGTTTGCAGAGCGTTTTAGACGTTTCATAGAATATGATATTAATATTGAAGGGCATAAAGGAAGTAAAGAGGTACCAGAAGAAAAGAGTGTACTTGAAATAAAAGATATGAGCTTTCGTTATGAAGGCGCTAGTGAGGATACCCTCAAACATATTCAGATGACTATTAAACCGGGAGAAAAGATAGCTATAGTAGGAGAAAATGGAGCTGGGAAGACAACTTTTGTGAAACTTTTAATGCGTTTATATGATGTAACAGAGGGCTCCATTTGCTATGGTGGGGAGGATATCCGCAACTTTTCAACTAAAGCTTATAGAGATATTTTTGGAGCGGTATTCCAAGATTATCAGCTTTATGGCACTACTCTGGAAGAAAATGTTTGGATGGATGATACTACTATAGATGAGGCTCATATTACAAAGGCGTTAAAGCTTGCTGATTTTGGAGCTAAGCTAGAGAGATTACAAAAAGGACTTAAGACAGAAATGACAAGAGAATTCTCTGATGAAGGAACAATGTTATCAGGTGGTGAAGCACAGAAAGTAGCTATAGCCAGAATGTTTGCTAAGACAGGAAAGCTTGCCATTGCTATCTTAGATGAACCTTCTAGCGCCTTAGATCCCTTCGCAGAATATAAGCTCAATCGAAACATGATGAAAGCAGCAAAAGACGCTACGATTATCTTTATCTCTCACAGACTTTCGACTACAAGGGAGGCAGACCGCATTTACATGTTTGAACATGGTGAGATTATAGAGCAAGGTAACCATGATGAACTTATGGCATTAAAGGGAGAATATGCTAAGATGTTTGAAAAACAAGCATACTATTATCAAGAAGAAATAAGTGGTTAAGGAATAGCTTACCAAGTACAAATAGTATTTGGTAAGCTATTTTTATTGATCCATACAAGTTGAAGTAAGCATTTTTTCCACTAATGCATCTATATCCTGATTGTATTCCAAAATACCATTTGCAATAAGGGAGGCTAGTCCATGTACTTGACTCCACATATTGAGAATCACCATATTAAGCTGCTTTGGATTTTGGAACATAGGTCTTAAATTAACATATGCCGCTCTATAAAAAGGTGCAAAAGGTGAGTCTTCTTTGTAGATAAATTCATCATTTTCTAGTTTTAGACTAAGTTTAAGTTCGCCTAAAAACATAAATTGATATGCCTCTTTATTGGTAACCATATACTGCACATAGGCCTTTCCCATAGCAATCATTCTATCTAGGTCTGGGTGTATCACTACTACTTGCTCTAGATACTCTCTAAAGTCTTGGCTTACTCTATAAGAAATTGCACTAAGCATTTCTTCTTTATTCTTAAAATGTTTGTAAGGTGCCGCATGGCTTACACCACACATTGTTGCTACCTTGCGTAGCGAAAATTTTTCTACTCCTTCACTATTAAGGAGGATAAGTCCATTTTTGATGAGTTCTTCTTTTAATGTCCCATGGTGGTAGTTTTCCTTCTCCATTGTCTACCCTTTCATTTTATATTTTTCAGATTTGTTCAAACTATTATAACAATAAATGTTGACAGTGTAAACTTTTCTTAATATACTAAACATATGTTTACAGTGTATACATTAAAAGGGAGTTGTTATTATGCGGTTTTCTATTATCTCAGAGTATGCCCCTACTTGTTCTCTCACTAAATCTGCTAACCAATCCATTACAGCCTTGTTCGCCTCCTTGCCACCTCTTAAACACTTTCAAGTAGCTTTTGATACGTTAAATTCCTGTATAGGTTGCTTTTCTTGCTGGATAAAAACGCCTGGCAAGTGTTGCTTCAAAGACTTAAGCGAAGAAATAAGTACACATATGGTCCAAGATGATATCCTTATCTTTGTAACCCCTATTCGATATGGCTGTTACAGTCCTGCTATCAAAAAGGTACTGGACCGCTCTGTCCCTAATGTTTTACCTTTTTTCACTAAAGTAAAGCACAAAGGTCATCCTACAGAGATCCATCACGCCAAACGCTATAAAAGGGTTGCCTCCCACATTTTTATCGCCTATAGCGAGTCTATTACTCCTGAAGAAGAATCTACTTTTATAGCTCTTACCAAAGCCAATAGCGTTAACTTTCACTTGCCTTCGCCTATGGTCTATATTTGCCGTACAAGTAAAGAGATTGATGATGCTCTATTAGAGGTTAAAAACAAACTGAGCACGGAGGAACAACATTATGTCTAAAATCGCATTTATTAATGGTAGCCCCAGGCCATCAGGTAGTTTATCACGCATGATGATTGATACCTTTATCCAAGAGCTTCATCTTACTCCAGAAAACTACAGTATATTTGATACGCGTAAGCTGAGTAGCAGAGCAGATTGCTCCTTAGAATACGCATCTCTTTTAGAATGTGATACTATCGTGGTTGTTACACCTCTTTATATAGATTCACTTCCCTCTACACTTCTTGAATTTCTACATGGTCTAGAAAAATACCAAGCCACTACTTTACCTATCAAATCACCTGTTCTATATGGTCTTATAAATTGTGGATTTATAGATGGCTTCCAAAATCATATTGCACTGAATATCCTTGAGCACTATGCCGCTCGCATGAATTGGTCTTTTGGTGGAGGCGTAGGTTTTGGTAGCGGGGAAATGTTTAGAGGCATGATAAATACTATTCCAAAGGAAGCAAAAATGTTGAAACTACTGTATGATGCCTTTGATACCTTTACCAGTTGCCTTACTACTCAAGTACCTATTCCGACACCAAATAAGCAAATCTTAGTCAACCAAGACTTTTCTCAAGCACTCTTTCTTTTAGCAGGAGGTTTTAGTTGGTTCCCTCAGGCATTTGCTAATAAAGTAGGCCCCATAAAGCTATTTTCTAAACCCTATAAACTAAAGTAACTCCATTTCTAAAAGTGTATATATTTGTTATCAGGATGCTACTAAAAAACACTCACCATGTCATTTATGTGTACATGGTGAGTGCTTTTTTAATTTAGAGTTGACTGATAAAAGTAGCTGATAATTGAAAGGTGTATTTAACGCATTTAGTTGAAGCCACGTTACATTTAGTGAGCAATAGAAAGGTGTTGTTTACCATAAATTTTTTTGTATAGTAGCTCAAAGCATAAGACGTTTACTATAAACGTGATACCCCAAGAAATAGGATAGGAAATATATAACATAGTAAGTGTAGGGACAAACTTAAAGGCAGTAAAAACCCAAAGAACACGTAAGCCACAAGCTCCTAATAAGGAAATAATCATAGGTAAAATGGAATAGCCCAAGCCTCTAATACTTCCAACTAAGACATCCATGGAGCCACATAAGAAATAAGTAGAGAAGATAATCTTCATTCGAGCAGTACCATAGGCAATAACCTCTGGATCAGATGAATAGAGCCCAAGTAGAGGGAGTCTAAAAATAAAGAACAATAAACTCATAAGGCTACCAACTATAAACACACTTAATAGGCAAGTACGTAAGATGGGTTTAATACGTTCATATTTCTTGCCGCCTATATTTTGTCCTGTGAAGCTAAGAGATGTTTGATAGAAGGCGTTCATAGAAGTATAAACGAATCCTTCAAGGTTAGCTGTTGCTGCATTTCCAGCCATAGCAATAGCGCCAAAAGAATTAACTGAGGACTGAATTAGTACATTAGAGATAGAGAAAATGGCACCTTGGAAGCCAGCAGGTAAGCCAATGCGCATAATTCTAAAAAGTACAGATTTGTTAATATGTAATTTTGAAAGTACTAGTTGGGAACCACCAGAATTACGCATTAAACACAGTGTAATTAAGAGGGCAGCAACACACTGTGCAATAACAGTGGCAAGCCCTACACCAGCAACACTCATTTTGAAGACAATTACAAATACTAAGCTAAGTATGGCATTGATGATACCTGCAATAAGTAAAAAGTAAAGAGGTCTTTTAGTATCTCCCATAGCACGAAAGATAGAACTACCAAAGTTAAATAAAAGCATAGCAGGCATACCAATAAAATAAATTTTCATATATAAAGTAGCAAGTTCTAGAACTTCATTAGGAGTTCCCATTAATATAAGCAAAGGTTTAGCTGAGAGAATTCCAATAAAGCTTAGGAAAAAGCCACAAATTATACTTAATAAAACGGAAGTATGTATGGTTTCACTCATTTGTTTTTCATTGTGTGCACCACAGGCCTGTGCAATAAGTACATTAGCACCAACAGATAGGCCGATAAAAACATTAACGAGTAAGTTGATGAGAGGAGCTGTTGAACCAACAGCTGCTAATGCGTCGCTACCGGAGTATCGACCAACGACAATCATATCAACAGCGTTAAAAAGCAATTGTAAGATACCAGAAAACATGAGAGGAATGGAAAAAGTTAAGATTTTTTTCGTTAGTGGACCATTACACATATCCATTTCGTAAGAATATTTAGTCATTTTAAGCACCTGAGTTTCTTTTTAGTAATAAGAGCATTGTTGTATAAGTAATCACTTGTCGTAATATTGCATACTTATTTAATTATAGCAGAAAAAATAAAAAAGTGAATTTATAATATTAATAATGTAAATGATGTAATATTTTGAAACTATTTAGCTGTGTAAATTAAAAGTTGAAAGAAAATGAGAAATGAATAGTGAATAATGAATTAGTTATTTAAGAATTATTTTGCGCATAGAAAAAAGCGATTACGTAGTTTAACACACGTAATCGCTTTTTTTCTATGCACAATAAAATGAATCAATTCTTCTTAGGTCCATACCAAAGTATCGCCAACGCCTTCCCATCCGTCTCCAACCTGCAAGAGAGCGGGGACCTACAAAGGTAATAAAAGCCCAAAAACCAGGTCCATTAGTTGGCCATATATAAACAAATCGATTAATACAAGGGGATATGGCACCTGTATCAATTGCAAATGGTTGAGGACCACCACCAAATGCTTGGGGAGATCCAGGAGGTCCTGGAGGTCCAGGAAATCCTGGGGGACCAGGAGGCCCAGGAGGCCTAGGAGGACCTAGTTTTGTACCCTGGTTTTTATTTGGAATGAAATTTGGAGGTGAACTTGTCGGTGGTTGTACTCTATGAATGCCTAAACGCTCAAATATATCAGACATTTTTCATAAACTCCCTGCACTTTTCTACTAATAGTTTATTAGAGAAAAAGTAATATTATGACTGCTAATTAAGAGTGTTTATATTGAAAAATAAAAATTGAATTTTCGAACATTTATTGGTTTTGATGTAAAAAGTATAAATGTCTCAAAAATACATAGTCTAATATAGGAAATCTTGAATCTACTTGAATAGGATGGGATGAAGATGAACACTTTTGAAATAAAAACAAAAGTAAAATTTGGACAAGGTTCACTTGCGTACCTTGAAACACTAAAAAATAGTCGTGTGTTTATTGTAACAGATCCATTCATGGTCAAGTCAGGAATGATTAATAAAATTACAGAATACCTATCATCCAATCAGTATGAAGTATTTAGTGATATCGTACCTGACCCACCAATGGAGCTTGTTGTAAAAGGGGTTAAGGCAGTGACCTCTTTTAAGCCGGAAGTAATCATTGCTTTAGGCGGAGGATCAGCTATCGATGCTGCAAAAGCTATTATGGACTTTTCAAGAAAACTTGGAGACTTAAGGGAAATGCAATTTATAGCAATTCCTACTACTAGTGGAACAGGATCAGAGGTAACCTCCTTTTCTGTTATCACAGATGAGGTTAAACATATTAAGTATCCTTTAGTATCAGATGAGTTTTTGCCTGATGTGGCTATTTTGGAACCAGAGCTTGTGAAAAGTGTTCCAAGTAGTATTGTAGCCGATACAGGCATGGATGTTTTGACCCATGCTATAGAAGCATATGTATCCACATCAGCTACAGATTTCTCTGATGCACTAGCTGAAAAAGCAGTAGAGTTAGTCTTTGAATATTTATTAAGATCCTATAGAAGTAGTGAAGATATAGAGGCTAAAGAAAAAATGCATAATGCATCTTGTCTTGCAGGACTTGCCTTTAACTTAGCTTCATTAGGGATTAATCATGCTATTGCTCACAATATCGGAGGTAAGCTTCATATTCCACATGGTAGGACCAATGCCATACTTTTACCTTATGTTATAGAGTTCAATAGTGAAATAGAAGGTTTTAATCCTAATAAATACTCTATAGCAGCTAAAAAGTATGCTCAGTTAGCAAAGTTAGTTGGCATAGAAGGAAGTACAACTAGAATGCTAGTTAAGAATTTTATCCATGCCATTACCAAACTTCAGCATGAGATGAAAATGCCTACACGCTTACAAGAGTGTAAAGTTTCTCTAGAGGACATTAATAAATTGAAACAAGAGATTGCAAAAGGTGCTTTAGAAGATGCATGTATCATAACAAATCCACGTACTGCCACAGCGGGAGATGTTTTAGAGATTATTTACAAAATAAGCTAAACAATCTAGAGCTAAAAATGATGAATGGAGAAGTTGAGGTAAAGCATGACTATTCATATTGAGGATAAACAACGTATTATTCAGGAATTTGTACCCGGGAAGCAAATTACTCTAGCTCATATTATTGCTAACCCTACCCAAGATATCTATAAGAAACTAGGGCTTATTACTGAGAAAATTAGTGCTATTGGAATTTTAACGATTACACCTAGTGAGGGTGCTATTATTGCAGCCGATGTAGCAACTAAGGCATCAGACATTGCTATTGGCTTTATAGATCGCTTTAGTGGGGCACTTATTATAAGTGGTGATATTAGTGCTGTAGAAGCTGCCCTTAAAGATATTGTAGATGTACTTAGTAATAATCTAAGATTTACACCTACATCTATTACAAGGACTTAAGTTATGAGCAGAGTGATTTTTATGGGTAGAACAGGTTGCGGAAAGACAACACTATGTCAAAAGCTAGATGAGCTAGAGATTAAATATAAAAAAACACAATCTGTAGAGTTATATAACCATGCCATTGATACACCCGGAGAGTATTTAGAGAACAGAAATTATTATAGTGCACTCATTATGACAGCAGTAGATGCAGAAATTATTGCTTTAATAGGAGATCCCACAGCAGAAGATAACTTTATTCCTCCTGCTTTTGCATGTTCATTTGCGAAAGAACTTATCGGCATTATAACTAAGATTAACTTAGTAAAAGATGAGTCACAAATTCAAAAGGTAGAAGAAAGCCTTAAAGCAGCAGGAGTAAGTAAAATTTTCAAGGTAGATACAGTAGACGACATAGGAATAGAAGAGCTATTTGCTTATCTAGAAAAGTTTTTGAATCCTAAAGAGTAGTAAGAGAATTATAGACCTAAGTGGCTTAAGAGATTTAGGGGATAAAGATTATTAATGGAGGAAGTGAGGGAATGAGAGAAGAACTTCTAAGTGTAGGGATTGATATTGGGACTAGTACAACACAGCTTATATTTTCAAAGCTAATAATTGAAAATATGGCTTCTAGCTATACCGTACCGAGAATTGTCATTGTAGACAAAGAAATTATTTATAAAAGCCCTATTTACTTTACACCCTTGGTTTCTTTAAAAGAAATTGATGGACCTAAAGTTAGAGAAATCATTGAAAAAGAATATAAGAATGCAGGTGTGGATAAAAAAGACATCGATACAGGGGCCGTTATTATTACAGGAGAAACAGCTAGGAAAGAAAATGCAGAGGAAGTATTAACGACTTTAAGTGGATTTGCAGGAGACTTTGTAGTGGCTACAGCAGGTCCAGACCTAGAAAGTATTATATCGGGCAAAGGAGCGGGTGCTCATCTTTACTCAAAAGAACATAGTACAACGGTTGTTAATATTGATATTGGTGGGGGGACAAGTAACTTAGCAGTATTTAGAAGAGGAGATGTAATCGACACCGGATGTTTAGATATAGGAGGAAGATTAATAAAAGTTGATGTTATTTCTAAAAGAATAACATATATTACTCCTAAATTAGAAACACTAGTGAAGAAATACCATTTAGGGTTAGAAATAGGAACTATAGCTACAAAAGATAATCTTAGACCCATTATAGACATAATGGTTAAGGTATTAATGCAAAGTGTTGGATTAGTACCTATAGATGAAGATTTTAAACTTATGGTGACTAATAAAAGTATTCTTTTAGATAATCCTATGGAATGTATATCTTTTTCAGGAGGTGTGGCAGATTATATTTACTACGATGAGAAAGAACTAGGACCTATAAAAGATTATTTTGAGTATGGGGATATAGGCATCATATTAGGTGAAGCTATTAGACACTCTGAACTATGTAGTCAATTAAAGGTTGTAAAGAGCACAGAAACTATAAGGGCAACTGTAGTTGGTGCGGGAACACATACTACAGAAATAAGTGGTAGTACTATTACCTACACAAAAAATACTTTTCCGATTAAGAATTTGCCTATTTTAAAAATGGCTTATGAAGATGAAAATAGTGGATCTATTGTATTAGCAGAGGCCGTTAAGAAGAAATTAGAATGGTTTAAGTTAGAAGGAGATTTACAAAAAGTAGCTATTGCTATAGAAGGAAAAGAAAATCCTAGTTTCAAAGAAGTACAAGCGTATGCAGATGGATTAGTAGAAGGCATGCAGGAACTTATCGAAAGAGAGTTACCACTCATTTTAATTGTAGAAAAGGATATGGCAAAAGTATTAGGCCAGACTATGTATAACAAGTTAAATTTCAAAAAAGATGTAATCTGCCTAGATAGTGTCAAGCTAGATAATGGTGATTACATTGATATAGGCAATCCTATCGCAGGAGGAACAGTGCTTCCTGTAGTTGTTAAAACATTAGTATTTAATTGAAAGGAGTACCTTTATGATTTTAAAGACTCAATTATTTGGACATACCTACGAGTTCAAATCACTTAAAGAGGTAATGGCAAAGGCCAATGAAGAAAAATCAGGAGATAAATTAGCAGGTCTTGCAGCAAGTAGCGCAGAAGAAAGAGTGGCTGCAAAAGTTGTATTAGCTAATGTTACTTTAGAAGATCTTAGAAATAATCCAGCAGTACCTTATGAACTTGATGAGGTTACTCGTATTATTCAAGATGATGTTAACGAAAAGATTTACAACGAGTTTAAGCATATGACTGTAGCAGAATTTAGAGAGTGGATTCTTGATGAAAAAATCACTGGTGCTGATATTCGCAGAGCATCTAGAGGGATTACTTCAGAAATAGTAGCTGCTGTAGCTAAGCTGATGTCTAATATGGACCTTATTTATGGAGCTAGTAAAATTCGTATAACTGCTCACTGTAATACAACAATTGGTGAACCAGGAACACTTTCTTCAAGACTTCAACCAAACCATCCAACAGATGACCCAGATGGTATTATGGCTTCTTTATTAGAAGGTTTAACCTATGGTGCTGGAGATGCACTACTTGGGCTTAACCCAGTAGATGATTCTACAGAAAGTGTTGTACGTGTTCTTAAACGTTTTGAAGAAATTAAACAAAAGTTCAAAATCCCAACTCAAACTTGTGTGCTTGCCCATGTTACGACTCAAATGGACGCTATTCGTAAAGGAGCACCAACAGATCTTATTTTCCAATCTATTGCAGGATCAGAAAAAGGAAATGAAGCATTTGGATTTAATGCAGCAACTATAGAAGAAGCAAGACAGCTTGCTTTATCAGAAGGAACTGCAGAAGGGCCTAATGTTATGTACTTTGAGACAGGACAAGGTTCAGAGCTTTCTTCAGAAGCACATCATGATACAGATCAAGTAACAATGGAAGCAAGATGCTATGGCTTTGCTAAACGTTTTCAGCCTTTTATTGTTAATACTGTAGTAGGTTTTATTGGACCAGAGTATTTATATGATGGTCGTCAGGTAAGCCGTGCAGGGCTTGAAGACCACTTTATGGGAAAATTAACAGGAGTATCTATGGGCTGTGACGCATGCTATACCAACCATATGAAGGCTGATCAGAACTCCATTGAAGATTTATCGGTTTTATTAACGACAGCAGGCTGTAACTATTTCATGGGTATTCCTCATGGTGATGATGTTATGCTTAACTATCAAACTACAGGTTTCCACGAAACAGCAGCACTTAGAGAAATGTTCGGACTCACAGCTATTAAGCCTTTCCATGAATGGCTAGTTAAGATGGGCTTTGTTGATGAAAGAGGCCGTTTAACTGAAAGAGCCGGAGACGCATCAATACTATTCTAGGATAAGGAGGCAAAATGATGAACGAACAAGATTTAAGAAAAATGGTAGAACAACTAGTAGAACAAATGGTTGGAAAAGATACTACTGGAGTAGGTAGCAGTGTTACTATTCCGACTACACCAGCTGCATCAATTGTGCATGCAGCAAGTAATGAAACCAAGACAACTACTATTGATCCTAATGGATGTATTCCTGACATTACTAAGATTGATATCAAAAAACAATTTTTAGTAGACCATGCAAAGGATAAAGAAGGCTATTTAGCAATGAAAGCCAAGACACCAGCTAGATTAGGTGTAGGCAAAGCAGGTGCACGTTATAAAACAATGACAATGCTTCGTGTAAGAGCAGACCATGCTGCTGCTCAAGATGCAGTTTTTAATGATGTAGCAGAAGAATTTGTTAAAAAGAATAATTTCGTTTTTGTCAAAACCCTATGCAAGGATAAAGATGAATATTTAACTAGACCCGATTTAGGAAGAAGATTTGGACCAGAGGAGTTAGAAATTATAAAGAAGACCTGTGGCAATAATCCTAAAGTATTAATAGTAGTAGGTGATGGATTATCTTCTTCAGCTATTGAAGCAAACGTAGAAGATGCTATTCCAGCCATTAAACAAGGTTTACAGATGTATGGCATTACTGTACCAGACATCTTATTTATAAAATATGCCAGAGTTGGAGCCATGGATGCTATTGGTGAAGTGACTGGAGCAGATGTTATTTGTATGCTAGTTGGTGAAAGACCTGGTCTTGTAACAGCAGAATCTATGTCAGCTTATATAGCCTATAAGCCTAAACATGGTTTACCAGAAGCCAAGAGAACAGTTATTTCTAATATACACAAAGGTGGTACGACAGCAGTAGAAGCAGGAGCTCATGCAGCTGAACTAATTAAAACGATGTTAGATAAAAAAGCATCTGGTATCGACTTAAAGTAGAAGGAGGCAGTCATAATGAAAAATGATAAAATGCGAGCTAATGTACTTGGTGTACGTGTGATTTCCAATGTTAGTGCAGAGCTTGCAGCAAAATTAGAGTTAGGCCCAAAGCATAAAAGTATAGGAATCATTACTGCCGATAGTGATGACGTGACATATACTGCATTAGATGAAGCAACTAAAGATGCAGATGTTGAAGTCGTTTATGCACGTTCTATGTATGCAGGAGCGGGTAATGCTTCTACGAAATTAGCGGGTGAAGTCATTGGGATTATTGGTGGACCAAGCCCAGCAGAAGTAAGAAGTGGTCTTAAGGCTGCTTTAGACTTCTTTGGGTCAGATGCTTGTTTTATAAGTGCTAATGAAGATGATTCTATCGTTTATTATGCGCATACAGTATCTCGTACAGGTTCATATTTATCTAAGGTAGCAGGTATTGAAGAAGGAGAGCCACTTGCTTATTTAATTGCACCTCCAATGGAAGCCATTTATGGGCTTGATGCTGCTATGAAAGCGGCAGATGTCAAACTTGTTGAATTCTTTGGACCACCTTCAGAAACAAACTTTGGTGGAGGGCTTCTTACAGGTACTCAATCTGCATGTCATGCCGCATGTGCTGCGTTTGCTGAAGCTATAAAGGCTGTAGCAGACAACCCAAGGGATTATTAAGATGATGCAGGCATTAGGACTAATAGAAGTAATTGGTTATCCTGCTGCAATAGAAGCAGCAGATGCTGCATTAAAAGCTTCTAATATTCAATTAAGTGGGATATCAAAAGTTGGTAGCGGCATCATGACAGTACAACTTTTTGGAGATGTAGGAGCTATAACAGCAGCAGTGCAGGCAGGCGGTAAAGCAGCTGAGAGAATTGGTAAGGTTAGGACAACTCATGTTATCCCAAGAGTAGATGAAAGTTTGATTGGGAAAGTAATACAGTCAAAAGCACCTACAACCAATGAGGAAAGTGCTGCTGAATCTAAATTAGAGCAGGAAGTTCAAAATACCGAAGATAATACCTTAATCCAAGAGGGTATATTAAGTACAGATGCGGAGCCTGAGGCAAGTCAGATTACCAATGAAGAAGTAATAAGTGCTGAGGATCTTAGCAGAAAAAGTAATACAGAGCTTAGAGAAATGATAGAGGCTTTAGGAATCAATGTTCCTATAAAAAAATTAAAAGAAGCTAAGAAGTCAGAGCTTATCAGAATGATTACTGAAGCAGAGAATAAATAGACAATAGATGACAACAAGATAAGGAGGCTCCAATGGAACTAACTGATAAAGACTTACAATCTCTTCAAGAGGTTAGAAACCTTTTAAAAGAAGCGCAAAAGGCTCAAGAGGTTTTATCTACTTTTAGCCAATGCCAAATAGATAAAATCATAAAAGCTATCGCAGATGCAGGAGCTGCAAATGCGGAGAAGTTAGCAAAGATGGCAAATGAAGAAACCACCTTTGGACGTTGGCAAGATAAAGTGATTAAAAATATCTTTGGATCAAAAGGTATTTATGAAGCTATTAAAGATCAAAAAACAATTGGTGTTTTAAAAGAGAACAAGGAAGAAAAGACTTTAGATATAGGTGTACCTGCAGGGATTATTGCAGGGATTGTCCCATCTACAAATCCAACTTCTACAGTTATGTATAAAACGCTGATTTCTATTAAAGCAGGTAGTTGTATTGTTTTTTCTCCACACCCAAGTGCGAAAAATTGTATTAAAGAAACAGTAGATATATTAGCAAGAGCAGCAGAGGCAGCAGGCTGTCCAAAAGGAGCTATCTCTACTATTACTATTCCAACCTTACAAGCAACACAAGAGCTTATGAAACATCCTAATACTAGACTGATTTTAGCAACTGGTGGACCAGCTATGGTAAAATCCGCTTATTCTTCAGGAACACCAGCTATTGGTGTAGGCGCAGGAAATGGACCAGCTTTTATTGATAAGAGTGCAGACTTAAAGATGGCTATTAAACGTATTATAGATTCCAAAACATTTGATAATGGTACAATCTGTGCTTCTGAACAATCTATTATTGCTGAAAGGTGTATGGAAGATAAGATTATAGCTGAGTTTAAAGCACAAGGTGGATACTTCCTAGACCCACAAGAAGCTAAACAGCTAGGGAGCTTTATTCTTAGAGCTAATGGTAGCATGAATCCGCAAATTGTAGGAAAGAGCGTAGAGCACATTGCTAAATTAGCAGGTCTTACAAAAGTGCCTTCTACTGCCCGTGTACTCATGGCTAAGGAAACAGGTGTGGGGCATGATGTTCCATTTTCAAGAGAAAAATTAGCACCTATTCTTGCTTTTTATGTAGAAGACAATGTAGATGCAGTGCTTAAAAAATCACAAGAAATTTTAGCTTTAGAAGGGAAAGGACATACCTTCTGTATGCATGCAAATGACGAAGAATTAGTTAAACGCTTTGCGCTGCATATACCAGCTTCACGTATCTTGATTAACACATTAGGTGCTCTAGGTGGCATAGGTGGTACTACGAATTTATTCCCTGCACTTACATTAGGTTGTGGTGCAATAGGTGGTAGCTCATCTTCTAATAATATTGGACCTATGGATCTGATTAATATTAAGCGAGTAGCTTATGGTGTTAAAGAAATAGAAACACTTAGACAAGAAGCAGGCGTTAGCTCTTCTTCATCAAATACTGGTAATAGTTGCTGTGAGAATAGTTTAGTTGATGAAATCGTTAAAAGGATTATGAAAGAATTAATATAATTAGCGAAAAGTAGAATACTAAGGATGTAGTGTAATAGATGACACTATACTTTATAGGAGGAAAATAAAATGGCAAATACAAATGCATTAGGAATGATTGAAACAAAAGGTTTAGTTGGCGCAATTGAAGCAGCTGATGCCATGGTAAAGGCAGCCAATGTTGCTTTAGTTGGTAAAGAGCAAATAGGAGGTGGCCTTGTTACTGTTATGGTAAGAGGAGATGTAGGTGCTGTAAAAGCAGCTACAGATGCAGGTGCAGCAGCTGCAGAAAGAGTAGGAGAACTAATCTCAGTGCATGTTATTCCAAGACCTCATTCAGAAGTTGACGTTATCTTGCCACATAGTCATGCACAAGCATAAGACGCTCCTATAGAAAAAAGGCCTTTTAAAGGCAAGAAGAGGATACCTAGGTAATATCTAGGTAACCTCTTTCTATAACAAGGTAGCAGACTATATTATAGGGCAAGAAGGTGAGTAAGTGTCCGTACTAACAGAAAATGATGTAAGACAAATGCTTTCAAGTGGACAGCTAAAAGAAAAAGGTCAAATAGTTGTTGCACGTAATAAAATTATTACACCTTCAGCTAAAACGTATTTATTAGAAAAAGGTATTGAAGTTAAGATAGAAGATAATCTCATAGGAGGAGTGGCAGAGGTGAGTGAAGAGCATACACAGGTAAATCATGAAGAAGTCTATGAGACTATCTTTGGTGCCAGATTAAATGAGAAGCCTGAGCATATGACGCACCTTAGAGGTAATCTATTGGTGTTTAAAGATCATCCTCGTATTGCTTTTAGAGGTGCAATAGATAGTTTAGAAGCAGAAATAGTCATGACACAGATTTTTGCAGAAAAACAACATTTGCCACAGATGATAAAGGACCTTGAGGAGATTATTAAATTTATTAGAAGGTTATTACGAAATGAGGTTTGTGGTGAACCGATAGGTGAATTTACACTACAAAATTTAGATGCTAAAGAGCTCAGAGAACATTCTCATCATCCAAGTAAATATTATGGTATAAGTCATTTTTTACCTAACTATAAGCAAGGTGAGATGGTAGCTTATCTTAATAAATTAAGGACGTTAACACGTGAAACAGAACTTATTGCATATAAGGCCTTTAAGGATGAGTATGGACAAGTTAGTAGAGAAGATATTATTAAATCTTTAAACCGTTTATCCTCATTATTCTGGATTATGATGTTTAAGTATTTAGCAGGTAAATATAAAACAAACTCATAGGTTTTATAGGCTCATAGGATTAATGAAAAGAATTCAGTATAAAGAAGGGAGATTATATGCTAGCATCAGTAGACCAATTAGTAGACACCATAGTAGAAGCCTTAAAAAAACAACTATTTATTGAAGTAGAAGCCTCTGGTAGACATGCGCACCTTTCAAGACAAGATGTAGATATATTATTTGGACCAGGCTATAAGCTTACACCAGTAAAAGAGTTATCTCAGCCAGGCCAATATGCTTGTAGCGAACGTGTTACTATTTCTGGACCCAAAGGAGCTATAAAAAATGTAGTTGTATTAGGACCAGAGAGAAAAGCATCTCAGGTAGAAGTATCCTTAACAGATGCCTTAGCGCTAGGAATTAAAGCACCTATTAGGCAAAGTGGAGATATTACAGGAACACCTGAGATTACAGTGAGTAATGGTGAGAAGCAAGTAAAGCTTTCACAAGGACTTATTGTGGCTAAAAGGCATATGCATATTACACCAGAAGATGCAGAGAGATTTCATGTAACTGATGGTGAGATTGTAAAGGTAAAAGTCTTTGGAGCAAGACCACTTATTTTTGATGATTTGGTAGTGCGTGTAAGTAAGGATTTTAGAACATATATCCATATTGACTATGATGAAGCAAATGCATGTGGTTTTACTAAAGGTACTTTAGGTATGATTATCAAATAAAACGAGAAGGGGTGGGAGCATGTACAGTCAAACCTTAATAGATGAGATTTTAGATGAGGTTTATAAAAGGCTAGAAGCTAAGAGTAGTCAGCAAACTTCATTAAAGAAGCTTATATTTATAGGCCCCATGCCCGATACAGGTTTAAAGTATTTGCAGCAAGCTTATAAATGTAGTGTTTATAAGAATAGTAAGGAAGACTATGAAGGTATAGTCATTACTAAGCTTACCATAGAGATGTTAGGTCATTTAGCTACTAGTTCACCTGTTACAGAAGAAGAGAGTCTTATATTAAAAGCTCTTTTAAATGAGAAACAGGTGTATATGCTAGAAGAAGGTATAGAATACAGGCGTTATAAAGAAAATGCGCATAAAGCTCTATACACACTTTTAATGGATTACGAAGATAAGATAAAAAAATATGGTATTCAGTGTATTAGTCATTTAGATGAATTACTTAATAGCGGAAAATCTAGAGATAATCATGAAGCACCAAAACCTATTACGGGAAATGTTAACTTTGATATGACTTATAAAAAGTTACTTTTAGAGGCGGATCTTATTAAGAAACATCTTGAAGGAATTTGCATTGTTACTATTTCAAAAGGCTGCATTATTACCCCGCTGGCAGATGATTATATACGAAAGCATCATATTGAGATTAAAAGAGTATAGGAGAAACAGAAGCTATGAAAATAGGCAGGGTTATTGGGCGTGTATGGGCTACTAAGAAAGATGAACAATTAAATGGTCAGAAATTACTTGTTCTTAAAATACTTCTAGAACACGGAAAAGAAAAACCAGAGCTTATCGTAGCTGCAGACATTATTGGTGCAGGTGTAGGTGACTTGGTATTAGTGGTAAGAGGTGGCTCTGCACGTTATGCAGTAGGTAATCCGGATTGTCCTATTGATTCAGCCATTGTTGGTATAGTGGATTCTATAGAGGTAGAAGAAAATGAATAGAAGTATAGGTGCACTTGAATTTAGAAGTATTAGTAAAGGTATTGAGATTTCTGACCAAATAGTAAAAAAGGCAAATGTGGAAATTATTTATTGTAAAACCATTTGCCCCGGTAAGTTTTTAATTATTGTAACAGGTGATGAGGGTGCAGTAGATGAAGCTATTGACCATGGTGAAAGTCAGGCCGCTAAGATTTTAGTTGATAGCTTTAGGTTACATGCGGTTTCCCCTGTCATTATAGATGCTTTTAAAAATAAGTATGTAACTAAGGAAATAATAGATGCAATAGGTGTTGTAGAAACTAATAAAGTTTGTACGGGCATTGTAGCACTCGATCATGTACTGAAGGCAAGTGATGTTAAGCTCATTAAGATGCAAATGGCGCTATGTATTAGTGGTAGATTAGTCTTTACTATAACAGGACCTGTTAGCAGCATTGAATATGGTTTCTTAGAAATCAAGAATATATTAAGTGAGCATGAGTATATGAATAAGGCTATTATTCCATCTCCTAGTGAGGAGATTAAGAAATACTTAATCTAAGTATCTAATGATAATCCAAATAAATGGAGGCGTTTTTTATGAGTATAAACGAAATCATTGTTTATATCATGGTAATTTTTGCAGTGCTTGGAGCCATAGATAAAATTATAGGCAATCGATTTGGGATTGGTGAGAAATTTGAAGAAGGGATTATGGCTATAGGAACACTAGCGATATCTATGGTTGGTATTATTGCATTAGCACCTGTTATTGCAGAGTTACTTAAGCCGGTTATTGTTCCTTTATTCGGATTTTTAGGTGCTGACCCAGCTATGTTTGCAGGCTCTATTTTAGCCAATGATATGGGAGGAGCACCTCTTGCAGAAGCTTTAGCAATAGACCCTAATGCAGGGTTGTTTGGAGGGCTAATTGTAGGAGCTATGCTTGGACCAACAATTGTATTTACTATTCCAGTAGGTCTAGGCATTATTGAAGAGTCAGATCGTAAATATTTAGCAACAGGCGTGCTTGCTGGGGTTATTACTATTCCTATAGGAGCATTTGTAGGAGGGCTTGTAGCAGGCTTTCCAATAATGATGGTTATTATGAACCTTATCCCAATCATTATTTTTGCAGTGCTTATTGCCTTAGGACTATTTTTCTTTGAGAATGGCATGATTAAAGGTTTTACCTACTTTGGAAAGTTTGTAGTGGCAGTTATTATCTTTGGTCTTGCATTAGGTATTATTGAGCAGCTTACAGGCATTGTTATTATTCCAGGTATGACACCTATTTCGGAAGGCTTTACTATTGTGGCCGATATCGCTATTGTACTAGCTGGTGCATTTCCACTGGTTTATGTTATTACCAAAGTGTTTAAAACACCTTTAATGAAACTAGGGAAAGTACTAGGTATGAATGACGTTGGAGCAGCTGGTCTTGTAGCTAGTTTAGCTAACAGTATTCCTATGTTTGGCATGATGAAAGATATGGATCCAAGAGGGAAAATACTAAATGTTGCATTTGCAGTATCTGCAGCCTTTGTGTTTGGAGATCACCTAGGATTCACTGCTGGTTTTAATCCATCAATGATATTCCCTATGATAGTAGGAAAGTTAGTAGGTGGTATTACAGCTATCATTGTAGCTATGTTTATTGCCAATAAAACACTTGGAAAGGAAAAGGCATAGATGGATATAGATCGCTCAACGTTAGAGACACTTATTAAACAAATCATTGTAGAAAAGCTAGGGGCAGGAAGTTGTAGTCATGTGGACTTTTCAAGACAAGTAACCTCTTCTGGAGTAATGTCTGTTAAGGTACCAACTGTAAAGGTAGATGAAAGCAATCGCCTTGATACAGGTGTGGCTTCTGATATTGTTTACACAAAAGATTTATTTACGTTACAGGAAAGTCCAAGACTAGGTTGTGGGGTTATGGAAATGAAATCAACTACCTTTGACTGGACATTAAACTATGATGAGATAGACTATGTCATTGAAGGTAGCTTAAGTATTATTATTAATGGAGAGACCGTAACTGCTAATGCAGGAGAGTTGATTCTTATACCAAAGGGATCTAGTATTAAATTCTCAGTGCCTAATTACGCTAGATTTATATATGTAACCTATCCAGCAGATTGGGCAGGACAAGCTTAAAATATGGGAAATAGCAAAAGAGGATGCTCATAAGCATCCTCTTTTGTTACTTTAGAACAGCTTTAAAAGGGAAACTAGGTTATAATATAAGTAAGATATAAACTTATCGTGTAACTATGGGAAATATAAATTGAAATTTGAATAATAGAGTGTAAAGTAAAACTACCGCTATATAGTCCGACTAGTGTACTTGCTTCCAGCTGCTGTCTCACTTTGCTAAGAAACTCTAAATTCGTAATCCTTATGAACAGGCGAAAACTCGCTACGCTCAAACACTCGCCTTAAAACCCATAAGGATTACTTCATTAAGAGTTTCTAAGCTCTGCTCCAAGGCATCTTCCAGCAAGCCCACTAGTCTTCCTACATAGCTACTACTTTACAAGAATAAACTACTAAGAATCTCTATACGTTATTATTAATGAGGAAAAGCCTGAGAAAACACTTCATTAAGTACTACCATGTGCTTTTGCTACAATATATCTCTAGGCAAGTTCACTAGCTCCTTACATAGCTACTGCTTTACAAGAGCAAACTACTAAGCAGCTTTGTTCGTTATTATGGATAAAGAGATGCTGGAGAAAGTTACTTAGACGTTTGAATTGGCATGATATTTTTCACCACACCGTTTTATTGTTAGGAGTGTTTGTGAGCTTAATAACGTTTGGAAGAAATGCCCCTACAAATTTCAATTTGTAATAGCGACCGAATAGTTACCGTATATCTATTATGATGGATAAGATTAAGTAAAATTATACAGTTACATAGACTACAAGGGGGAGTTGGCGTTGAAATTGATTATTTCGTACATACGTAGGCATTTAATAGGGTTTTGCCTGGCAATTTTATTTTTAGTCATCGAATCTTTTTGTGATTTAATGCAACCTATGATGATGTCTAAAATAGTAGATGATGCAGTAGCTAGTGGTAATGCTGCATTGGTATTAAAGATAGGAATGATGATGTTAGGAATTGCCCTCATAGGTGCAGCGGGGGCAGTAGGACGGAATTATTTTGCAGGGCATATTTCTCAGACTATAGGAAAAGAAATGCGATCGGAACTTTATCGTAAGATTCAAAGTTTTTCTTTTGGAAATATAGACCATTTAGAAACGGCATCGCTTATTACACGTATTACTAATGATGTGGGTCAGATTCAAAGCTTTGTTACTGGTTGTATGCGCATACTAGTAAAGGCACCGATTATTTGTATAGGAGCCATAGGATTTATTATTGTCCAAACACCTGCGCAAATACCAGTAGTACTTTGTATTTTAGCCGTTGCTATGGTGCTTATTATTGGCAATATGAAATTAGGTTACCCTAGATTTAGAAAAGTACAGGTTAAATTGGATGCCTTAAATGATGTGAGCCGTTCTTATCTTAATCTTGTTCGTGTTGTAAAAGCATTTGGGCAAGAAGAACAAGAAAAGGAAAGGTTTGGAGAGGTGGCAGATGATTTAGCAATAGCTAATCAAGGAGCTATGAGAGTCAATGCTGTATTTAATCCTCTGATTAGTTTAGTAGTTAATATGGGGATTGTCGTTTTACTTTGGACAGCAGGCTATAGAGGGGAAAACATAGAAATAGGAAAACTTATGGCCAGTATTAACTATATGACACAGGTATTATTTGCATTAGGTATGGTATCTAATATTTTAAATCATATGATACGTGCAAATGCCTCTGCTGGTCGTATAAAGGAAGTATTAGAAGAAGTACCAGCTATGACAGAAACCGTAAAGGAGATGGAGATAGATTTAAAAGAAGGTATTTCTTTTGAGGATGTAAGCTTTCATTATCCTTCTACCAAAGAGTATACCTTAGAGCATATCACCTTCCATATTCCTAGGGGAAAGACGTGTGGTATTATTGGTTCTACAGGTTCAGGGAAAACAACATTAATTCAGCTGTTACTTCGTTTTTATGATACAACTAATGGCAAGATAAGAATAGGTAATAAAGAAGTCAAAGAAGTAAAGCTAAAGGCTTTACGTGAAAAGATGGCCCTAGTTTCTCAAAAGGCTCTTTTATTTAGTGGGACGATTGAAAGCAATTTAAGATGGGGACAGCCAAAAGTATCAGAGGAAAAGTTAAAGGAAGCGATTCGTATTTCTCAGTCTGAGGGGTTTATAGCAGATTTAGACCAGGGATTACAGACTGTCTTAGGGCAAGGAGGCGTTAATCTTTCTGGTGGTCAAAAGCAAAGACTTTCGTTAGCTAGAGCCTTGGTTAAAGGCCCAGAGATCTTAATACTAGATGATTGTACCAGTGCCCTAGATGCTACTACTGAATCCAAAGTACTTCAAGGGATTAGTGATTATGCAAAAGATATGACTACCTTTTTAATCACACAGAGGATTTCAACCGTTATGAAAGCAGATTATATTTTATGCTTAGAAAATGGGAAATTAGTAGGAAAAGGAACTCATGAAGAATTAATGGAGAACTGTTCTATTTATCAAGAAATTTATGAGTCTCAGATAGGAGGTGAGCAGGTTGGCTAATTTGCAGAAGAATCCTATAGGAGCAAATCCTGCTTCAACTTGGAAAAGAAGTTTAGGTGCCGTTGTAAAGCCCAAGAACTTTAAGGGCACTTTAAAAAGATTATGGGAGCTTACAAAAGGACAGAGGCAAGGCCTAGCGTTAATCTTTATGTTATCAGGTTTTGCGGCTATTATTGTAATGGTTACACCCTACTTAATAGGAAAAGTAGTGGATTTAATAGAAGAAGGTAATCCTAGTCTCTTATTATTGATGGCATTAGCTGCTTTTTATGTAGGAGATTATCTCATTAAGTTCATTCAGGGTTATGCTATGGCAGCTGTTTCACAAAGGATGATTAAGTATATTCGTAAGGTATTATTTAACCATTTTAATCACTTGCCACTTGCTTTCTTTGATAAAAGGCAAAACGGAGATCTCATGAGTAGGTTAACCAATGATATTGATAACATTAGTACAACTATATCAGACTCATTGACTCAGCTCATGCAATTAGTATTTACCATAGTAGGCGTATTTTTAGTGATGCTCTCTTTAAATATTCCTTTAACAGGAGTAACCTTGGTGGCAGGGCCACTCATTTATCTTTTGACCAAAAGCATTACTAAAAGGACAAGAATACTTTTTAGGAAACAGCAAGAAGCATTAGGACGGCTTAATGGTCATATCGAAGAAAGTATTTCAGGGACTATGATTGTTAAGGCCTATGGTAGGGAAGAAGCCTTGATAGAAGAGTTTGAAGAGGTAAATGAAGATTTAGCAGCAGTAGCTATTAAAGCACAGATTTGGTCAGGATTTTTAATGCCGCTTATGAATGTTATCAATAACCTATGTTTTATATTTATAGCAGTGGTAGGAGGCCTTATGGCTACAAAAGATATCATTACTGTAGGAGTGATTTCAAGCTTTTTATTATATGCAAAGCAGTTTACACGTCCACTTAATGAGGTGGCTAACATTTATAATATCTTGCAGACAGCTGTGGCTGGTGCAGAGCGTATCTTTGAAATATTTGATGAAGAAATAGAGCTGGAAGATATAGAAGGAGCTAAAGCTCTGTCACAGCCAAGAGGAGAAATTAGCTTTGAGGATGTATGTTTTGGTTACGAAGAAGGGCAGCCTATTCTTAAATCTATCAATCTAAATATAGAGCCAGGTACAAGAGTGGCCATTGTTGGTTCTACAGGGGCAGGTAAAACAACCATCATTAGTTTGCTTACCAGATTTTATGACGTAAGCTCTGGTAGGATTCTTTTAGATGGAGAAGACATAAAGAATTATCGAAGAAAAGATCTGAGAGACTGTTTTGGCGTCGTACTTCAAGATGCAGCACTCTTCCCTATGAGCATTCTAGAAAATATTAGATATGGCAAGCATAATGCTACAGATGAAGAAGTCATAGCAGCAGCCAAAAGTGCCAATGCTCATGACTTTATTCAAAGGCTTCCTAATGGGTATCATACGATTATAGGGGCAGAAGCTAACACCCTAAGCCAAGGGGAGAAGCAGCTGATTACCATTGCAAGAGCAATTCTAACCAATGCACCTATTATGATTTTAGATGAGGCTACTAGTTCTGTTGATACACGTACAGAGCGTAAGATTAAAGAAGCCATCAAGACACTTACAACAGGAAGAACTTCTATCTTTATTGCCCATCGACTATCTACTATTAGAGATTGCTACATCATCGTTCTTGAAAAAGGAGAGATTGCAGAGATGGGATATCACGAAGAGCTTTTAGAAAAGCAAGGTATATACTATAAGATGTATCAGACACAAATAGGAGCATAGTGCTCCTATTTATTTTAACATATCTAATATTTCTTCCTCTGGCGTTGAAGAATCACAACGAACTTCTACTTTTCCATTTTTACCAACAATAAATCCTGGTACAGTTAGAATATTATACTTTTCTCTAAATGAGTTGATTTCGTTATCTGAAGTATTATCACTTTCCACGTAATAAATAGCCTGGTTAATCTGGCTAGTCAATCCACTTAATTTTTTAGCAAACTTACGGCAGAATGGGCAGGTTGCACGACCAATATAAACAATAGCTAATTCTTCATTAGATAATAATTGATCAGCCTCTATAGAAAGTACTTTTTCAAATAACTTGACATCTTCTTCATATGTATTTTTTTCAAACATTTTAATCCTCCTAAGTTTTTTACAATATTATATCAAAACTAAATAGCTCCATCAAACATTTGTATTTTCACTGGACCTCTTTGCCACGAGAAATATATAATGTATGGTATTCGTTATGATGTAAATGATAGATAATAATAAATAAAAATATATTTATAAAGAGATAAAATGAGGAGATAGTAACTGATGTTTATAAAAGAAGACAATACGTATAATGAAATGAGAGAAAGTTCAATGATGCAGTGGTTAAATGAGTTATCAAAAAGTGATGATATAGTTAATAGAGGTGGGGCTAAAGTGACACTAGAACATATAGAGTACTTAAATAGGAAGATTAAAGAATTAGAGGCTAAGAATGCGCTTAAGGATGAATTCTTAAAGAAACTGAAGGGTAAATAAGGTAGTAAGAGCAATGCTTATGCGTACATTTATGAATTCTAAAGTGCTTAGGGCTCTTTCTGCCTCTATTATTATCGTAAATGTACTAGTGAGGTGTATCGCAGCCAGGACAACAGATGTGCTCAGGGATAGTTTTACTATTGAGGTGATTTATTGATTTAAGAGTTTTTTTATTTAGATTGTAGTATTCTATAAAAGAAGATAGTCGACTTTTTCGAAGTGAATGACTTTAGGAAGTTTATCTAAAAAAGATAGTATTAAACTTGACACTACCAAATTAAATAAAGGGAGAGAAATATGAAAAACACAGTATTATTAGTAGTTGATGTTCAAACAGCACTTGTTGAAGCAGGCCCTTATAATAAAGAAAAGGTCATCGGTAATATAGCTCATCTCCTTCAACGTTGCAGAGCTAATGGGGTAGAAGTAGTCTATGTGCGTCATGATGATGGAGAGGGTAGTGATCTTGAACAAGGGACTCCTGGTTGGCAAATCTATAGTGAAATTAAGCCTATGAAAGAAGAACGTATTTTTGAAAAGCAGTATAATAGTGCTTTTTTACATACAGGATTAAGAGAGTATCTTGATAGCAAGCAAGTAAAAAATATTATTTTAGTAGGCATGCAGACAGAATACTGCATTGATACAACTTGTAAGGTTGCCTTTGAATATGGTTATAAACTCATTATTCCAGAGGAAACGAATATGACCTTTGATAATGAGTATTTATCTGGTAAGCAGCTTTATGAGTTTTATAACTATAAAGTTTGGAATAAACGCTTTGCTACAGTACAATCAATAGAAGAATTAGAACAAGAGTTAATGAAATAAGTCTTACTAAATGAAATTATTAATAGAATAGATATTTACGATAAATGGACAATGCTCTTTAAAGCCTTAAGCTTTAAAGAGCATTGTCCACTTATCAATAGATTCAAAACCGAGACTGTGATAAATTTTACCTGCTTCTGGATTATCATAGAATAAGCAAAGTGATTTACCCTCATTTTCGATAAGGTCTCTGCAAAGTTTAGAAAGTGAGCCGGACATAAGTCCTTGATGACGATAAGCTTTACGTGTAGCAACGCCTATAATCATAGCAGACATAGAGTTTTCAGCAGTAGTTTGCACGACATTTTTAAGAATGCCATCATCTGTTTCCGTATAATAAACACGCCCAGCGCCTGAACAAATAACACGTTCTAATGACTCAGGTGTAGTGGTAGATGCTCTAAATTCTTCAATCTCATCTAAAAGTTCACAGATACGAGAGGCATCTTCAGGCTTAGCTACTTTGACAGGTAGATTAGTAGATTTAAGCTGCTCGGAGGTTTTTAGTTCACAAAAGTAAGTACTTTTACAGTCATAGTCATTAAAATAAGGTTGAAATACGTTAAGGACACTCTCTTTACCAGAAACAACCATATGTTTTAAATCTGCTTTAATAATTTCTACAAAAGGTAGTGGATCAAACACAGGAGTTTTGTAGTAAGGAATATAGGACCCATTATAGCGAAGAAGTACACCCTCTAATTCACCTATCTCGTTAAAGTCTCCCCATAACTCTTGAAAGTCTTTATCAAACCCATCTTGCTCAATATCACCAATCATAAAAAGATTAATAGCAGGCTCGGCGCTAAGAAAAGCTAAAGTCTGTGCACGGTCTGCTTCTGTTAATTTACGAATCATACATACACCCCCGTTTTTGAGTAATTTCATCAATACTATCACTAACACAAATAATTGTCAATATTAACTTATTATTCAAAATAGGTGGTGACTATTCAGTTATATAAATAGAAATTTGTAGAAGCGTTTATGAGGTAGACTTCTGGGAGGAAATGAGAGGAGAAGGGCTATCCTCCAGCATTCCGGTTCAAATTTTTTGATGCACTAGGCTCACTTATTTGGATGAACACACGAAAACTCCCGTTGGTCAAACACTCGTGCTAAAACCCATCCAAAACGTTCGCCAAGTGCCTCTAAAAAATTCTCCCAAGTCACCCTTCCAGATATCCCTCCTCCTCTCATTTCTGCCAAACGTTATTAAGCTCATAAACAATCCTGACAGTAAAGCGGCGTGAGAAAAATATAATGACATTTCAAGCGTATAAGGGATTTTTCATGTTTCTCTCTAGCAATAATAACATATAAAACAGTTAATCAGTTTCTTCTTACATAGTAGTAGCCAAGGCGGAGAGAATGGGGATTGGGTAGGGTGCCTTGTAAGTAAGCTTACAGTTCTTAACGAAGGATTTTTTCCATTTTCTTTTCATTCACAATAATGTATAAAGCTTCTTTGTAGTTTATTCTTGTAAAGCATTAGCTATGTAGGGAGACTAGTGGACTTGCTGGAAGATGCCTTGGAGCAGAGCTTAGAAACTCTTAATGAAGTAATCCTTATGGGTTTTAGGGCGAGTGTCTGAGCATAGCGAGTTTTCGCCCGTTCATAAGGATTACGAATTTAGAGTTTCTTAGCGGAGTGAGATAGCAGCTGAAAGCAAGTACACTAGCCGGACTACATAGCGGCAACTTAACTTTATACAATATTATTCAAATTTCTATTTTAAAAAGGGTCTTGACTCTTCCCTTACAGGAGTGTGTAAAGTGACTTTAGATACTAAGTCATACAAGTAAGGAAGGAGAGCAAATGAATACAATTATAGCAGTGAATGGGTTAAAAAAGCAGTACGGCAATAAGGTGGCAGTAGATGGTTTATCTTTTCAGGTAAAGCAAGGTGAAGTCTTTGGCCTTCTGGGGCATAATGGTGCAGGTAAGTCTACAACTATTAATTGCATTCTAGGGCTTAAAGCTTTTGAAGAAGGTAGCGCCACTGTACTAGGCATGAAGGCAGCTGAGTCTAGAAAAGAGCTTTTTGAAAGGGTAGGTGTACAATTACAACAAGCTTGTTACCAAGATCGAATTAAAGTAGAGGAACTTTGTGAAGAGACAGCCGCACTTTACAAGGCTCCGGCAGATTATCATGAGTTACTAGAGGCATTTTCATTAAGTGAGTTTAAAAAACAATACGTTTCCACTTTATCTGGAGGAGAAAAACAAAAGCTATCAGTATTACTAGCTCTTATCCCGAAGCCAGAGGTTGTTTTTCTAGATGAGCTAACAACAGGATTAGATACAGCTGCTAGAAGAGAAGTGTGGAAGAAGCTACGTGAACTTAAGGAAAAAGGTGTAACCATACTCCTTACTTCTCATTATATGGATGAGGTAGAAGCACTTTGTGACCGGATTTGTATCATGCAGAAAGGCAGAGAGATAGTAAGTGGCACTGTAAAAGAGGTTATAGAGAAAAGTCCTTATGAACGATTAGAAGAAGCTTATCTTTGGTATATGGGGGAGGAGGTAGAGGCATGAAAAGGTTTTTAACATTACTAAAAATAGAAGGATGTGTAGCTCTTAGAGGAATAGATGGTATTTTCTTTGGTATATTAATGCCAGTAGGTATTGCGTTTCTTATTGGGATGATTTGTGGAGATAAACCTGCTTTTGAGGGGGCTAATTATACTTTTGTACAAGGTTCTTTTGCAGCACTTATTACAGTAGGTATTTGTGCTACAGCTTTTATGGGAATACCACTTACCTTAGCAGATTATAGAGACAAAAAGATATTAAAGCATTATTGTGTGACACCAGTTAGTCCTGCTGTGATATTATTAGTGCAAGTAGTTCTAAATATGATAACGGCTTTGACTTCTGCAGTAGGAGTTTACTTAATGATGAAGCTTGGTTTTGGTTACCAGCTTCAAGGTTCTATACTAGGGTTTATAGGAAGTTATGTGCTAGTCATGGTTGCTATGTATGGCATAGGAATGCTTATGGCAAGTTTGTGTACTACCGTTAAAATAGCTAACTTAGTATGTACCTTAGTTTACTTTCCAATGCTCTTTTTATCAGGAGCCACTATTCCTTATGAGGTACTACCTAGTCCGCTTCAAGCAGTAGCTAATGTATTACCTTTAACACAAGGCATTAAGCTCCTTAAAGGCTATTCTTTAGGAACACCTATGGGTGACTTAGCTTTTCCGTTACTTTTAATGCTAGGTATTGCAGTTATAAGTAGTATCATTTCAGTGAAAAAATTTAGATGGGAATAGGAGGGATACAATGGAAGAAAAGCATAAGTGTGAGAAAACAGAGCCGGTTTTATATAAGATTGGTTTGTTTTCTCAAATGAACCGTGTCACTATTAAAACCTTGAGACATTATGATGAAATTGGACTTTTACATCCAGAATATATTGATGAAGTAAATGGATATAGGTACTATACTTCTGGGCAATTACCTATTTTGCACGAGATATTAGCACTTCGCCAAATGGGGTTCTCATTAGAGGAGATTAAGAAAGTTCAGGGGGGAATGTCTGTAGAGGATTTACTTCTTCATAAAAAGGCAGAGCTAATTAAAAAGATTGCAGAGGAAAACATGAAGCTTTCTCAAGTAGAGTATTATCTCATTCATAAGGGTGGGGACAGGTCTTACAATGTGATTCTTAAGGAATTGCCTGAAGTTATTGTAGCTTCTATGAGAACGATTATTCCTAATTACAATGCCCTTTTTAATATTATGCCTCCTATGGGACGTGAAATGGAGAGGTTAGGTTGCGTTTGTGCAGTGCCTGAATATTGTTTTAATATTTATCATGATGGTGAATATAGAGAGGAAAATATAGATGTAGAGGTTTGCGAAGCTGTTACTGAGATGAAAGAAGACTCAGAGATGATTACCTTTAAAACCATTGAAAAAGTAGAAATGGCTGCATGTGCCTTGCATAAAGGACCCTATGAAGACTTTCCAAAAGCTTATGGAGCTATTTTAGCATGGATGGAGGAGAATGGATTTGAAATAGCAGGCTATCCAAGAGAGTCTTATATTGATGGTATTTGGAATAAAGACACACCGGAAGAGTGGTTAACTGAAATACAGTTTCCTGTAAAAAAGATTCAGAAGTGATACAAAAAGGCAGAAAGCTATAGGGTAAATTATATTTACAAAACAAAATACAAACACTATTTGATAATTACTTAGGCCGTTTGAGGAAAAGTCTACTATAGGGATAGAAAAGATATTTCAAGGAATGAGCTCAGCGCCGAAGGGAACCTAGGGTTCCCTAGCAGAAGAAATGTGGACGCTAGTCCACTTTTTTATTGTGTTCAATTTGATTTTACAAGCAATCGATTAAATTTTCAGAATAAAATGTGACCCTTATGAAACTTAATGTGTCTAAAAAGTAGAAAAGGAGGAGAATAATCAATGACAGAGTATGAGTTAGAGCAGATGATGAATCAATATGGTGATTACATTGCACGTACATGCTATATCTATTTAAAGGATTGGGCATTAGCCGAAGATGCTGTGCAAGAGGTGTTTATTAAGGCTTACAAACACATGAGTGAGTTTAGGAAAGAATCAAGTGAGAAAACTTGGCTCACTAGTATTGCTATTAATATTTGCAAAAATTATGTGAGGACAAGTTGGTTTAGAAAAGTACAAATTGGGATTGAAAAGATTGAAGCGTATAACACGTTAGAGGATGAATTACTTAATCAAATCAACCAAAGTGAGTTACTCAAGCAAGTAATGGATTTACCTATTAAATATCGTGAAGTTATTCTCCTATATTACTATCAAGACTTTAAAATAAATGAAATTGCAGAGATACTTGGCATAAGTGAAAGTAGTATAAAAATGAGACTGAACCGAGGAAGAAAAAAGCTCAAGGATGATTTTGAGGAGGAATGTATATATGGATGAGAGATTGTTTAAAAAAGAAGTAGATACATATTTAGAACCAGTTGGATTATCAGACCAAATGAAAAAAAATATTCGATTAGCATGTAGTGAAGATAAGCGGGAAAGCAAATATTTATCCAAGCGTTATATAAATTATAAAAAGGTTTCGGTAGCTATGTTACTGCTTTTAATTTGCTCAAGTACGATTATGGCAATGGATTATACACTAGGATTAGGTTTGTTTTTTAAACAGGAGGAAATTGATAAGGTAATAGATGAAGTGCAATATGTCAAAGCTTATGATGAAAATCAAAATGTTAAAATGGAAATAAAAGAAGTCCTTAATCAAGGACATGGAGCAGTTGCTACTGTTCAGTTTACAAATCTAGGACATAAACCATGGACCAAGGATGTAGTATGTCAAAGAATAGGGTTTGCAAGAGGAGAAGATGAATTTTGGGATCAATTATCTGAAGGCGTACTTTCTTCAGATGGTAGGCAGCTTACTTACTGTATTAGCACAAGCAATACCCCTGAGTTGATTAGCAATTCACCTATTAAGATTAAAGCTGAAAATCTCATGAAAAAACAAAGTATAGAAAAAGAAATAAAAATTCCTCTTAAGGATTTTAAAGTTACAGAAATAGGCAGTACAGTAGAAAAAAATATACAAAAAGAGGTTCAAGATAAGGGAGGACGAACTATGGAATTAAGGGAGTTCTTAAATCGAAGAACCGAAGGTGGAAAAACAGTTGTAATCGATGAGGAGTATCCTTCAGTTTTATTAAAAGGCATTGCTGTTATTAATATTAAAGGTGATGAAAGATATAAAGAGAATGAAAGATATAAAGAAAATGGAAATATTCAAGGGATTGTAATTCATACAACAGGTGACAAACCCTATATACAATCTGGGGACTCTAGAGAGGTAAGGTCACAAAAATTAATGATGGAGTACTTAGAACCATACACAGAGGGGGAAATTACAGAGCTTGTAGATACAAGAACAGGACAAGTCTATAAAGCAGAAGAATTTGATTACTATGGTGTAAATGAAATTGTATGTGGAGAGGTATTAAGCTATTTCCCTAATGTAACCCCAGAACAAGTTCCCTATTTGGAAGCTACCAAAATTGTTTATGACAAACAAGATGTATTAGTAGATAGTACATGGGAAGTTGAGTTTAAAATAGATTTAGGCAATGTTAAGAAATGGGAAACCAATATCCAAATGGATAAGACAGATTATAAGGTTATGGTGGATGAGGTATATTTATCAAGTACAGGTATTCAAGTAAAAGAACGTACAATTTATAAGAAAACTAATAGGTTTGCTGGTTATGTTAATAGCTACTGGCTAGATATTACACTGATTGATAATCAAGGTAAAGAGATTAAGCTAAAGAATGTTAGTCTAGCTTTAAGAGAAGATAAAGATAGTAAATCAGAGTACTATATATTAACTTATAAAAATTGTGATGAAAAACAAGAATTTATTGATGTGAATAATATTAAAAAAATCATTATCAATGACAATGAAATCAATTGTCAGGAATAAGAAAAATTAATCTAAGTGAATTTCAGAGAAATAATCTTGCCAGTGTAATTCAATATCAGTGAAAATTTGACGATAAGCATAAGGATGGATACCAATGGGGCAAAGCTATCATAATCAGCATAGCCTGGTGCACTAGGAATGGATTGAATAACGCCACCTACCTGAGGGCGTTTTTCATAAAGTGAGACCTGATAACCTGCATGAAGTAGGTGGAGGCCACAACATAGACCACCTATACCTCCGCCAATGATAATAATATGACACCCAGCCATGGTAATACCTCCCTAATCAGATGAATAATGCAACTAGTTATCTTATGCATTAATTTTATATGGAACTAGTTATTACCCAATTGATATGAATTTAAACTAAAAAGGTATTAACTGCCATCCGAATCAAGTCATAGATAGACTATGCATTGAAATGTAATTTTACAATCTAATTCTCTATATATAGAAAATTCCGATTAAATCTATTGACCTCCTTGACTAATGGTATTAGACTAAATGTAGTCTAATACCATTAGTCAAAGGGGTGTTTTAATGGAAACTTATAAATTAGGAGAAATGGAGCAAAAGTTTGCTGATTTAATATGGGAGAACGAACCCATCAGCTCTCGTGAGTTAACTCAGTTATGTGAGAAAGCCTTTATGTGGAAGCGAACTACTACTTATACTATGCTAAAGCGTTTGTGTGAACGTAAAATATTTGAAAATAGTCATGGAACAGTAAGGGCATTGATGAAAAGGGAAGAGTTTTTAGGTGCCCAAGGAGAACAATTTGTAGAAGAATCTTTTGGTGGTTCTCTGCCACAATTTTTAGCGGCCTTCACAAGACGAAAGAAGCTTAGTGAAAAAGAAATAGAGGAAATAAGAACGCTCATTGATGCACATGAGGAGGGATAGAGATGCTAGAAAAGTTATTTTTAGAAATCCTTAATATGAGTTTTACAGCAAGTTTTGTTATTTGCTTTGTAATGATTACTAGGCTTTTACTTAAAAGAGCACCTAAAATTTTCACCTATGCTCTTTGGAGTATTGTGCTATTTCGGCTGATTTGTCCTTTCTCTATTGAAAGTATTATGAGCCTTATGCCTGCAAACACAAAGCCTATCTCACATGAGATTTTGTATACACAGACACCTACTATTCATACTGGGCTTAATAATGTAGATCAACTCGTTAATAATGCTTTACCTGTAGCTACTATAGAAGCTAGTGTCAATCCTATGCAGATATGGACTTTTATAGGGTTAATTATCTGGGGAGTAGGAGTAGTAATCTTATTAGCGTATGGTATATTCTCTCTTATTAAATTAAAGAGAAAGCTAGGAACAAGTAGGCATGAAGAAAACAATATTTATATAACAGAGCAGCTAGAGCTTCCTTTTGTGTTAGGCATCATTCGCCCTAAGATTTATTTGCCAGAGGGACTTTTGGCTGATGAAAAGCATTATATTCTTTTACATGAACAAATACACATCAAAAGATATGATCATATTATCAGGCTCATTAGCTTTATAGTGGTGTGTATCCATTGGTTTAATCCCCTTGTGTGGGTAGCCTTTTTTATGGCAGGGAAAGATATGGAGATGTCTTGTGATGAGGCAGTCATTAAGTCTCTAGGAAATGATGTCAAACAGGCGTATTCTTCCTCATTACTATCCTTTGCAGCAGGGAAAAGGCATACTGGACTTATACCTCTTGCCTTTGGGGAAGGCAGTACCAAAAGCCGGATTAAAAATGTATTAAGTTATAAGAAACCTAGTTTTTGGGTAGTAAGTATCATCTTAATAGGAATACTCCTATTAGGCGTGGGACTTTTGACTAATCCGATTACTTTCTCCACGGCGTTAGTTGCAAAAGAGGTAGATTTAACAAAGTTTGAAAGTAGCATCATAGGTTCAGAAATGCCTAGGATACTCTATGCGGATAGAGATAAGGTGATTTTTGAAGCTAGTGGCGTTTATGTGTATGATCTTAAAAAGGAAGAGCTTGTATGCTCCTATGCTTTTGACAGCTTTGATACCCAGCTTCTTAAGAATAATAAAGTTTTTGTATTTTCATTGGCAGATGGGAAGCAGATCATATGGGGATTTGAAGATACAGCAGGCAATAACGTAAAGGCTTATAGCTGCATTACAGGGGAGAAAAACTTAATGGAGATTAGCAAAGAGCTAATGGCTACCTACCAAAAGAATAGTTTTTCGTGCTATTATCCTAATGAAAATGATGAACGTTACAATCAGTCGTTTGGAGCCATTACTATGCTACCAGATACCCAGGATGAAGTGATTTATTTAACTTTTAGTAGCGTAGAAGTCGCTACTATTAAGATTGTTTATGAAAGTAGCTTAGAATATAAGGAGTACCAAGTATTTGGGAAGCAACAGGAAGTCATAAATAAGCAAGAAGTAGAGGACATGGAGCCAACAATACAAATGGAGGCATCCACTATCGAAGAATATGCAGAGCAGTATGTAGTAGAAATGTTTGAAAGCTATTCTAAGTATACAACATTTAAGCTTGTAGATAGCAAAATAACAGCATTAAATAAAATAGCTACCTTTACCCATTTAACGAATGCCCCTATTGAACTATGGGCTATTGAGTATCGCTTGCTTCCAGATAATATTGATAATGCTTTGCTGGTAGGAGATATGAATATTATAGATGGTTGGATTACTGAAAACGGAAGTATGGGAAAGCCTATTTTAGTCTTTAGTATTGAAAATGGAGGGTCAGAGTACCTAGGGGAACTAAGGTCTGGATATGTAGGAAACACATTATCAGGGCAAGAAGTAGCTCTTAGACAGTTCCTTGAGAAAAGCGGCAAACTCCCTAAGGAAACCTATCAAAGTGAACATATCTTAGTAAAGTTTCCTCTTTCTAACGGAGAGACCTGTAAGCTCTTATTATCTCAACCAGCCAAAAAAGGAAGTGGTGGCATATGGTGCGTAGAAAGGTGGATGGATGGTAATGGTAGCATTTACTATGCTGACCCACAAGTAGATACTATCCTTACGGAGTATTATGAGGGTATGCAGGAGGCATATGATAAGGGTGAAATGCCTTGGCTTGTAGATACTAAGAATGTGGCACTGAAATACACCAATAAGGTGCTTGGTCAGATGCTTACCTATAAGGATCTTGAGCTCATAGAAAATGCATCCCTTAGTGATTTTCAGGAGCTACCTATTAGTACCTATTTTGGATTTATATCAAAATTTCAGCTAGATACAGAGGTATTTCATTTTGATAGAGCAGAGTGGATTACAAGTAATCAGGTAGAACGAATGAAAGAACTAAATTTAAGTGATGCAGATATGCCAAATGGCTTCTATATTTACAATCCTAAGCATTATCCTGATGGATTTATAGTCAATGAATATACCCAGTATCATTTTATGAAGAGAGCTAAAGGGTCTGATGAGTTAAACGAGTATACTACCACAGATAAAAATGAATTTTATAACTATCTCAGTGGGTATGAAGAAGGAAGTACGCCTCCGTTTTGGGTGCAAACACAGGGTGGTTATGTAACCAATATTCGTGAACAGTACCTCCCATAAGCAGATTTATAAATCTACAGAGTTAGTTATAGAAACAAAACAAAAAGATACCAGAAAAAGAGATGAAAGTTCTCTTTTCTGGTATCTTTTTTAGTGAGCCGTTAGTAAATGTTTAATAGCCATAATAGGATGATAAAGAAGCATCCAAGGACCGCTAAAGCGCATGACTTCTTTAATTTTGTCTTTGTGTTGTGGCGCATAGCAATGGGTTTGGCAGGCGCTACAGAAGCTTTTGTTTTCACCATATCTGCAGTAGCTTAACCGCTTCCTGGCATAAGCATTAAGTGATTCACATTCTGGGCATAGGGCTTTAGATTTATGCTTTTTACGGCAGTAAACACCGATCATAGCCGCTACAACTTGTTTTTCTTGTTCAATACGAGACATTTAAGATGCTCTTCCTTCCTGCATGTAATAGATACGGTCGGCAATGCTCATAGTAGAGGCCCTGTGGCTAACTAAGATAATGGTTTTATCCTGACTGTGTGCTTTTAAGGCATTCAGAATAATGCTTTCATTTAAGCTATCTAAGTTGCTAGTTGGTTCATCTAGAAGGATGATTGGGCTATCATGTAAGAAAGCTCTAGCGATTCCTAATCGTTGACGTTCTCCACCAGAGAGGCTATCACCTAGTTCACCTACTTTAGTATTAAACCCATTTGGTAAAGAAACAATGAAGTCATAGAGATTAGCTTTTTTACAAGCTTCAATGAGCTCTTCCATTGTAGCATCACGTTTAGCAATGCGTAGATTTTCTTCAAGGGTTGAATCAAAGAGATAAGTATCTTGCGTAACATAAGCCATATGTTGACGAAGGCTAGAAGTTATAACTTGATTTACATTATGACCACCTATTGAAATTTGCCCTTCCTTAGTTTCGTAAAAATGCATCATGAGTTTAAGGAGAGTTGATTTACCACATCCACTTTTACCAGAGATACCAATAATCTCACCTTTTTTAAAGGAAAGAGAAAGGTCTTTTAAAATAGGCACACTTTGGTAGGCAAAAGATACGTTTTCAACTTCGATATCTGTATCCATAACTTCATAACCTACAGTGACTTCAGGGGTATCTGGTTTTTCTTCTAAGAGTGAAAGAACACGCTCACCACTAGCTAAAGTCTGAAGCAGATTATTAGATAGATTACTTAGAGCTACAACTGGTCCATAAGAACTCATAAGGCAGACTAAAGCAATGAGGAAGCCGCCGAAAGAAAGCGAACCATTTTGGCAAAGTAAGATACCCACTAAAAGCATTAGTGCAGAGAAGCTTAGAAGTGCTGTTTCTGTAATAGCTTTAGTAATACCTTCATGAGTCTTGATTTTCTTAGTACTTTGGTCAGCCGTAATACTTTTTTCCTGAATGGCTTCATGGCGAGCAGCACCCTGATCAAAGAGGATAATTTCTCTCATACCACGTAAGGATTCAAGGAAGTATTGATTAAGTTCTCCTACATTTTCACGATAAACTCTACCATCTTCACGGGCGCTTTTTGCTGTAAAGTAAGGAATGATTGCCCCAATAGTGATATAAGCAAAGAAAGCAACAAGTGCCATGAGCGGAGAATAGTAACCAATAATACCTAGCATAATAAGACAAGTAATAATGGCAATGGCAATAGGTGCAATAGTATGAGCATAGAATACTTCTAATAGCTCAATATCTGAAGTAATAAGAGCAATGAGCTGCCCATTATCTTTATTATCTAATTTACTTGGAGCTAATCTTCTAAGTGATTTAAACACTTTATCTCTTATAAAGGCTAAGAGTTTAAAGGCAATGTAGTGTCCACTAGATTGCTCCATATATCTTAAAATACCACGCATAATAGCAAAGATAGCTAAGCTAATATAGATTGCTTTCATTTCAGTAAAGAATGGAAGAAGTGGTATATCGAGAGTCGTTAAAATACCAAATGCTCCAACAACAGTAATCCCAATAGCAGCTAAGAAGCCGAGCACACCCATGGTGATAGTAATCATCATAATGAGAGTAAAGGGAGAAACTAATTTAAGGAGTTTACGCATGATAGTAAGGCCGCTTTTAGGCATTTTGATGTCCTCCTTCAAAGATATTTTCTAGGTTTTGTTGACTCATATAGAGGTTAGAATAAGTTTGGCCATGAGATAAAAGCTCTTCATGAGTTCCTTGTTCTACGAGTTTTCCTTTGTCTAAGACAAAGATGGTATCACTTTCTACAACATTAGCAAGGCGATGAGAAATTAAAATAACAGTTTTAGTTTTAGCTAATGTTTTAATGATGTTATAAATAATGACTTCACTTTCAACATCAATATTTGAAGTTGCTTCATCAAAAATGTAAATGGAAGCATCATGGAGTAAAGCGCGAGCTAAAGCTAATCGTTGTGCTTGTCCACCAGAAAGGTTGGAAGCCCCTTCAGTCAGCATAAAGTCAAGGCCGCCTTCTGACATGACAAAGTCATAGAGGTTAACTTGTTTTAAGGCTTCTAATAATGCTTCGTCTGTTGCATTTTTATTTCCCATAAGGAGGTTGTGTCTAATACTACCCTTGAAAAGATAGTTTTGGTGCTTAACAATACATACATTTTCCATAAATGATTTTGAATCAATGCTACTTAGTGGCACCCCATCAATGCTTATGTGGCCCTCAAAGCGTTTATTAAATCCCATAAGAAGAGAAACAATCGTTGATTTACCACAGCCTGATTCTCCTACAATAGATACAAAGCTATTTTGCTTAATAGACATAGAGATGTCTTTTAAAATCTGACGGTCTTCATCATAGCTAAAGTTAACATTTGAGATTTGGATATCTCCATTTTTAAACGCCTGAGTAGCAGCTATTTCATCTTTAGATTCAATATCAATAAGAGAAAAGATATTTTTAGCAGCCGCCATTCCATTCATTGCTACGTGGAAGAAAGAACCTAATAGACGAAGTGGAATGAAGAATTCACTTGTTAAAAGTAAGAAGACAATTGTTTCACTTAAGCTAATGCTTCCATTTCCAAAAGCAATTAAGCTGCAGATAATACCAATGGCTGCACCGCCATAAGCAATAAGATCCATGAGTGTGATGGAATTAAGTTGCATAGTGAGTACTTTCATAGTGATTTTTCTAAAGTGCTCAGCATCCGTATTCATCACTTCATTGTAGTACTCATCAGCTTCATAGACTTTAAGAGTTGTAAGACCTTCTAAGTTATCTAAGAAATGATCTCCTAGCCCAGTATAAGAAGCCCAGTATTTATGAAAGAGTTTTTTAGCAAACTTGTTAACTGCAATAATGGATATAGGAATGAGTGGTACGCAAATTAATAAAATAAAAGCTACTTTGATATTAAGGAAGGAGAGCACAATGAATAAGGTGATAGGTGCTAATAAACTATAGAAAAGCTGAGGTAAATAGCGACCAAAGTAAATTTCGATTTGTTCTACCCCTTCACTAGCCATTTGAACTACCTTTGAAGTTGAAACTTCTTCGTTATAGTGAGTTCCTAGCTCTAGTAACTTGTTATAAATAAGAGAACGCAGCTTGTTCTTAACTTCACTACTTGCATAGTAAGAAGCACGCGTAGACTTGATATTAGTAATAAAGCGAACCACAATAGCTAGAATAATAAGCCCAAAGGCAATAAGTAGTGAACTTGTAGTAAGCTTGTCAAAAAATAAACCTTCTATTAAGAAGGCAGTTGAAAAAATGGCAAGTATGTTAAAAAGTAAACTGATCCACTGATAAAGCACGGTGCGAATAATAAAGTGGATACTGTTGGGGACTAATTTAATAAGTCGTGGATTAAACATAATTTTTTAAAACTCCTTGTGTATAAATTTCTAGTATTAAAACAACCAAAATAAAATGAAGAATAGAATAGATAGCCTAGACTGTCTTAATTCTAAAGATAAAGTAATAGTATTTAATGATATAAAGTGCAATAATAAACAACCTAAAAGCTAATACATCCACAAAGATGAGAGGAAAGAGTAGCATGGTTGAGGCAAGAGCAAGTGTACATACTTTAGTTTTAAGCGTCATGGCTCTCTCGTTTACAAAGCTCTCTAAATTATTTTTATAAAGTTTAGTTCCGGTGAACCAGCGATGAAAGCGATCGGAACCTTTAGCAAAGCAAAAAGAAGTAGCCAATAAAAAAGGCGTAGTAGGAAGAACTGGAAAGATAACCCCTAATAAGCCAAGACCTAAACAAATGAAACCTACCGTTAGATAAATAAATCGATGCATAGAACCTCCGTTACGGACTCATTGAAGTCTCTTAAGCTAAGTTGTTAAATGAGTCATTATAGTAATTATATGAATATCTTAATATAAAAAGAAGATAATGTAAATGAAAAATGAAAATAATTATCAATATCGCAAAATAAACATTAGTAATGAGTAAATCAATGGTTTTAAAATATATAATAAACCATATTGATATGATATAATAATGTAAAATAGCACAAAAACTAATGACTTCTTCAGATGAAAATAAATGGACAGTTTACCATTGAAGTTTATCCAATAGAGGATTTTGAACAAGGTAATTTTCAAATGTATACTTTAACCCCTATAAAAGAATAGTATATAACAGCACAAAAGGATAATGATGCATTAAAAATAAGTCTTTTAAATTTAGGGTTTATTTTTAAGGAAATATTGTTATAATATAAGTATAAAAAGAAATGCCTAGTAGCTACTAACTACTAAGCACTCCTAAAGTGAGACGTTTGTTTTAT
>JAEWMQ010000032.1 GCA_023393125.1 Bacillota bacterium
GTTCTGGGCCGCGGCCGAGAGTTCGCCCTCGGTGAGGCCGTCGAGTTCCTCGGCGGCGTCGAAGACGACGGCGAGGTCGTTCGTGTCGGCGAGGAGGTTCTTCTCGAACGTCGTGGACAGCACCGACAGGCGCTGGTTCAGCTCGGTGAGCCGGGCCTTGGCGGCGTCGTCGAGGCCCGCGCCGGCGTTCGTCATCTCGCGGTAGTGCCGCTCCACGAGGTAGCGGTCCTCGCCGGTGAGCCCGAGCTCGTCGAGTCGGTCGTAGAGGTAGGCGACCCGGCCGTAGAGACCCGCGTCGAGCTGGATGGCATCCTGGTGCGCCGACATGAGCGGGGCGAGCACCTCGTCGATCGCCTGGATGTCGTCGGTCGCGTGCGCGGAGGAGACGGTGTAGTAGGTGCGGGCGACGCGGCCGAGCAGTTCGCCGCTGCGTTCGAGCGGCAGCATCGTGTTCTCGAACGTCGGGACGGAGCGGACCCGCGTGATGTTGGCGATCTCGTCGCGGTGCGCGGCGAACGCGGCCTCGAAGGCCGGGAGATAGTGCTCCGCATCGATGAGCCGGTAGTCGGGCAGGTCGTAGGGAAGCGTGCTCGGTTCCAGCAAGGGGTTCGCGGCATCCGTCATGTCCCCACCCTACGGGAACCGCGCAAAGGAGTCCTTGCAAAGCATCAGTTGCAAAGAAGTCACTGCAAAGAAGTACTTGCAAAGAAGTCTTTGCATCGATACGCTGAAGCCATGAACGAGAAGCGGTCGGCGTATGAGGAACGGGTCCTGGATGCCGGGGCCCTCCGAGCCCTCGCGCACCCCCTGCGCGTGCAGCTGTACGACATCCTTTCCCAGTACGGGCCGCAGACCGCCTCGAGCCTCGCCGAGATGTCGGGGGAGTCCTCGGGGTCCACGAGCTACCACCTGCGCGAGCTCGCCAAGCACGACCTCATCCGCGAGGTCGAGGGCCGTGGCTCCGCGCGAGAGCGGTGGTGGGAACGTCCCGCCGGGGCGATCTCGTTCACCAATCCCGAGGCGATGAAGACCCCCGCCGGGCTCGCCGCCACGCAGGTCATCATGACCGAGCACCTCAACCGCCGGCACCAGCAGCTGCTGGCGTTCATGAACGAGGCGATGCGCTCACCCGAGCAGCTCGACGACGACGCAACCCTCGTCTCCACCGCCGCCCTGCGTCTGACCGACGAGCAGGCCAAGGATCTCATCGAGCGCCTCTCCGCCATCGTGGCGGAGGTGCGCGAGGCCACCCGCGACCAGCAGGTCGAAGGCGCCCACCCCTTCACCGTCCGGATGGACGTGTTCGCACTCCCCGAGGAGAAGCACTGACATGAGCACCATGACCGCCACCCTGACCGTCGCGGGCGTCGCGCCCACGCGTACCGAGGAATTCATCCTCGACGCAGCGGCACGGCTGCAGCGCTACGTCGCCCGCCGCATGCTCGCCCGCGTCGAGCACCTGCGGCGCGACCTCGAGCGCACCCGCGCGTTCGACGACGCGCGCGACGCCATGCTGCGGCTGACACTCGCGCGCGGCCTCTGAGGCCGACGCGGCGAGGCGCTCAGGCGAACTCGTCGTCGTCCACGTGACCGACGACGACGTCGCCGTCGCGGTCGACGCGGACCAGCGTCCCGGTCTCGAGCTCGGCGATCGGCCGCCCCTCGAGCCAGGTCAGCGTCCACCGCGGGCGCGGCTGCTCGGTGATGACGGCATCCACCTTCGCGATCTGCTCCCGCAGCGCCGCGGGCACGGCGGACGGCGGCTGGTCGCCGCTCGTCCACCGCGTCCCGAGCTGCATGTCAGGCCTCCTGCGGGGCGAGGACGACATCCCGCACCGCGAGCTCGGCGGCGTCGGCGTACGACACCTCGGCGATCCGGCCGACGGCGGCGAGGTCGCCCTCGGCCGAGCGGATGGCGTCGAGTGCCACGGCAGGGCCGGCGATCGTGACCCGGGCGACCGGCGTCTTCTGGGACGCCTTCGCCTCGGTCTTGGCGCGGCGGACGCCGATGAGCGCCTCACCGACCGTTCGCAGCACGGCGGGATCACCCTCGATGCCGAGCGGCTCCGGCCAGCTCGCGGTGTGCACCGAGCCCTCCTCGAACCACGACCACGCCTCCTCGGCGGCGAACGAGAGCACCGGCGCCAGCAGGCGCAGGAGCGTCGACAGCGCGATCCGCAGCGCGAGGGCGGCGGAGGCCTGTCCGGCGTCGGTCTCGTTGTAGGCGCGCTCCTTCACGAGCTCGAGGTAGTCGTCGCAGAAAGTCCAGAAGAACGCCTCGGTGACCTCGAGCGCGCGCGCGTGGTCGTACGCCTCGAACGCCTTCGTCGCCTCGCGCACGACCTCGTCGAGCGTCGCGAGCATCGAGGCGTCGCGCGCGTGCGTGACCTGCGCGCCCTCGGGCACGGGGAACGACAGCACGAACTTCGCGGCGTTCAGCACCTTGATCGCCAGGCGTCGGCCGATCTTGACCTGCGTGGGGTTCTGCGGGTCGAAGGCGGCGTCGGCGCCGAGGCGGCTGGAGGCGGCCCAATAGCGGACGGCATCCGTCCCGTGCGCCTCGAGGATGTCCGCGGGCGTCACGACGTTGCCCTTCGACTTCGACATCTTCTTGCGGTCGGGGTCGACGATGAAGCCGGAGATGGATGCGTTCGTCCACGGCGCGCGGTCGTCCTCGAGGGCCGAGCGGAGCATGGTCGAGAACAGCCAGGTGCGGATGATGTCCTGGCCCTGCGGGCGCACGTCGAACGGCGCCACGAGGTTCCAGAGCTCGTCGTCGCGCTGCCAGCCGCCGGCCAGCTGCGGGGTGAGCGAGGACGTCGCCCAGGTGTCGAAGATGTCCTTCTCGGCGTCGAAGCCGCCGGGGACCCCGCGCTGGTCCTCGGTGTAGCCGTCGGGGACGTCGGTGGTCGGGTCGACGGGGAGACGGGAGACGTCGGGCGTGAGGACGCGGTCGTAGTCGCGCTCCCCGTGCTCGTCGAGGGCGTACCAGACCGGGATCGGCACGCCGAAGAAGCGCTGGCGGGAGACGAGCCAATCGCCGGTGAGGCCGTTGGTCCAGTTCTCGTAGCGCACCCGCATGAAGTCGGGATGCCAGCCCATCTCACGGCCGAGCTCGATGAGCTTGTCGCGGAGGTCGGCGTCGCGGGCGCCGTTGCGCAGGTACCACTGGCGGGTGGAGACGATCTCGAGCGGCCGGTCGCCCTTCTCGTAGAACTTCACCGGGTGGGTGAAGGGCTTCGAGACCTCGAGCAGCTCGCCCGACTCCTGCAGCAGCTCGACGATCCGCTTCTTGGCGCTGAAGACCGTCTTGCCCGCGAGCTCCGCGTAGGCCGCCTTCGCGGCATCCGTCACGATGACGTCGGGGGCGTCGGCGAGCACACGGCCGTCCTTGCCG
>JAEWMQ010000064.1 GCA_023393125.1 Bacillota bacterium
TACCTATACTCATAGTATTAATGTTGCATTATTAAGTATGCTCATCGGTAAATGGATGAAATATGGAGAACAAATGATAGAATCTTTATTAATTGCAGGTTTATTACATGATATTGGTAAAATGAAAGTAGATCCTAAAATCCTTAATAAACCCGATAAATTAACAGAGATTGAGTTTGAAGAAATTAAAAAACATTCTTCTTATTCCTATGAACTGCTTCAAGATAATAAAGATATTAGTTTTGATATTAAAATAGGTATTCTAATGCACCATGAAAAAATGGATGGTTCAGGTTATCCTTATGGTGTTTATAGTGAAAACATCAATGATATTGCTAAAGTATTAGCGGTGGCTGATATTTATGATGCTATGCTTTCAGAAAGACCGTATCAGAAAAAGCATTCTCCTTTTGATGTTATGCAATTAATGCAAGAAGGTGTATTCGGCAAATTAGATACAAAAATCTTATTAACCTTCTTAACCAATATTGCTACTTATTATATAGGAACCTATGTTCAACTTAGTAATGGTGAAATTGGAGAAGTGGTTGCCATTAATCCAGCTTGCGTTTATAGGCCTATTATTAAAGTAAAAGATAAATATATTGATCTTTATACAGATCATTCTATTAACATTATTGAGATTACTTGATTCTAAAAGGTTATGCATAAAATTATAATTAGTGCTTATACTAAACTCGTAGAATAATTCATTGCATGAAAAGGAGTATAGCATTCATATGAAAAAATTATTATTTTTATCAGCACTTGTAGTGATGAGTTTTGCTTTTGTAGGTTGTACTACAACTGACGATGGGACCACAACAACTAACCCACCTATTGAAACTACAACTCCAGGGATAACTACAAGTCCTACTACAAGCCCTACCACAAGTCCTACTACAAGTCCTACTAATAATACAACTAATGGTACTGTCAATAACGGTACTACTAGTGGTAATATGACAAATGGTACTACAACTACTAAATAAGTAACATACTTGTATAAAAGCAAGGGTTTAATACCTTTGCTTTTATTTTATATTGGGATTAGTTTTTAAAATATGCTATAATGAGGCAAGCACTATTATAGAAAGGACTGTTTATTTGAAAGTATTACTATTAGCAATTAACGCCAAATATATTCATACCTCGCTAGCTTTACGTTATATAAAAAGCTACTGCAAAGACTATGAATCTCATATAACTATTTTAGAAACAACAATCAATACTAATGAGAATGAAATCATTAAAGCCATCTATAACGAAAAACCTGATATCATTGGTATATCTTGTTATATTTGGAATATGTCTTTTGTTAAACAATTAATTCCTACACTGAGAAAAATTCTACCTTCTACAACTCTTATTCTTGGCGGACCTGAAGTATCTTATGAAGGTGATCATTTATTAGAGTCATTAGATATCGATATGGTAATCGAAGGTGAAGGAGAAGAAACTTGGAGGCAATACCTAGAATATCGTATTGAGGGAAAGGGAACCCTAGATAAAATAGATGGTATAATCTATAAACAAGAATATTCAATTATTAAAAATGCACCTCGTCAACCTCTTAATTTAGAATATTTACCTTTTGTCTATGATTCCTTAGAGGGACTAGAACATAAGATTATTTATTATGAGGCTTCTAGAGGATGCCCTTTTAATTGTCAATACTGTCTTTCTTCGACTCACCAAGGTGTTCGTTTTGTTCCGCTAGAGAGAGTACAAGCTCATCTATCTTATTTTTTAGAGAAACGTGTTAAACAAGTTAAGTTTGTAGATCGTACCTTTAACACTAAGAAGTCATATGCTATGGCCATTTGGGAACATATTATAGCAAATGATAATGGCTATACAAACTTTCATTTTGAAATAGCAGCGGAATTAATAGATGATGATATGCTTGCATTGTTAAAGGATGCCAGAAATGGTCTTATTCAATTCGAAATAGGCGTTCAATCCACTAATATGAAAGTATTAGAAGCCATTTCTCGTAAAATGCCTTACGAAGATATAAAAATGATTACAGAAAAAGTAAAAGCATTAGGCAATATTCATCAACATTTAGACTTAATTGCTGGTCTTCCTTATGAAGATTATGCTTCATTTAGAAATTCCTTTAATGATGTTATAGCTTTACGCCCAGAACAATTTCAATTAGGGTTTTTAAAACTCTTAAAAGGCTCTGGCTTAAGACAATCTGCTGAAAATTATGGCCTTGTGTACAAGGATGAACCTCCTTATGAAATCCTTTATACTAAGGAAATGAGTTTCGATGAAATGCTTAAGCTGCATAGTATCGAGGAACTTCTAGAAAGATATTATAATAGCGGTCGCTTCCATAATGCTTTAGAATATCTATTCACTTGTTTCGAGTCTCCATTTGACTTTTTTGAAGCACTAATGGTCTTTTGGGAAGAGCAGGGGTATGATCTAATTCAACATAATAAACTTGCCTATTATCATCATTTAATTACTTTTTCACTTCAGCAAAATACCATTAATACCGAACTTCTAAAAGAATACATTCGATTAGATTATATTCTCCACGAACCTGTTCGTGAAATACCAGAGGTATTTGAAACCTTAAACCGTGCAGCTTATAAAGAGTATTATAATAATCTCCTTAAAGATGATTTATTTATCACAAATCACCTACCATCTTTAAAGGACTTGGTACCTAGACAACGTTATAAAGAAACGCATTTAGATTGCTTTACTTATAATGTTTGGGAGAATTATTTAAATCAAACTTATGATTCGGCATACTTGTTAGAAGAGCCTATAGGTGTATTATTTAATTATTCATGTATGCCAGTACAAGGTATTTTAATAGAAATGGAGCTAAACTCATGAAGCAAAAACAGCAAGTTGCTTTTTTATTAGATACATTGGATACGTATTATCCTAAGGAGGTCATTTGCTACCTTCATCATCGTAACCCTTTTGAACTTTTAATTGCAACAATATTAAGCGCTCAGTGTACAGATGATCGTGTTAATCAAGTAACGCCTGGTCTTTTTAATCAATTTCCAAATGTTGAGGCATTTGCTAATGCCGATCTTAAGGCAGTAGAAGAGGCCATTAAAAGTACTGGGTTTTACAAAAACAAAGCAAAAAATATTATTGCTTGCTCCCAAAGATTAGTAGAATGTTTTAATAGCCAGGTCCCCTCAGATATTGATTCACTTGTTACATTAGCTGGTGTAGGTAGAAAAACAGCTAATGTTATTAGAGGGAATATTTTTCATATCCCTAGTATTGTAGTAGACACTCATGTTAAGCGTATCAGTATCAGGTGGGGAATTACACCTTATGAGGATCCCGTACAAATAGAAAAAGATCTTATGACTAAATTACCAGAGTCTCATTGGATTCGCTATAATACTCAAGTTATTGCACACGGACGTAGTATTTGTACAGCACGTAGTCCTAAATGCTCTATTTGTATGTTTTTAAGTCATTGCCCTTATGGTCTAGTGCAATGCCAGAAACAGCTCCCTGCTGAAGCACAAAATGCTTTAACTCAGGGGCATATGTATTAATAAAAAAGAGTTCCTAGTATAACTAGGAACTCTTTTTATTGTTCATCTTTTTGATATTCTTTAGATAAACTTCTAATATTTTCATCTAAAGATTGTTTCTTTTTATTAGAAAGTAATTGCTTCAAGCTTCTACGAGGTTTTCTATGAGGATTAGCTTCGAAAAATTCATTTAATATTTCATGATAAAAAGCTTCGGCGTTTAGCCCAAAAGTTTCAGCAGACAAAGGTCTAACAGAGTAGAGGGCATTATTCGCAAGAGTTTCCCTATAAACTGGGTCTGACAAAACAGTAACTAATGCTTGTGCTAATTCCTTTTGATTGTGGAATAATAAGCCATTATAACCATCTCTAATAAGTCCTGCAATACTTTCATCTTCTTGTGCAATGACTGGCAATTTAGCAGCCATAGCTTCTGCAAAAGTTAAACCTTGTGTTTCAGTAACAGAGGCGCTTACAAATACATCACCCAGTTGATACATTTTTCCAATACCACTCCATGGTTGCATACCTGTAAAAATCACCGAGTCTCTCACGCCTAGCTTTGCTGATAATTCCTCTAATTCTAAACGAGCTGGCCCATCTCCAACAATAACTAATTTGGCATTAGGGAGTTTTTCAAGAACCATTGGCATGGCTTCTATAATAACATCTATACTCTTTTCCTTTGCAACACGACCAACAAATAGAATAACTGGGTCTGTGGCTGGAATTTGAAAGGCTTCTTTTAAATAAAGCACCTCATCAGAAGAATAATTTTCACGTTTAAAAGGTGAAAAGTCAATACCAGTAGGAATAATACGGATAGGCTTTTTAACACCATAGCTTCGTAACAGTTTCTCTGTTTTTCTTGTAGGGGCAACAATACCATCTACACCATTACAAAATGACTTGCTGTATTTACGTGCGATTTTAGGAGAAAGTTCAATCCCTTTAGAAACATAATGCATATAGTCTTCATATACCGTGTGATACGTATGCACAATAGGAATATCTAACTTCTTAGCTACTAGTTTCGCAAAAATACCTACAGAAAATTCTGTTTGAGAAAGAATAATATCTAATTTTAATCGTTTTATTTTATGAACAGCCTTATTAGAATAAATGATGCCTACACGATGATCCTTCAAAAAGATAAAAGGTAAACTTGCTATTCGGTGCACATAAGGCGAATGATCATCTGCATCGGGATGGCTAATTGTAAAAATATAAACATTATGACCTTGTTCACGTAATTTTTTTTCCAAAGTTAAAATAGAACTCACAACACCATTAACTTGCGGAGAATAGGTGTCAGAAAAAATACCAATATTCATTTTATCATCTCACTTTCATTAAGACGCTATCTCTAGGATAACAGACTAAGAACTTTTTTTAAGAGTGGAGAATTCTTCATATTTTTCATGGCAGTTTCTTTAAGCTGATCGAGTGCTTTAGAGTCATTCATTACCTTGTAAATCTGTATTAGTAATAAATAGCATTTAGATGAATCACACCCATATAATATACTCATTTCTAGAGTTTTTCTAGCTTCATCAATGAAACCATTATCATATAATATACTACCATATTCATAGGATATGTCCATAAAATTAAAATAATTTTTTTCATATTTTGTTAACATTTCTAATCCACTGGGGCCGAATTGTTGTTTAATCTCTAAATTTGTCATTTGGCCTAAATTAACCATAGGCGATTTAGCACAACTCAAAAGTTTTAGATACACTTCTTGGCAATTTAGATTTTCAACCTTAGGATATTTCTCAAAATCCACTACTAAAAACAGCTCCTCAGGAATAGACTTGGAGCGTATAAATTGCATGGCGTGCTCTTTTTCCAATGATTCTTGCCAACTAAGTTTTTGCTGTGTATTTTTCTTTTCTATACGTTGTTTAAAAGTTAATCCTAATATCAGTATCCCCATAATAAAGCATGCAAATGATGGTAGCCAGCTTAAATCCATTAATTAACCCCTTTCATAAAAACAATATGTTTATTATAATATAATTTGTCTATAATTTAAAGAGATGATTCTCTCATCTCCTAATTTGACTTGAATAGAGGTAAAATATCATGGATTTAAATAAGAGTCAGAAACAAGCCGTAACCTGTTTACTTCAGCCTACTTTAGTCATAGCAGGACCAGGCTCAGGGAAAACACATGTTATTATTAATCGTGTCCATCATATGACTAATCACTTAGGTTGTTTACCGCACCATATATTGGTTGTGACCTTTAGTAAATTGTCTGCTGAAGAAATGAAGCAGCGTTACGAAAGAATTCATGGCACTACAGGCGTAACATTTGGTACATTACATAGTGTATTTTATCGCATTTTAAGACGCTCAGACCCAAGACGCTACGCCATAGAACACTTACTTTTAGAAGATAAAAAGAAAAATATATTACAAAACCTCATTAAAGAGTTAGACCTTGAAGAAGAGAATGATTTTATAGAAAACTTTATAAAGCATCTATCTCTTATGCAAAATCAACTTATTGATCCTAAAAATTATTATCCAGAGGGTATTTCAAGAGAAGCCTTCCTTAAGCTTCTAAAGCAATATGAGTATTTTAAAGAACGTCATCAAGCTTTTGACTTTGACGATATGTTAGTAGCCTGTTACTACTTATTAGAAAATGACCCAGCTATCTTAAAAGCAGTTAGAGAACAATATCAATATATTTTAATTGATGAGTTTCAAGATATTAATGAAGTACAATTTCGTATTATCAAAAAAATAGCCGAAGCGAAGCGTCAAATTTTTGTAGTAGGGGATGATGATCAAAGTATATATCAATTTCGAGGGGCCAAGCCTGAGTTTTTATTGGATTTTAAAAAACATTTTCCTGAAGTAGAAAAGATTTATTTGGATGTTAACTATCGCTCAACACAAATGATCCTACGTTATAGTTTGGCACTTATTGAACATAATACTAAACGCTATCCAAAGTTATTAACAACACCTAACCCTCTTGGTATTCCACCATTATTTATGTCATGTAAGGATGCAAAAGAAGAAGCACTTTCTATTATAAACGAAGTTATTAAACGAAAAAATGAAGGGCTTTCTTTAAATGAGATGGCTATTATTTATCGTACCAACTTACAGGTGCGACCTATAGTAGAAACGCTATTAGCAGCTAATATTCCTTTTTGTCTTCGAGATGGTATGGTCAGCTTATATGACCAATGGATTACTCAAGATATATTAGCTTATTTATATCTAGCAGAAAATATTAATCAGCCAGAATTAGCAATGCGTATTATCAATAAGCCTAAACGTTATATTAGTAAGGCTGCTATGCAGCAATCTGCGCAAATGAATGGACATCTTTTCATGAATTTATTAGGACTAGAAACTTTAACGGAATGGCAGAAAAACTATATTCAGCAGCTTTTATTTGACCTACAGGTTTTAAAAGAAAAGGATTTAAAAGATGCAATCACTTATATCAGAAAAAATATTGGTTATGATCAATATGTGTTAGATTATGCTAACTTTAGAAAAATGCCTGCTTCTAGTTTATTAGAAGTATTAGATGATATCGAAGATTCTATAGAGAACTATGATTCTTTTCAAGAATGGGAAAATATGCTTAAAACAATGTCAGAAGAGGTGAAGACTCAAGGTAAAGTCAAAAATAATAAGCATGAGGCACTTAACTTAACTACGATGCACGGTTCAAAAGGGCTAGAATTTAACACTGTTTTTATTATCGGAGCTATAGATGGTATCGTGCCACATCATAAAAGTCATTTACCTAGTGAACTAGAAGAAGAAAGACGTTTGTTGTATGTAGCTATGACACGTGCTAAAGAAAATTTATTTATCTATTCTCCTAAAGAACGACATGGGAAAAATGCGGATATTTCTCCATTTATTCAAGAGATTCAAATGCAATTAGCACAACGAAAACTTAAGATAGGCCAGTCGCTTAACCATAAAAGCTTAGGAAAAGGAAAGATAATAGAAGTATTAGAAAATAATGTGATACTTGTTAAATTTAACAATGGACAAGTTCGAAAAATAGATAGTCATTACACTATAAAAAATGGTATAATAACTTGGGAGGATGAAACAGATGAAAAGTCATACAAATCAAAAAAAGAAAAAGAATAAAAAGCAAAAACAACCCTTTAACATGTTTGAATGGGGGCAAAAGTATAAGAAAGCTTTTGCTGGTGTTATATGCATAATTCTTGTTATCACAATGATACTAGGTATATTACAATTTTAATAGACCACTCTTACCAAAGTGATCAATAACTAGGAGGTGCAATATGAAATCTAAAAGTCTCTTAAAATGGGGAGTCATTATTGGGGCTGTTGTCATTATTGGTATTTCTCTTGGTACTATAGGTTACATATACACGAAGGTAACTGAATTTGATCAAGTATTTGCCCAAAATGTATATATTGAAGATCTATCTGTTGGCGGTTTAACAAAGGAAGAAGCTACACTTAAGCTAAAAAACATGAAAGAATCTGAACTAAAAGAGCAATCTCTCATTTTGTACAAAGATGAAATCAAAAAGCAGATTGCATGTAATGAACTTGGTATAACCTATAATATTGATGAGACTATAGACGAAGCTTTTGAATTAGGCCATCAGGAATCATTCTTTGAAAAATATCGCATTTCAAAAGAAGGGCTAGCAAGTCCTGAAAAATTTGAACTTGAAAAGACCCTTAGTGATGAACCTATCCATAACTTCATAAAAGAAAATGCAACATTTTTTTATAAAGAGCCCGTTAATGCTAGTATGGAAAGAAAAAATAGACAGTTTATCATTACAAAGGAAATAGAAGGTGAAGCTATAGACGAAGAAGCTACCTTTGAAAAAATTAAAGAGGCATTAAAGGAGCCTGAGAATAATCTTATAGAAGTAGAAGCTGTTACTCAAACAATTGAACCTGAATATACAGAAGCTTCTTTTTCAGATGTACAAACCCTTATTTCAAGCTTCTCTACTTCCTATAATGATGCTAGTGCTAATCGTAACGAAAACCTAAAAGTAGCAGCACAAAAAATTAGTCGTATGCTTTTGCCTGATGAAGTTTTCTACTTATCTAATCAATTAGAACCATTTACCGAAGCAGCAGGGTATAAAAATGCCGGTGTTATCGTCAATGGTAAAATAGAAGATGGTTTAGGTGGTGGAGTCTGCCAAGTAGCTTCTACACTTTACAATGCTGTTCTTTTAACAGACATTGAAATTGTTTCTAGACAAAATCACTCCTTACCAGTTGCTTATGTACCACTGGGAAGAGATGCTACCTATGCAACAGATATTATTGACTTTAAGTTTAAAAATAATACAGGTTATCCTATATTTATTGAAGGATACTGCGAAAATAATCAAGTATATGTAAATATCTATGGTCATAAAGATGCTATACCTGAATATGATTACAAATTTGAGTCTGTAGTAACAGAAGTTATTCCTGCTCCCGCTACTAAATATGAAGATGATCCAACACTTGAAAAAGGTAAAGAAAAGGTAGAAGTAAAAGCTTTAGATGGTAAGCGTGTTAAACTATATAAACTGTATTACAAAGATGGTGTACTTGAGAAGAAAGAGTTAGTAAATAATAGCTATTATAAACCTAGAGCTGCTGTTATTAAACGTGGTACGAAAGAAGTGGCAGATAACCATACATCTACTACACCACAAGTTACTACACCTTCTACTACAAATCCTAACGATACAGAAACAACTTCTAATAAAAATGAATCATCTATACCTATAGATGATGTTCCTCCATCAGTTGATCCGTATGATGTAAATAATTTTGAAGTTATACAACAATAAAAAAACGGCTATGAAATTTCATAGCCGGTTTTTATTGGTATTTTTATCCCTGTGGAAAGAAGAAACCATCATCATCATCTATATCTGGTGTAGGACTTGGCTCTACTGTTGGTGGTAAACTTGGCTCTGGTATAATAGGTGTTGGTGTAGGAATAATTTCTCCTGTATTTTCATCAGGTATATCTGGTGTTGGAGTGGTTCCTGGAATATCACCTGGATTTTCTGTATCCTCTATATTATCTGGTCCATGAATATCACATACTTCATCTTGAACAATAACACCATCTACTAACTTTCTTACACGAGTTTCTTTAACACGTTTATCTACTGGGCAGTATTCATTAGCTACTTTATGTGATTCTGTACAAACTTCAACTTCTACGTGTAAATCACAGTATTCAGTAGGTTTATCACCAGCTGTAAAGAATTCACTTTCAACAACATGATTTGGATCAGCTTCACAAAGAGCAGTAGCACGTTTATTTGAAACTTTACAAATCTTAAGCTCAGAAACACCACTATTGTCAATATCAACTTTAGGGAATGACTTGTATTCTAGATTTTCATGAATTTCACTCATAATTTTACCCCAAATAACAAGGTGATAGTTGCCACCATTATTAATTGGTGCAGGTTGAGAATATCCTGTCCATATAGTAGCTACGTAGTATGGCGTATAACCTGAAAATACAAAGTCTTTATTATCACTAGTAGTACCTGTTTTTCCAGCAATAGGCATACCTTTAAAGTTAGCTCTTACTCGAGCTCCCGTATGTGGATTTGGACCATCCACAACTTCTTGCATCATATCCGTTAACATACGCGCTGTAGATTGCTTCAGCACAGTATGAGAGTTAAGGGCAATAGCCTCATTTGTATTATCGATTAGAATACGGTCCTCACTATCTTTTACTTGAGTATAAAAAACTGGCTTTACATAAACACCATCATTAGCAATGGCTCCATAAGCTGCATTAAGCTCAAGTGGTGTAACACCTTGTGTAAGTCCACCTAATGGAAGAGAGTGTACCTTATCTGCATCTGTTAAAGTTGTAAATCCAAAGCTCTTTAAATAATCAAACGCATTTTCAATACCAACCACATCAACTGCTGTTTTAACAGCAATAACGTTCATTGAGTTAGCAATGGCTTGACGTACTGTATAGGTTCCTTCATAATTATTGTCCCAATTTCTAGGTGACCAAGTCGTACCATCTCCTAATTTATAAGAAACACGTTCATTAGCAATCTCAGAACCTGGTGAAAGTTGTCCCATATCAAGGGCAGGTGCATACGCTGCTAAAACCTTGAAAGTAGAACCTGGCTGTCTTTTAGCTTGAGTTGCATAATTAAAGCTTAGGTTAGTCTTCTCACCACGACCTCCAGAGAGTGCTTTTACTTGCCCTGTTGCATAATCCATGAGTACAAAAGAGGCTTGTGGCTGAGGTTGTTTAATCAAGCTTTCAGTATAAGTGTCTTCTGAGGTTACACCCCATTCTTCAAGTTGTTGTTGTTTAAAACTTTCAACTTCTTCTTCATTATTAACAATAATATTATAAACTTGATGTTTAAATTCTGTACCATCTGCTTTCTTACCTGCGACACTATAATCTAATTGAATCTTATAAAGATGAGCAGGGTAGAGACTATCATCTTGGATGTATTTATCTGCAATTTCCTGCATATTACTATCCATTGTACTATAGATTTTTAGACCGCCACCATAAATCATCTTTTTCGCATTTGCTTCTGTATAGCCTTGATCTTTTAAGTCTGACACCAATTGGTTGAAGAGTGCATCTACAAAATAACTATGTGGCTCTTTTTCAAGATACTCTTGATGAACCTCATAAATATTTTCATATGGATTTTCTTTTAAGGCTGCTGCATGTTCTTCTGGCGTAATATAACCTTGGTCCTCCATTTTTTGAAGTACAACCTTAACCTTCTCCCAGTTATTCTCTGGATTAGAAATAGGGTTGTAGTAAGTTGGCCTTTGAGTAATAACTGCAATAACTACACTTTCTGTTAAACTAAGATCGCTTACATCTTTGCCAAAGTAACGCTTAGAAGCTGCTCTAACACCTGAAACACCTTGTCCTAGTCCAATTGTATTTAAATAATATTCTAAAATAGTATCCTTCGAATAAAGCTTCTCAAACTCGATTGCTAAATATTGCTCTTGAATCTTACGCGTAAATGCTTTATCAGAAGTTAAAATATTATTCTTAATAAGCTGTTGGGTAATGGTACTTGCCCCTTCACTTAGGGAACCATTTTTTAAGTTCGTTACAATTGCCCTAAAAATACCTCTAATATCAATACCATTATGCTCATAAAAACGTTCATCTTCCGTAGCAATAACAGCCTGTTGCAAATAAAGAGGGATCTCTTTAAGTTCTGCATATTCTCTATTTTCTGCCGGTTCAAAGCTATCGATGATATTGCCCTCTGAATCATATATAAAGGAAGTATAGTTTCCTTGTGGACTAATGTCCAGTGTAGATGGATCAGGGGTACTTTTTATAATACCGATAAAAATGCCTAAACCTCCACCTACTACGGCGAACATACCGATAATAAGGGATATAATAATAATACGAAAAGCTGTGACCTTGCCTTTCTTTTTCATTTGCTTTGTTTTACTTTTAGTTTTTTTCTCTATTTTGTCTCGAGAATTCTTTGAGTAATTCATAATTTCCTCCTCCTCAACGCTATATTATATCAAAAATATCAGTTTTAAGCAAAAATAAGTATTAGGCATTACCTACCTATTATATAACAGTTTTGATTTTAAATATATAACAAACAGATTAAGTTTTCCTCAAATACTATTATTGCCAGTATTTCCACTATTTATATTCAATGATACACTGAATTTATTCCTATTATTATATAGCTATGATAAATACAAATAGCTCATATCTACTAATAAAACTATTTCTAGACTACTTACTTGCTTTAAATACTAGGGGTGATTTGAATTATCATTAGTTATAAAAATACATATAGCACTTAAGCCTACTTAAAATTTATGATACCTTACCAACTTTTAAAGAATTAAAGTTATATTATTCGTTACAATAATATATAAGAAAAAAAAATACGTAAATTAAGGTTGTCATCCTTTAAATCACCGTGTTATATTTATGAAGACGAAATTAATAGTAAAGAGGTATCGATGTGATGAACGATTTAAAGCTTTCTGATTTATTTGGAGTAAATGTTTTTGACGATAATTTAATGCGCGAGCGATTACCTAAAGCAATTTATAAAAAATTACATAATACCATTGATAAGGGATTGCCTCTTGATCCTGCCGTGGCCGATGTAGTTGCTAATGCTATGAAAGATTGGGCAATCGAGAAAGGTGCTACTCATTTTACACATTGGTTCCAACCAATGAACGGTAAAACAGCAGAAAAATATGATTCTTTCTTATCACCAACTTCTGATGGTCGTATGATTATGGAGTTTTCTGGCAAGGAATTAATTAAAGGTGAAGCAGATGGTTCATCCTTCCCATCTGGTGGTTTAAGACAAACCTTTGAAGCAAGAGGATATACTGTTTGGGACTGTACTTCTCCAGCCTTTTTAAAAGAAGATGCAAGTGGGGTAGCACTTTGCATCCCAACTGCTTTTTATTCTCATACTGGTGAAGCTTTAGATAAAAAATCTCCATTATTACATTCTATGGAATGTATTCAAAGCGCGGGTCTTCGTGTTTTAAGAGCCATGGGAGATGAAATATCAACAAAAGTAACAGCTACTGTTGGTGCAGAGCAAGAATATTTCTTAGTTGACAAAAGACAATACCAACAACGTAAAGATTTAATTTTTGCAGGTCGTACACTTTTCGGAGCTATGCCTCCTAAGGGACAAGAAATGGAAGACCATTATTATGGTAGTATTAAAGAAAAAATTTCTAAATACATGCGTGACATTGATGTAGAGCTTTGGAAGCTAGGCGTACCTTCAAAAACAAAACATAATGAAGTTGCACCTGCACAACATGAATTAGCACCAATCTTTACAACTGCTAATGTAGCTTGTGATCAGAATCAACTCATCATGGAAACACTCCAAAAAGTAGCTAATAGACATGAACTCGCTTGTCTATTACACGAGAAACCTTTTGCTTATGTTAATGGTTCTGGAAAACATGTTAATTGGTCACTTGTAACAGATACAGGCAGAAATCTATTTTCACCTGGAAAACATCCTAAAGAAAATAAAGAATTTCTTCTCTTTACATCAGCAGTGATTAAAGCAGTAGATGTTCATGCTGACTTATTAAGACTTTGTGCTGCCACAGCAGGTAATGATCACCGTTTAGGTGGTAATGAAGCACCCCCTGCTATTATCTCTATTTTCCTTGGAGACGAAATCACACACTTACTCGAACAAATCTCTCAAGGAGAAGAAGTTATTGAAAAAGGTAAACAAATGATGGAAATGGGTGTTGCTACATTACCACAATTAAAGAAAGAGTCTTCTGATCGTAACAGAACATCACCTTTTGCTTTTACTGGTAATAAGTTTGAATTTAGAATGTTCCCATCATCTGAGTCTATTGCTGAAGCTAATACTTTCTTAAATGTTATGGTAGCCGATATACTTAACGAATTTGCAAATCGCTTAGAAGCAGCAGAAAATGTTGAAAAAGAAATCGAAAACATTGTTAGAGAAACTTATCTTAATCATAAACGTATCATCTTTAATGGTAATGGTTATTCAGCTGAATGGGTAGAAGAAGCAGCACGTCGTGGATTATCTAATTATAAAACAACAGTAGATGTCCTTCCTTGCTTTATTAGAGAAGATTCCATTGCTTTATTTGAAAGAAATCAAATCTTCCAACGTTGTGAGCTTTTTGCACGTTACGAAATCTTATTAGAAGAATATTATAAAACGCTTAACATAGAAGCTAGAACAATGCTTGATATGGTTCAAAAACAGATTATGCCTGCTACCTTACAATATACAACACAAATTGCAGAACATATTATTGCTTTAAATAAAGTTGGTGTTTTTGAAGTCAATGCACAAACAGAGCTTTTACAAAGTTTAACTACTGCTATTAATAATTTAAAACAATGTACTGATAAGTTACACCAAGGTCTTGAACAAAGTACTCATATTGAAGATGCTTATGATAAAGCAGTATTCTTCAAAGAGCATATTTTAGTAGCCATGGAAGCTTTACGCCAAGTAGCAGATGAATTAGAATTATTAATTGATGAAAGAGCATGGCCAATTCCAACGTATGGAGAGCTTTTATTTAGAGCTTAATACAATATTAAAAAGTGTTTTGTAGACTACTATGTCTATAAAACACTTTTTTAAATTCTTTATGGATAAATTTATAAGGAATATGCTATAACTATATAAGTAGACTAACACGAAGGTTGGTGAAATAAATGATTATTACAATAACCCCCTTTCCATCAATTGAATACATATATGATATTGAGAGTTTGACTCCTAACTGTCAACTTTCCTCCCAAAATGTATCTCTAAACATCTTATCAAAAGGGGTTTATAGTGCTCAAATGATGAAGGTACTTCAAGAAGAGCCTATATTATTAAGCAGCTTTGGAGGATTTGCTGGAAAAAGCATTAAACACTATTTAGATAAAGCTAAGGTTAAATCTGATATCGTTTGGACAGACTATGAGACTCCTCATCAGGTCAAAATTACACTCAAATCTGAACCTGACTACTATGCTATTTGTACTGAAGAAGATTTTACTATCGAAAAAGAACTACTTAAATTAAGTTATAAGCTTAAAAGTCATATAAAAAAAGTATCTACTTTGGTTTTATCTGGTAGATTACCTCATGGGCAAAATCCCAAAATATATAAGGAATGGATAAAAGAAGCCAAAGCCCATAATGTTAAGACTCTTGCTTCAACAGGGCAAAAAGAAGTTCTTGACTGTATTCTAGAAGAAAAGCCTTATGCACTTATGTTTACAGCCAATCAGCTCAAAGAACTCGGATATAATACGACAACTGTAGAAGTTATTTTAGACCAATTAATTCCTTTATTTGAGCACGGCATTCACTATATTGGTGTTTACTTAAAAGAAAAAGGTGCTATAATGCTTGCTAAGAACAAATATTGCTTAGTAGAATCCCCCTCTATACCTATTGCTCAAAATAATACAGCTGCAAGTGGTGCATTTTTAGGTGCCTTTGCTATTGGTATTAATCGTAAATATGAATTAGAGCGATTTTCTAAGCTTTGCTTATCTGCCGCTTTGGCAGCTCATTCAAATGTTAACCAACAAATATGTACGAGAAAAGATGTGGAAGTTCGTTTGAAGAAAACGAAAATCAAACAGCTTATTCGTTAATTAAAGAAAGGAATTTTATGATTATACACGAAGAACCGATAGAAAGATTAATTCTTGTGGCAGCACAAAAAAAGCAATTTCAAGAAGAAGATGCTTGGGAAAGTTTAGATGAACTAGCTGAACTTGTTGAAACAGCAGGAGGAGAAGTTATTACCAAAGTTTTGCAGCGCCTTGACCACATCAACCCTGGGCTTTATATTGGTACAGGCAAGGTACAAGAAATTAGAGAGATGGCTGAACTTCATGGTGCAACTGGTATTGTATTTGATGATGAACTCTCACCTATTCAAATGCGTAACTTAGCGGAAGCTATTAATCTCAAAGTTATGGACCGTACTATGATTATTTTAGATATCTTTGCTTCTAGAGCTCTTTCTAAAGAAGGTAAATTACAAGTAGAAATGGCTCAACTTAAATATCAATCATCACGTTTGATAGGTTTTGGAACCATGCTTTCAAGACAAGCTGGAGGTATTGGTAGTCGCGGTCCTGGTGAGAAGAAACTTGAGTTAGATAAACGTCACTTAAAAACACGCATGGAAATCTTACAAGCGGAACTAGCAGAAGTTGAAAAGCACCGTCAGCTTATTCGTTCAAGAAGAGATAAAAACAATAAACCTGTAGTTGCCATTGTAGGCTACACTAATGCTGGTAAATCAACCTTACTTAACCAGCTCAGCGGTAGTGATGTCTATGTGCAAAATCAACTTTTTGCAACATTAGATCCTACTACACGTGGTATTACCTTACCTAGTGGCTCTGAAATTCTTCTAACAGATACAGTAGGTTTTATCCGTAAATTACCTCATCATTTAGTAAAAGCTTTTTATTCAACACTTGAGGAAGCTAAATACGCAGATATTATTTTACATGTCATGGACGTTAGTTCACCTCATTTAGAAACACATCAACAAGTAGTATATGAGACTTTATCACACTTAAAAATATCGGATATACCTATTGTTGCTGTATATAATAAAATTGATACTCAGATTGAAGACTATCCTAAAGATGAACATGCTAATTATGAAGCGTATATCTCTGCTAAGGAAGGTATTGGGTGTGATCATTTATTGGCTATTTTAGAAGAAATACTGTATAGTAATATGCAAGCCTTCGAGATTAGCGTCCCTTATACAAAGCAAGATATTGTAAGATATTGTCATGAATATGGAGAACGTCTAAAAGAAGAGTATACAAATGATGGTGTAAATGTACAAGGCTATATGCCAAAAGATAAATTTTATAAAATTCAACCGTATATTTTGTCGTAATTATTTGAAAATAATACGCAGTAGTATGTCTGTGAAATTAAATATCGCAATATCTGTCATTATCCTTAACATTTATAAGAATTTTTTACTTTTGAGCTTAATATTTACCATAAATTGTAAGTTCTCTGTAGAAATGGGTAATTTTCCACGGAATTAACACGATATCTTATTGTGTGAAATTTCAGCAGAAAAGAGTATAATAAACCTATGTTTAGAAGCAAGGAATAAAATTCTTTATCTTGGAGGAAGTTTATGTTAATGGAAAAGCAATACATTGGACAATACCAAATCCCAAATAAAACTATTCGCTACTACATGGTTAAACAAGGTACTTACTACGGAGTTGAACTAGTTGAAGAACAACGAGATAAACTTATTTGTATGTCAGAACTGATAACAGAGGTAGCTGAAATAGCTTTATCTCTTGCTGAAAAACTTTTTAAAAATGGCGTAACGATTACTACTTTAACAGATATTATTGATGATTGGATTAATTAACAGATACGAAAACTACTAGGAATGACTTCCTGGTAGTTTTTTATTGGTAAGGTCTTATTTTTTATGATAGTATTAAATTAATTTTAACAACAAGGTGATAAGATAATGAATTCTTTTAAAACAATAGCTCAAACTGGTGAAGCAGTGATCATCGAGAAGAAATCAAAGTTTATTGCAACTGTTTACCAAGTACAAACAGTCGAAGAAGCAGATCTCTATATGCAACAGCTGCGAAAAAAATACTATGATGCAACTCATAATTGCTTTGCCTATCAAATAGGAGAACATAATGAATTTCAACGTTCAAGTGATGATGGTGAGCCTCAAGGTACTGCTGGAAAGCCTATATTAGAAGTTTTAAAGGGTGAACAAGTTAAAAATACACTTATATGTGTTACCAGGTATTTTGGCGGTACACTTTTAGGAACGGGTGGACTTGTAAGAGCTTATGGTAAGGCAGCTAAAGAAGGCTTACTTGCTGCTGGTATTATTGAAAAAAAACACATTCGTCTTTTTACATTAAAAATGTCCTATACATTATCCGGTAAAGTACAATATCTGCTAGGAGAAAGAAACTATGTCATTAGGGAAAGTATTTATCTAGAGGATGTTACCTTTATCGTAGAAGTACAAGTTCAAGAGGAAGAAGCTTTTACTAAGTGGCTTGAAGAAAATACCAATGCCGGAATCAGCATTTTACCAGGTGCATATGACTGGATTGATGTGAAACTCTAAGGGCTTGTTGCTAAAAATAAGTGGCTTATGGTAAAATAAAACATATCTTTTATAACTATTTAAATCTATATGGTTTTAAATCCAAGGAGGAATAAAGATTTATGTCTGGACATTCAAAGTTTGCCAACATTAAGCATAAAAAAGCTAAAAATGATGCGCAAAAAGGAAAAATATTCACAAAAATAGGTCGTGAAATTGCTGTTGCTGTTAAAGAAGGCGGGGCAGATCCTTCTCTTAATAGAAGACTAAGTGACGTTATTGCAAAAGCAAAATCTAACAATATGCCAAATGATACAATTCAAAGAAGTATTAAAAAAGCTGCTGGTGAAGGCGATAACGTTCATTATGAATATATAACTTATGAAGGTTATGGCCCAAGTGGTGTAGCTGTTATTGTTGAAACCTTAACAGATAATAAAAATCGCTCTGCTGCTAATGTACGTTCTTACTTTACAAAAGGTAATGGAAATATGGGGACAACAGGTTGTGTGTCTTTTATGTTTGATAAAAAAGGACAAATTGTTATTGAAAAAGAAGCTACAGATATGGATGAAGATGAACTTATGATGATGGCTATCGAAGCTGGTGCTGATGACTTCGAATCAGAAGAAGAAGGGTATACTATTACAACCTCACCTGAAAACTTCTCTGATGTACACGCAGCTTTAGAAGCAGCTGGTATTGAAATGGCGGAAGCAGAAGTGACTATGGTACCACAAACATGGACTTCTCTTACCTCAGAATCAGATATTAAGGCAATGAATAAAATGCTTGATCTTCTCGAAGACGATGATGATGTTCAGAACATTTACCATAACTGGGATGAAGAGTAAGCCTTTGATAGTTAAGGGATTTTTTGAAATTTAGTTGTAAAAATAGCGCCAGTGATGGCGTATAAAAGACTTCTAATGATGATGTACAAATGTGCTAAGTATATCGTCATTGGAGGTTTTTTTATGTTTAAAGGACTATTGCCAGAAAATTTACTTAATGAATATTTATTAGAAATACAACTTAAAAATTATTCTGATCGTACACTTAAATCTATGCGAAATAATAATTTACTTTTTTCTCTTTCTTGAAATCTGAGTTTAATATCACGATTTTAGAGAAGCTTTCACATATCCATATAAAAGCATAAGCAGAGTTTAGGCCTAAAAGCAACATATATTAATTCTATTCTTAAAAATCTATTAACTAGTCTCATTCAAATCAAGGAACGTCAGCTTAAGAAGATAGAGAATGCATTATGTACTCTAACAGAACAAGAGTTGCTATTAATTGAAATGAAATACTTTAAGCGGTATTCAATTAGTAGGATTTGCGAGTTATTAGACATTACTACAGCTACATTTAATAATCGGAGAAGAGATATTATAGTAAAAAGATTAATTCCTATATTCTTTTTATAGGTGTATAATGATTTTATTTAGGAGGAAGGGGAGTATTATGGAAGAGAATTTATATGAATTTAAAGTAGTGAAAAAGGCTATCGACGAATGGGATCCAATCGGGCTCCTAGCATTTGCACCAGATGATGAATACGATTCAGAAAGTAGAGAGATAGTAGAAAATCTTTCTTCTAGTATTAGTATGGAAGAAATAGCAGAATTAATAGCTAAGATATTTGCAGAATCATTTAATAGAGCAGATATTACAATGAATAGATGCATAATAATAGCTAACGAGTTGTGCTAGTTAAATTTACAAGTAGAATAAGCTCCAATCATGTGATATCGTTACCCTGAAAAAAAGAAAAAACAAATAAAATGGGGGATATCACATGCTAGAGCTCAAATATTATTCTGT
>JAEWMQ010000094.1 GCA_023393125.1 Bacillota bacterium
CCCGACGGCGGTAGCGATCCATCGGTCGAAATCCTCGGCCAGGTACCGCTTGATGTCGTCGGCTATCCCAACGAGATCCTCAGCCGAGGAAGCTTCGTCCAGTCGCAGGTCGCAGAGGGTTGCCTTGGCGGTGTCACGAAAGCCAACGTGCTTGATCCCGTCTTTGATGAGCCCCACCCACCCGCTCGTCGGCGCGCCCTTTGTGAGGGCCGTTGTGACGCCCGTCCCGGCGACGATCGCCACCCGCCCCTTCGCTAGCTCCGCCGCCAGCCGTTCCGTCGCACTCACGGATCCCCCTCAGTTATCGTGATTAGGGATCGTAACGGGTCGGGTCCCATATGGCGGACATCATCGCGCTGCCGTAATCTGCCCGGAGGCTGCGCGCGGCTTTGAAGTTACTAATCGCGCGGCGGTTCCCGCCGAACGAGCGCTCGCCGAGAGGAGTCGACGAGCGGAACGGTTTAGCAGCGTGGTTAAGCAGGCCCGCAGTGAGACGCAGGGGCGCATCGAAGCCGCGACAGCGGCAGGGGTGTGCCCGCCGCATCCGTTTCCGCGCGTGACACCCCACGATCTGCGACACACAGCAGCGTTGCTGGCGATCAGCGCTGGCGCCAACGTGAAAGCGGTCGGGCGGATGCCCGGCAACGAGTCGGCGGCTAGGACGCTCGATACATAGGCTGATCTGTTCGACGACGACCTCGACAACGTGGCCGAGGCGTTGGGGACGTCCTCGCCCCGCTGAAGAGTGGGGGACTGCTGAAGGTTTAGGTGACTCCTGATATGTGGTGATTCGTCACCGCTGGAAGGATCTCCTCATGCCTAAGCCGTTCCCCAAGGAGTTCCGGGACGACGTCGTCGCCATCGCGCTGCGGAGGGAGTCGTCGTTCGCGCAGATCGCGAAGGACTTCGGGATCTCGGAGTCGTGCGTGCAGCGGTGGGTGAAGATCGCCGAGGTCGACGGCGGTCGCCGTGCTGGCGTGACCTCCAGTGAAGCGACCGAGAACCGTGAGTTGCGCAAGCGGGTGAAGCTGCTCGAGCAGGAGGTCGAGGTCCTCCGGCGGGCCGCGGCGTATCTGTCGCAGGCGAACCTGTCCGGCCCAAAAGGCTCTACCCGCTCGTGAGTGAACTCGCCGCCGATGGGATTCCTGTCGCGGTGACGTGCCGGGTGTTGAAGTTCGCGAAGCAGCCCTACTACCGGTGGCTGCAGAGTCCTGTCTCGCGGCGGGACTGGGACGACGCGCACCTGATCAACGCGGCCCGCGACGTGCACGCCGACGACCCCGCGTTCGGATACCGGTTCATCGCCGACGAGCTCGCCGAGGCCGGGTTCACCGCATCAGAGCGGCGAGTGTGGCGGGTGTGCTCGGAGAACGAGATCTTCAGCGCGTTCGTCCGCAGACGGCGTGGCAAGGGGCGTCTGGTCGGCCCGCCCGTGCGTGACGATCTCGTACGGCGGGAGTTCACCGCGACCGGCCCGGACAGGCTGTGGCTCACCGACATCTCCGAGCACCCCACCGGTGAGGGCAAGGTCTACCTCTGCGCCGTCAAAGACGTGTGGTCGAACCGGATCGTCGGGTACTCGATCAACGACCGGATGACCTCAGAGCTCGCCGTCTCGGCTCTGCGGATGGCGATCCAGCGTCGCAACCCGACCGGCACCACCGTTCACAGCGACAGGGGAAGCCAGTTCCGTTCGCGGCGCTTCCAAGCCGAACTCGACCGGCACGGTCTCGTCGGTTCCATGGGCAGAGTCGGCGCCGCCGGTGATAACGCCGCGATGGAATCGTTCTTCGCGCTGCTCCAGAAGAACGTGCTCAATAGCCGGCGCTGGGCCACTCGCGAGGACCTCCGCCTCGCCATCGTGACCTGGATCGAGCGAACCTACCACCGGCGCCGCCGGCAACGCGTCCTCGGCAAGTTGACCCCGGTCGAGTTCGAAGCCATCATGACCACACAGGCCACGTCCGCGGCCTAACAAGAAGAGTCACCAAGACCTTCAGCAGTCCCCAAGGTCAAGTCCCGTGGTGTGGTGTCACTTCGGTTGTTCCCTGTGATGGATGGGGTCAGGCGGTGAGGTAGAGCTCGGGGCGGGCGGGTTCTGCGTGGTCGTGGAGGGTGTGGATGAGCTTGCGCATGGAGATTTCGGAGAAGTAGCGGCGTTCGCCGTATTGCCATTCCTCGTGCTGTTCTTGCAGGACAGCGCCGATGAGGCGGGTGACGCTGTCGCGGTCGGGGAAGATCTGGACGACGTCGGCGCGGCGTTTGATCTCGCGGTTGAGGCGCTCGATGGGGTTGTTCGACCAGATCTTCTGCCAGTGCTCTCGCGGCATGGCGGCGAAGGCGGTGAGGTCGGCTTCGGCGGCCTCAAGCATCTGCGCGACCTCGGGGAACGAGGCGCGCAGGCTGTCGGTGACCTGCCGGTGTTGAGCGGTCACGGCCTCCGGGCTGGTCTGGGCGAAGATCGTGGTGATCAGCGCGTTGACGGGCTTGGAGCGGGCCGAGCCGAGCTTGTGGGTGACGTTGCGGGCGAAGTGGACGCGGCAGCGTTGCCAGGCAGCTCCGGGCAGGATCGCCTTGACAGCGGCTTTCAGGCCGGCGTGTGCGTCGGAGGTGACAAGGGCGACGCCCAGCGGGTCGGCGTCGGTCGCGACCTTCAGTCCTCGCTCGCGCAGGGAGCGCAGGAACTCGGTCCAAAAGTCCGTTGTCTCCGCATCTCCCAGCGCCATGCCGAGGATCTCGCGGCGGCCGTCGCCGGAGACGCCGGTGGCGACCACGAGGGCCTGGGAGACGACGCGGCCGCGCAGACGGACGTCGAGGTAGGTGGCGTCCAGGAACAGATACGGGAACCAGGTGTGATCGATCCGGCGGTGCAGGAACTCCTGCACCGACTCATCGATCTCCGTGCAGATCCGCGACACCGTCGAGCGGGAGATGCCGGTGTCGTTGCCCAGCGCGCGGACCAGCTGGTCGACTTTGCGGGTGCTGACCCCGTCGATCCAGGCTTGGCAGATCACCGCGTAGAGGGCCTTGTCGACCCGGCGGCGCGGGGACAGTAGCGACGGGAAGAACGACCCTTCCCGCAGCTTCGGGATATGAAGATCGACCTCGCCGGCCGGAGTGGCGAGGGTCTTCGGGCGGGTGCCGTTACGACGTGTGGTCCGCTCCGGGGTGCGCTCATGCGGCGCCGCGCCGATCTTCGCGGTGGCTTCCGCGTTGATCAGGTCCTGCAGGCCGGCCTGCAACATCCGCCGGAACACATCCGAGTGGGCCAGGTCGGGATCGGCAAGGACTTCGCTGATCAGGGTCGTCAAGGCAGACTGGTGGTGGGTCATCGTGGGATCACTTCTTTGCTTCTTGCCGGAAACAACTGGTCATCCCACGGTGGCCCTTCATCGTCTACGACGACGAGACCCCCACAGGAAGTGACACCACGCTATGGGACTCACCCTTTGGCCAGTCGAACAGGGTCGCGAAGTCGCGCCGCAGCTCCGCGCTTTTCCCAGGCTGCATTCAAAAGCTGCCGAGCGGCGCATGAGCGTCAGTCGACTGAATTAGTTAAACCGGTGGAGGATCGGGGCACTGCCGGCTATGGTTGCCCCCTTTTGAAGGTGAGGCTCGGGACGCTACGGTTCACATAGCATCCATAAAGGTTGCAGGGATATGGGGGGAAACATGAACAAGGCAAGAAAGAGCATTCTTGGCATGGGGGTGGCGGTCTCGCTCGCAGCGGGTGCCCTCTTTGTCGCTCCGAGCGCGGCTATGGCCGCGTCTGAGTTCGGTTCGGACACTCCGATCACGTGTCCGACAAATCGCCCGGCTGGATATGTTGAGTCGATCGCGAAGGGCCGAGTGAACCACAGGGCAGGCGTGACCACGCTCGGCTCGTGGAACAACGGGTCCGCCTACGTGAAGCGCACATCGTGGGTCGGTTCGAGGAACATCCCGGGCTGGCGAACCTGGATCACCGGCACCGGCGGTGACATCTCCAACGGCTACGCTGGATGCAGTAGTTGAGTCGACGCAGGAATCTCCTGATCGGCGCGGTGACTCTGTCAGTGCTGTCGGCTGGACTGGCAGGCTGCACAAGCGCAGCACCGCCCGACAACGACGCTGCTGAGGAAGCACCGTCCTTTGAGGCAGAAGCCGCCGCCCTCGCGGAATCGTTGGGCATCGAGCCGCCTCCAGACGTGAAGCAGGTCCGGGCGATCTCACTCGCGGAGTGGGGCCCCACGATGATCCAGTGCCTCAAAGACTCTGGATGGAACGCGACCGCTACCGATGATGGACAAGGCATTGTCTACCCAACTGTCACTGAGCCCGGCAGGACGGAGTCCCTCAACATCGCGATATATACATGCGAGGTTCAGTATCCCGTCGAGCGGAAGTACGT
>JAEWMQ010000002.1 GCA_023393125.1 Bacillota bacterium
GCGCGGTCCTCACCGCCGAAGGCGGGCCGGTCACGCTGGGGGAGTACGTCATCGTCATGGAGAACGCGCTCGTGCGGGCGAGCGCCTCGCATCCGGTGCACATCGGCTCGCACGTCCTCGTCGGCCCGATGGCGAGCATCTCGGGAGCGACGATCGGCGACGACGTCTTCCTCGCGACCGGCACGCGGGTCTTCAACGGCGCCAGGGTCGGCGAGGGCAGCGAGGTGCGCATCAACGCGGTGGTGCACCTGCGCACGCACCTGCCCGCCCGGTCGGTCGTGCCCATCGGGTGGGTCGCGGTCGGCACACCGGCGGAGATCCTGCCCCCGACCGAGCACGACCGCATCTGGGAGCTCCAGCACGACCTGGACTTCCCCGGCTTCGTGTTCGGACTCGATCGCGAGACGCCCGACCTCATGGGTCAGCTCACCGAGCGCTACAGTGCGGCGCTGGCGCGGCACGCGCAGGACCGCCGCCTCGACTGAGTGTCCGCCATGACGCTGCTGCGCTCGGCCCGCTTCCCCGCGATCCTGCTGCTGCTGGCGGCGGTGCTGGGCCTCGTCCTGGCCAATTCGCCGATCGGCGGCCGGGCGCTCGCGCTCAAGGCCGCCGAGATCGGCATCCCCGGCGTGTTCACGCTGTCCGTCGGGCACTGGATCGCGGACGGCCTGCTGGCGGTCTTCTTCTTCGCCGCCGCCGTCGAGCTGCAGTACGAGCTGACCAGCGGGCAGCTGAACTCCGGGCGCAAGGCGCTGCAGCCGGTCATCGCCGCGGCCGGTGGCGTGCTCGTGCCGATCGCGGTGTACCTCGTCGCCGTCGGAGGCGGCCCGCTGGCGGCAGGATGGCCGATCCCCACCGCGACCGACATCGCGTTCGCGCTCGGGGTGCTCGCCGTGTTCGGCCGTGGCCTGCCGTCGAACCTGCGGGTGTTCCTGCTGGCCCTCGCGATCCTCGACGACATCGTCGGCATCGTGATCATCGCGGTGCTGTTCACCACGGGGGTGGATGTCGCGATGCTCGGCGCGGCCGTCGTGTGCCTCGTCGCGTTCCGCCTGGTGTGCTGGCTGCTCGACGGACGCGGACGACGGCCGGCGATCGTCGTGCTCATCGTGCTGGCGCTGGCGACCTGGTTCTTCGTGCACGAGGCCGGTGTCCACGCGACGATCGCGGGGGTCGCGCTCGGGCTCGTGATGCCGCAGCAGCCCGCGCTGCGCACCCGGCACGCCGTGGAGCCGTGGGTGAACGGCATCGTGCTGCCGGTGTTCGCGCTCGCGGCATCCCTCGTCGTCATCCCGCAGGTCTCGCCCACCGAGCTCTCGCCCGCCTTCTGGGGCGTGGTGGTCGCCCTGCCGCTCGGCAAGCTCGTCGGGATCACCGTCGCCGGCGCGATCTCGATGCGCTTCGGCGGCGTGAAGCTGCCCTTCGGCGACCTGCTCGCGGCGGGCGCCCTCGGCGGCATCGGGTTCACGGTCGCGCTGCTGATGAGCGAGCTGGCCTTCCCGGCGGATGCCGCGACCCGGGACCAGGCGACGCTCGGGGTGCTCGCCGGGTCGCTCCTGGCCCTCGTGCTGGCAGCGGGACTCGTATCGTTGCGGGCATGGCACTACCGACGCCTCCCGGCTCCGACGACCTGACCGACCCGCTGCGGGCGGCAGCCGACACGATGCGCGCGGTGCGCGACCGATGCGTGTGGTCGCAGGGCATCGACCACCGGGCGCTCGTCCCGTACCTGCAGGAGGAGACCGCCGAGCTCGTCGATGCCGTCGAGGCCGGCTCCCGCGAGGACCTCCGTGAGGAGCTCGGCGACCTGCTGTGGCAGGTGCTGTTCCACGCCGAGATCGCCTCCCGTGACGCCGAGGAGCCGTTCGGCATCGACGACGTGGCGCGCGGCCTCGTGGACAAGATGACGCGGCGGCATCCGCACGTTTTCGGCGATGCGGTCGCGACGACGCCGGAGGAGGTGCTCGTGCACTGGAACGCCGCCAAGGCCGCGGAGAAGCGGACTCGCACGAGCGTGCTCGACGGCGTCTCGTCGCACATGCCTTCCCTCGCCCTCGCGCAGAAGCTCCTCGGCAAGGCCGCCGCCGTCGGCGTCACCGTGCCGGTGCCTGGGGGCGGCGATCCCGCGAGAGAACAGCAGCGCGCCGAGGGAGCAGTCGGCGCCCGTTCTCTCGGCGACCAGGTGTTCTCTCGCGGTCAGGGCGGGCCGGCGGACGAGCGGATGCCGCGGAGCGAGGCCGAGCTCGGCGACGCGCTGCTGGGGCTCGTGGCCCGGGCGCGGGCGCAGGGGTGGGACGCCGAGCGCGCCCTGCGGGAGCGGCTGCGGGCGCTGACGGACGAGGTCCGGACGGCCGAGGCCGCCGACCTGGAACAATAGGCACGTGGCATCCGTGAACCCGCCGCGCGGCATGCGCGACTTCCTCCCCGCTGACAAGGCCCGTCGCGAGCACGTGCTCGCCGTCATCCGCGACCGCTACCGCGCGCACGGATTCGACGAGATCGAGACCCCCGTCGTCGAGGACTACGCGCGCCTGCACGCCGGCATCGGCGGCGACAACGAGAAGCTCGCCTTCAACGTGCTGCGCCGCGGCCTCGAGCCCGACGACATCCGCGCGGCCGCGGACGACCCGGCCGCCCTGTCCGACCTGGGTCTGCGCTACGACCTCACCGTGCCGCTGGCACGCTTCTACGCGAGCAACCGCGGCCAGTTGCCGAGCGTGTTCCGCGCCGTGCAGATCGCGCCGGTGTGGCGCGCGGAGCGGCCGCAGAAGGGGCGCTACCGCCAGTTCGTGCAGTGCGACATCGACATCATCGGCGACCCGACCCCGCGTGCCGAGGTGGAGCTGCTCGTGGCGAGCCTCGACGTCCTCGACGAGCTGGGCCTGGACGGCGGCACCATCCGGATCAACGACCGGCGCGCCCTCGACGCGATGCTCGGTGCGTTCGGCTTCGCCGCCGACGAGCGTGCGGGCGTCCTCATCACGATCGACAAGCTCGACAAGATCGGCCCCGAGGGCGTCGTCGCCGAGCTCACCGAGCGGGGAGCCACCCCGGACGCCGTCGCCGCGTTCGCCGCGTTCCTCAACCGGCCCCGCACGCTCGAGCACCTCCCGTTCGGCGAGGCGCACATCCGCCGCGAGCTGCCCGAGGGTGTGGACGACGAGGTCGTCGCGCACCTCGTCGCCATCGGCGAGGCGGTGGCGGCTGCGCGCGGCGCGTCCGAGGTGCCGCTCGTGTTCGACCCGTTCCTCGTGCGCGGCATGGGCTACTACACCGGCACCATCTACGAGCTCGCGCACCCGTCAGTGTCCTACTCGCTCGGCGGCGGCGGCCGTTACGACGGCATGATCGGCCGCTTCCTCGGCACCGATGTCCCCGCGGTCGGGTTCTCGATCGGGTTCGAGCGCATCGTGGAGC
>JAEWMQ010000088.1 GCA_023393125.1 Bacillota bacterium
ACCATTTCCGCCGCGAATCCGTGTCCAGTCTCCATACCCTTCATTACCTTCGGTCATATAAAAACGCGCTGCTTCCAAATCCTTGCGAACAAACCAGAGAGCACCGTTTTTTCGTAAAAACTCCTGCGGATTCCGGGCATACTCGGGATATATGTTTTCATTAATCGATTCTAACCGTTTAGCAGCATTCTCCAAGTTGATTTCCAGATTTTTATTTTCGAATACTTTCTCCGACGACTGCCCCAAAACTTCCTGGACTACATTTGAAAGCAGTGAAAAGAAGCTTCCCATTACAATTGCCTCCCCATCCATTGTGAAATGATTGTAAAAAAAGTATAGCGAACAGGATTTGTTTTGTATTGTAAAAAAACGACATCCTTTGATGTCGCTGTACTTTTCAACCATTTTTGTTTGGTTTTTAAATATGTAAATCTCTCCGTAATTCATTGGTCATATAAAAAAAATCCAGTTTTTTAATTTGCGCCGGCGTAAACCCGGACATTTTTTTAAAATCGCGGATCATATGTGCCTGATCCCAATAACCGGCATTCAAAGCCGCCTCTGTTAGATTATATTCGTTAAGCAGTTTAAAAACCTGATTAAACCGCAGTATTCCGACATATTCTTTGGGCGTAACTCCCATGACGGAAACGAAATCCCGCTGCAGCTGCCGGTACGAAACAGCAAAATCACGTTGCAAAACCTCCGTTCCCTGATGCCAGGTTTGAGCCAATAAACCTGTTGCTTCGGCGATCCGCTGAAATTGTGGACTGTATCGCACAGCCTGACAGCGAATCATTTGCTGCATAAAGCTTTCCGCTGTATGTATCCACCGGTTCATAGGCAATTCAAACAGCTGACGCCCCAATTGATAAAACGGATTGAAGCTATCCAGTCTGACTGCTACTTCGGAAAACATTGAAGGCACCATTCCGGTCATCCGGTAATAAAAATTAAAATCCATATCAATGGTAAACAGCGCAAAATTCTTAAGGCTGCTGGTCAAAGGGGCCTTGTTTAAACCACTGACAAATGCATCGCCCGGTTTGATCGAAAACCCTTCATATTGGCAGCTGCCTTTGACCACATAAATCACATGAACATGCGGATCGGCAGGTGTCGTTGTACTGCCGTTAGCAAACTCCCAATAGACATAGCGAAAAAGGCCCAGCGGTTTAAATTTGGATTCGGCTTTCCAAAAGCCTTCCTCCCTGTTTTGATAGCATTCAAGCAAGTTTTGCACCATTTGATTCCCGTCTCCTTGATTGAAAATAACCCTTATATTTTTATATCGGCCAATTTATAAGTAAACTTTACAATCCATTACTATATTTTTCATGTTTTTCTTATTACTTCCATATTTTAAACGCTGCCAGTGCAAAAAAGTAACAGTTCCGAAGCATTTTTTTGCATTCAGAACTGCTGCTTGTCTATCTGTTATTTACTTTATAAATTCATTCCCTATTATAATAGAAATTTCCTGCTCGTCTCAGCCATCCACTATTGCAAATCGGCATGACTTTCCGGCTTTAATGTAATTCGCGATACTTCCTTCAGGTTTAACTTAGACCAATAGAATTTATGTCCCTGTTCATCAATTACCATAAGGTTATAAAGATCTTGATCACCTTTATCCCAATGGACGGTAACCGTTTCATTATGTAAGATCACATTCATATTCAGTACATCTTCACCCCAATTGGCAGAATTAGCCGGAGCAAAGTGCACCTCATAAAAGTCAAAACCGGCTTTGTTAGTAATCTGCACATCGGAGGCTAACGCCGCCCCGGAACAGAATACCGTCAGCAAAAACGCTGCCAATACTACTATTTTTTTACTCATCGTCATTTCCTCTCTTCTACTATTTGAATTATTTAAAATCCACCACTAAACCTCCTTGTAATGCATGCGCTCTATTCCCAACCCCAGTGCTCATCAGGCCAATTAAAAAGCATATTACTATTGTTTTGATTGCAATAGGAGCTGATTGATCGCCCAGCTAGCTGCCTGATCCTGCGGATTGATCTGCAGGGCTGCCCGGAAAGCGGACAAGGCCTCTTCATACTGGAGGTTTAGCTGGAAACGATAACCGCTAGCCATGAGATTAGCATAATGCTGCTGGATCTTAGCACCGACGGCTCCGTAAAAATCCTCATAAATTACAGCAATCTTGGAAGCCAAATATACCGCGTCCGGCAGCCGCCAGAGAACAGGCTGAATGATCCATTCACCGCGCATGTTCAAAATCCCGTATTTCTGCTCCCGGCAGACTGCGATATATTCGAGATCCGGGTTTTTAAAATTCAACTGTTTGATTTCATCAAAAACAAGCGGAAGAAGGAAAAGTCCGTTTCCATCCATCAGGCCGTATTTTCCGCCGCTGCTAATCCAGTAAAGCGTCTGTCCGGGCTGCGAATTCCATAGCCGGACATCCTCATATTGCGGCGGTATCTTCATTTTGCCCAGGCGATTGATAAAACCCCAGCGGCCTTGGCTGACCACCTGTGCCAGCTTGCCCGAAAAAACGGCTGCCCGCTCAAACTGGGGCGCGATGACAACCTGGCCTTGCCTGTTTATATAACCCCATTGCGCACCAAGTTTCGCTGGCGCCAAATCCTGCTCGAAGCTGCCGGCTCCGTCAAATTGCGGCTCAATGACCAGCGAACCAGTCGAATCAATAAAACCCCATTTGCCGTTTTCTTTGACTGCCGCCAGTCCTGAAAAAAAGCCAAGAGCCGCTTCAAACCGGGGTTCTACGGCCCAGCTTCCCACCTCTGACAGATAACCCCACCTGCCATTTTGTGAGGCAGCAGCATAACCATTATAAAAGCTCGGCTTGGCATCCAGGTCAGGGGTAATCGTCAGATTCCCCTCCTTGTTCACATAGCCCCATTTATTATTTATAAACACGGCTGCCAGGCCATTTTCAAATTCGTGCACGCTGTCAAATGCTGCCGGAACGGCAATCTGGCCCTTCCGGATTAAAAAGCCCCACTGTCCGTTAATTTGAATACCAGCAAGCCCTTCCTTAAAAAGCTGCCCCGATTCTACAGTCCCAGGCATGGCGATGAACGCATCGCGTTCATCTATAA